>NZ_CP006965.1:1305161-1631451 GCF_000517445.1 Thermococcus paralvinellae | reverse complement strand
TCACATACCCGACAACTTCTATAGCTTAGTAGCAAAGGAAGCAGAAAAGACGGCAAAAGAGGAAAAAGAGGAGCAAATCGTTGATTTTGAGCTTGTGAGGGATTTGCCAGATACGAGAACGCTTTACTATGAAGACCCGTTCATGAAGGAGTTTGATGCTAAAGTTCTCAAGGTCATTGATGAGTGGGTCGTTCTTGATAAAACGGCATTCTATCCAGAGGGTGGAGGCCAGCCGTATGACACTGGTGAGCTTAACGGTGTCGAAGTCTTTGAGGTTCAGAAAGTTGGAAAGGTGATACTCCACAGAGTTAAGGAGCCAGAGAAGTTTAAAGAAGGAATGACAGTTCACGGAAAAATCGACTGGGAGAGAAGAATCCAGCATATGAGACACCATACTGGAACCCACGTTCTGATGGGAGCTTTGGTGAGGGTTCTTGGCAGGCACGTCTGGCAAGCCGGTTCACAGCTGAGCACAGATTGGGCGAGGTTGGATATTTCTCACTACAAGCGCATTAGTGAAGAGGAGCTGAAGGAAATAGAGAGGCTTGCTAATAAGGTTGTCATGGAGGACAGAAAAGTCACTTGGGAATGGTTACCGAGAACAGAGGCAGAACAGAAGTACGGCTTTAGGCTTTATCAAGGTGGAGTTGTGCCGGGAAGAGTCATTAGGGTTCTTAAGATTGAAGATTGGGATGTTCAGGCATGTGGTGGAACTCACTTGCCAAGTACTGGCTTAGTCGGTCCAATAAAGATACTTAGAACTGAGAGGATTCAAGATGGGGTTGAAAGAATTATCTTCGCATGCGGTGAAGCTGCGATAAAAGAGTGGCAGAAGGAGAGGGACATAATAAAGAAGACGAGTGAAGTCTTCAGAGTTCCGCCTGAAAAGCTGCCGGAAACAGCTGAGAAGTTCTTTGAGGAATGGAAGCAGGCTAGGAAAGAGGTTGAAAAGCTCAAGAAAGAATTGGCTAAGCTTCTCGTTTACGAGCTTGAGAGCAAAGTTGAGAAGATTGGCGAAATTGAGTTCATCGGAGATATTGTTGAGGGGGACTTAGACCACTTAAGAGAAGCAGCACTTAAGTTAAAGAAACCCAATAGAGTGATTGCAATTATAAGCGAAGACACGAACGCTGTGGTCGTTGCAGTTGGCGATGTTCTTGACTTCAAAGCTGGCGAGCTTATAAGGGTTATAACTTCAATCGCTGGTGGTGGCGGTGGAGGAAAGAAGGACTTAGCCCAAGGAAAGATAAAGGATGTAAGAAAGGCAAGAGAAGCTTTGGAGGGGCTTAAGAAGAGGCTCTCCTCTTGATTTATCTTTATTTTGGAGGTTTTAGAAATTAAAGTTAAATCTCTTCTAAAAGAAGCTGAGGAACTCTGTGCTCTCCATGGGTTCAGAGCAGTTAGAGAGTTTCGAAGTAAAGATGGAAGCAGGATTGACTTGGTAATTCTCAAGGAGGATGGAAAAGTCCTAGCAGTCGAATTCGAAAACTCCTATAAGTGGATAAAGCAGCGCATCCTATACAATGCTGTGAAAGCTAAAAGAGCTGGATTTAATAGGCTTGTGATAGTTTATCCTTTTAACAATGACCCTTTAAGTAGAAGCTGGGTTGAAGAATATGTTAAAGATGAATTAGGGGTTGAACTAATTCTTGTTAAGCCTGATGGCTTTCTCTCAACATTAAAAGAAAGTTTAAAAGTCAAAGACCAGTAGGATTATCAATGAAGACTGTCTTAACTTCAAACTTTTCTCTTAGGAGGGGCATTAGTGCCTTAACACCTAAAGTTTCTGTTGCATAATGTCCAGCTGCGAGAACACTCAGCCTTAGGTCTTCAGCTGTTCTGTAGTTTCCATGAGTGAACTCGCCCGTTATGAACAAATCAACATTCTTTTTCACAGCTTCTTCAATTGCAAATCCTCCAGCTCCGCTTATGACTCCTACCCTTTTGATTTCCTGCCTTCCGAACTCATAGCTCTTCACATAGTCAATTTTTAGTTTTTCCACCAAAATTTGAGCTATCAGCGGCAGAGGCTTTGGCTCTTCAAATTCGCCGATAAATCCGATTGTAACACCTCCATAGTCTCCGAAAGGCTCTTTAGGCTCTAAATCGAGGAGCTTTAAAAGTTGGGCGTTGTTTCCAACTTCTGGGTGGGCATCTAAGGGAACATGGGCAACGTAGAGGTTTATATCATTCTCGAGGAGGAACTTGAGCCTCTTCTGAATGAGTCCCGTTATATAATCAACTCCTCCCCAGACTATGCCGTGATGGACTATTATCATGTCAGCCTTGAATGCTTTTGCTTTTACAAAAGTATCTAAGCATGCATCGACGGCAAAGGCTATTGTGTTAACTTCGCTCTTCCCTTCAACCTGGAGACCGTTTTTTGATTTGTCCGGGAAGGCTTTTATGTTCAAATACTCATCGAGAAAGCTTACAATCTCGTCTCTGCTCGCCATTTTCATTCACCAGCCAAATTATTTACTAAGTGGATATAAACTGACAACCTTTTTAAGCTAACTCGCTTTCCTTAAACCAAAGGGTGAGACTTTAGAGGTGTGAGGATAATGGATGCTTACAGAAAAGCCTGCGAGGAAATCGCTCAGATGATAATTTCGGGTGAGATTAAAAGCAGAGAGGAATTAAACAAGGTTAAGGTTAGAGTTGCGAGAAAATATCATTTGAGCAAGCTTCCCGGTAACGCTGACATCTTGAGAGTTATGACCAAGGAGGATAGGGAGAAGTTCAAAGATTTCCTTAAGAAGAAGCCCACGAGAACAATAAGCGGTGTTGCAGTTGTTGCAATGATGACAAAGCCTTTTCCATGTCCTCATGGCAGATGCATTTATTGTCCTGGAGGCCCTACTGAAGGTTCGCCGCAGAGCTACACTGGAAAAGAACCGTCAGCTTTGAGAGCAATTCAAAGTGCTTATCACCCTTACATAATCATGCTCCGCCGTTTAAAGCAACTCTATGACATAGGACATGACATTGATAAGGTTGAAGTGATTATTCAAGGCGGAACATTTCCAGCAATGGACTTGGATTATCAAGAATGGTTCATAAAAAATGCATTTAAGGCAATGAATGACTTTCCTTACTTTAAGGACATAGAGAACCTTGAGGAAAAGCTGATTAGGGTTTTAGTTAAAAAAGACTACTCGGTATTTGATGAAGACCCGAAGTTTAAAGCCGCTTGGGAGAGAACTCATAAGAAAAAGTACTATTACCTCGAAGACGAGCAGAGAAAGAATGAGAAGGCAAAGGTCAGAATGGTCGGCTTGACTATTGAAACTCGTCCAGATTGGTCTTTTGAGAGACACATTGATAGAATGCTCGCCTTTGGTACTACAAGAGTAGAGCTTGGTGTTCAAACTGTTTTCAACTTCATATATGAGAGAGTTAAGAGAGGGCATACTGTTGAAGACGTTGTTAGAGCGACTCAGCTTTTGAAGGATGCTGGACTTAAAATAAACTACCATATGATGCCCGGGTTGCCGGGAAGCAACTTTGAGAGAGATTTAAAGGCCTTCCAGATAATCTTTGAAGATTCTCGCTTTAAACCAGATATGCTGAAGATTTATCCGACGCTTGTAACGGAGGATACAATCCTGTACAAGTGGTACAAAGAAGGCAAGTATAGGCCATACACTACTGAAGAAGCAGTTGAGCTCCTTGTTGAGGTTTACAAGATAATTCCAAAGTGGGTTCGCGTTATGAGAATCCAAAGAGACATCCCCGTTCCTCTAATTGCTGCTGGGGTTAAGCACTCCAACTTAGGACAGCTCGTCTTCAACGAGCTCATCAAGAGAGGCATAAGGCCAAGAGAGATTAGATTCAGAGAAGTCGGTCATGTGATGCAGAAGTTTGGAATTCAGCCAGAAGTTGAGCATATAAAGCTTTTGAGAGAGGACTATGAGGCAAGCGAGGGCAGAGAAATTTTCCTCAGCTTTGAGGATGTTAAGAATGACATTCTCATAGGCTTCCTTAGGTTGAGGATTCCAAGCGAAAAAGCTCACCGTAAAGAAATCAACAGAGTACCATCAGCAATTGTTAGAGAGCTTCACGTTTACGGTCCGCTGGTGCCAATTGGAGGCAAACCTAAATACGAGTGGCAACACAGAGGATATGGAAGGGAGCTTTTGGCAGAGGCGGAGAGAATAGCGAGAGAGGAGTTTGATGTCAAGAAGATGCTTGTCATCAGCGGCGTTGGTGTTAGAGAATATTACAGAAAGTTCGGTTATAGAAAAGACGGTCCTTATGTGAGCAAGCGCCTGGATAAAAGCTATGCTGACTTTGGAAAGAGCAAAGAGTTTGATGCACATTTGAATACCTGAGGTGAGTCAATGAGATTCAAACCCAAACCTCTCAAAAGTGATGTTAAATTTGAGTGCAAATTCTGTATAGATTGCTGCCGTGGGAGGTTTATCTACCTCACACTTTACGACATCAAAAGGATAGCCGAGCATGACCATGATCCTCAAGATTTCGTTCTCTTCACAGCTGAAAACGGGAAAATCAGGTTTGTCTTGGCTTACAGGGAGTGGGATTTGGGTTGCGTCTTTCATGACCCAGAGACGGGCAAATGCAAAATCCATGACTACAATCCATTAGTCTGTCAGATTTACCCATTTATGGTCTCTCACAAACCTCTGGGCGTTGAAGGGGAAGAGTCTTTTGAATACAAAGGAGAAAAGCTCTGGCTGTATTATGATGAAAGCTGTCCAGGAATAGGGGAAGGAAAAGAAATCATCACAAGAGAAGAGATAGCCGAGCTTGGTTTGAAATTCAGGGAGGAGTTTGATAAGACTGATTTGGATGGGCTGAGTAGGATTTTAGACGAAGCCGAAAAGTAAATATAACACTACGTCATAATTTTAATTATGAGATGGAAGTCCGGTATCCTGTTGGCATGTTTTATGGTTCAGGCTGTGGTTAACCTTGCGTTCTACGGTTTTGTGCCAGTTATGTTTTTCAGCATCGTTCCAAGTTCTGCCTATCGTCATGTTGCATGGGCTGTACCATTTCTTATACTCGGTTACTTTGCTTTGGGGACAATTTCGCTTTACTACTTGGGGATTGCTACGAATTTCAAAAGAGCAAAAAAGTTTGGAGGAGTTTACTTTGTATTTGGCTTACTTGGATCGCTCTGGGCACTTCTTTATTTCATGAGAACCCCTGTGGAGACTCCCGTACTGTTCGCTGTTCTCGGGACATGGGCATCGTCTTCTCTGGTGGGGCTAATAATCTTTCTGAAAGGAAAGGGAGTCTCTGTGCATCCTGCTCCCTCCGTCATAGCGATTACTCTCCTAAGTGCTTCAGCTTTTCTCAGCGCCTTTTCTGCCCAGTGGCTGGTGAGTGACTACTATGTTCATGTGAAGATGGAGGAGAACATGCCCAAGAATGCCACGATAATTGTGGCTTATCCGGAACAGGTGCCTCCTCCAAATACCACAACCTCGAGCTAACCTTTTAAGGGACATTGTGTTAGTTAATTTTGAGTGAAAATGGGGCAGAAGATTAGATATCGAAGAGTTTCTTCATGGGAGTTTGACTTAATTTTGAGAGAAGCAGAAAAGTATGGCGAACTTAAGCACAGCTTTTTTGCAGTTGTTGAGGGCAAATTCAGAGATGTTTATGCTGTGAACGAGGAAGTTTGGAGAGAGATTGAAAATCTAAAGCTCAAGCCCTATTCCTTTGGGACTTTTGTTGGAACGATAAAAGTTGATGAAAATTTAGTGGAAAAATTCTATCCGAACATTGAGTTCTTCTACTTCGTTAATATTAAAAAGAACTATACCATCTTGAAGCCAAAGGCTGCTTTCCTTTTCACAACGGGCAAAGATGTTCCAAAAAGAGGCATTAAAGAATACAACTGGGAAGGTACAAAAAAGCTTGTTCTCTTCGATGAGAATGGAGTGATTTTGGGAATTGGCAGAATTCAGTCCAACAGTGAGAGAGCGTTCATCAAGAACATTACAGATGTTGGCGAGTTTATACGGCGGCACAGAAAAGCGTAACTTTTATATACCTCTACATTTATAGTATCTTTCGGTAATTAAAATCAGGGCTTTTTCTAATTATGTTAAAATAATCTAATTTTGATGATGGAGGTGGTGGGGATGGTTAAGCGGGTTAAGACGGGAATTCCGGGGATGGATGAGATACTTCACGGGGGTATACCAGAGAGGAATGTCGTTTTACTAAGCGGTGGGCCGGGAACTGGTAAGACAATTTTCAGTCAGCAGTTCTTATGGAACGGCCTCCAAATGGGTGAACCGGGCATATATGTTGCTTTAGAGGAGCATCCAGTCCAAGTGAGGCAGAACATGGCCCAATTTGGTTGGGATGTTAAAAAATATGAGGAGGAAGGTATGTTTGCAATGGTTGATGCCTTCACAGCTGGAATTGGGAAGTCAAAAGAATATGAAAAGTACATCGTCCACGACTTAACAGATTTGAGGGAGTTCATTGACGTTTTAAGGCAGGCAATTAAAGATATTGGAGCGAAGAGAGTTGTTGTTGACTCAGTTACAACACTCTACATAAACAAGCCCGCCATGGCGAGAAGTATAATCTTACAGCTCAAGAGAGTTTTAGCCGGAACAGGATGTACATCAATCTTTGTGAGCCAGATCAGTGTTGGGGAGAGGGGATTCGGTGGACCGGGAGTTGAACATGGTGTTGATGGCATCATAAGGCTCGACCTTGATGAGATTGATGGTGAGCTCAAGCGTTCCTTAATCGTCTGGAAGATGAGAGGGACATCACACTCAATGAGGAGACACCCATTTGACATTACTGACAAGGGGATAATTGTTTATCACGACAAAGTGCTGAAGAGAGGTAGAGTTTTAGAGTTGTGAGGAGGTGATGGAAATGACAATTGAGGTTCCACTCAACCCCCTTGGAAGACAAGAGATTCATCAGCTTGAGAGCGTTCTCCTATTTGCAACGCTTTTCAGGCCAGAGGTAATTGAACTCATTAAAGACCCAGCCGAAAGATTGACATGGGTTGACAGCTTAGCAGTTGCCGCAGGTGCTATTGCAAGAGAAAAGGCTGGAATGACGGTTAGCGAGATTGCAAGAGAATTAGGAAGGACTGAACAAACAATTAGGAAGCACCTCAAGGGTGAAAGCAAAGCTGGACAGTTAGTTAGAGAGACATATGAATTAATCAAGCAAGGAAAGCTCGACGAGCTCATTAAGACAATTGAAATGATTGAGAGAGGTGGGCTTAAAGAAGTAATAGCTAAGGAAGAGTATGAAAAGCTGATGAAAGAATACGAGAAGCTTAAGCTTGAGTACGAGAGGGTTAAGGAAGAGCTTGAGAAGATGAAGCAGACAGTGGAGCTTGAGAGCTTAGAGAAGGCAAGAGAAGAAATTGAAAAATTAAAGAAAGAGCTTGAGGAGACAAAGGCAGAGCTTGAGAAAGTTAAAAAGGAAAAGAAAGAGCTGGAAAAGGAGCTGAGTGAGACAAAAATTAAGCTTATGGAGTTGCAAGCGAAGAAAGTTGACGAGACTAAAATCAAGGAACTTGAAGAGAAGCTTAAAGCCAAGGAAGAGGAAGTAGAAAAGTTAGAAAAAGTTGTCAAGGAGCTAACATTAGCAAAAGAGGAACTCGAAAAGAAGGTAGAGGAGTTAAAACACCTAGCTGATGAACTCAGGGGAGAAAAGGAGGAGCTTGAGAAAAAAGTTGAAGAGCTAAGCAGGGAAAATGAAGAACTCAAAAAGAGAGTTGATGAGCTTGAGCCGTATAAGATTAAGTTTGAAGAACTCAAAGAAAAGATTGAAAGACTAAAAGAAGAGATTGAAAAGCTCTTAGAGTGACTTCTTATCCTTTGTTTTTCCTATCAAGCTTTTCTTCCCATGTCAGAATCATGTGTGTAAATGTGTTGTCTTCCTCTTCAATGCCCCTCTTGACTTCTGAGACGTGGGCGTACTCTGCTTTTATTGCATCAAGGATGTAATCAACTGCCTTTTCTGGGTCAGCTTTTTCTCCACAAGTGTAAACGTCTATGGCGGCATAGCCTTTCTCGGGCCATGTGTGGATTGATATGTGTGATTCTGCAACAATAACCATGCCGCTGACACCTGTTGGAGAGAATTTGAAAAAGTAGCTTGCTTTAACTTCCATATTTCCAGCTTCTGCAGCTTTGAGGAAGATCTCTCTTATTTTGTTAGCATCACTCAGAATCTCAGGATCACAGCCTGAAGCTTCGACCACATAATGATATCCTATGGTGTCCATGATCCTCACCTATCATAACCTTTAAGCTTTTACCTTTTAAAATTGAGTGCTCGAAGGCAAACTTAAATACCACATACTTTTAAAATACTTTCGCCGAAATAATGGAAAAGAGTTTAATTGAACACCTTTAAAATTGCTTAGAGGTGGAAAGAATGATCAAAGACAAACTTAAAAAGCTCACAGAAATTGAGACTAAAAAAATGATAATTTACCCCTTGATAGTTTTCTTTGTATCGCTCTTAATTCTGGCAGTTCATTTCCCCCAGCTTGGAATTGACCTCAAGGGTGGAGTGGTTGTAACTGCCTACGGCGTGGATGCAAATCCTGATGAGGTTGCTAAATATCTTTCTCAACAGCTTAATATAGATGTTAGAGTAGAGAAATTCACAGGAATTGGAAAAGAGAGCAGTGGAATAAATGTTTACGCACCGGCGGATGTTGATCCTGAAAAAATAAGGGAAGCTCTCAAGCAACGCTTCCCAGATGCAAAGTATGCAATATCTGAAGTTCGACCCACTTTTGGAGCAATGGCAAGGGAACAAGGAATAAAAGCAATTTCCTTAGCATTCCTTGGAATGGCAGTTGTTGTCTTTCTGTTCTTCAGAGTCCCAGTTCCGTCATTTACAGTTATATTCTCAGCTTTCTCGGACATGGTGATAGCTTTGGCCTTAATGAGCATCTTCGGCATCGAGTTAAGCCAAGCGACGATTGCAGCTCTGTTAATGCTTATAGGTTACTCGGTTGATAGTAACATCCTTCTGACTACAAAGCTTCTTAAGAGAAAGGAAGATACTGTTGAGGAGGCATATTTCTCTGCAGTGTCAACTGGTTTTACAATGAGCACAACAACCTTGGGAGCTTTGGCTTCGCTTTGGTTGTTCTCGACAGCTAAGGTTATTGATGAAATTGCGATAGTCCTAATCTTTGGTTTGCTGGCGGATTTCATGAACACATGGATTTTGAATGCTGGTGTCTTAAGATGGTTCATAGCAAAGAAAGAAGAAAGAGAGAAAAGTAAAACCTCTAAAAAAACATCCATGTCATCAAAAGCTTCTAAGAAGAAAAAGGGGGGTAGGAAATGAACTGGAAAAAGCTTCTTTTTAATTGGAGAGTCTTATTGCTCACAATCTTTATCATTGGTTCAATTGCATCATTGCTCACTTACGGCTTAACTTTTGGTCTTGACATAAGCGGTGGAACTGCTATTACTGTCAAGCTTGAACATCCAGTTGATCAAAATACAATGGAGCAAGTAAAGGTTTCCCTAGAAAAAAGATTGAATCAGCTTGGTGTTAAAGATATTAAAGTCGAGCCTTGGGGTGATCAATACATAATTGTTAAAGTCGCTGGTGTTACAGAAGAAGAAGCAAGAAGCGTGAAAGAAACTATTGAAAGACAGGGTGTATTCTATGCGGAATTTGAAGGGGTAATTTTTGCAACTGGTGAAGACATTGTTCAGGTGTTCCCGATACAAATCGAGCCTAAGGGCACATATTATGAATGGTCTGTTCCATTTAGAATCTCAAAACAAGCGGCAGAGAAGTTTGCTCAGTTAGCTAAAGACAAAGCAGGCTACCCTGTTGACATGTTCCTCGACCCACCTGTGAATTCTCTCTTCGTAGTTCCTCAAGAGGGCTATAATTTAATGATTACTGACTTTAAAGGAGAAGCCCCAGATGCAATGCCCTTAACTGAGAGGATTAAGAAAGCGTTCAACATTGATACAATTGCATATACAAACCAAAGCATTGACGAGATAGTAAATCTTGCCAAGGATAAGAAACTTGTTGTTTTAGTTAGTGTTGATAAAAACCTAAGAGACCAGCTTGAAGCAAAAGGGATAACAGTTAGATATTTTGAGCCACAGCAAGGTGAAGACCTAAAGAGCCTAATAACAAGAGCTTTAGGATTGTATGGTCCATATTCACTTGGTTCTGGGCTTGCTCAGGGAATTCCTCAAACCGATGTAAGAATAACTGGAACTGCTCCAAATCAATACATTGCCCAGCAAGAGGCACAAGTTATAGCGGTCGTTTTGAGCAGTGGGTCTTTGCCTGTCAAAGTTTATGTTGAAGGTTCCCAATACATTTCGCCAGAGCTCGGAGAGAACTTTAAGAGGCAAGTTCTAATAGCGGGGATAGCAGCTCTAATTGTCGTTGGTCTAGTAATTTGGTTCCACTACAGAAAGCTTAGGATTGCGATACCTGTAACATTTACAAGTCTAAGTGAAGTCATCATAATCCTCGGAATTGCTGCATTAATTAAGTGGAACTTGGATTTGCCAAGTATTGCGGGAATCATAGCAGCAATAGGAACGGGAGTTGACCAGCAGATAGTCATCACTGATGAGCTTTTAGGAAGGAGCAAGAGAGAAAAAATTGTGAAAAGGAGCAGCATACTTAAGAGAATGGGAAGGGCATTCTTTGTTATCTTGGCATCAGCAACGACAACAGTTGTTGCAATGAGCTTTCTCTTCAAGTTCTTCGTTGGAGGGCTGAGAGGATTTGCATTCACAACAATCCTCGGTGTCATAATTGGAATTTCAATTACAAGGCCTGCCTATGCTGAGATAGCAAAATTCCTCATAGGGGAGAAGAGGTGACTTGGATGTTCGTTGTAATAATGGGGGCAGGCAGAGTTGGATATTTAGTTGCAAAAATGCTCGAGGCAGAAGGTCATGATGTTACAATAATTGAAATGGACAAAGAGAGAGCCAAAGAGCTCTCTCTTTTAATCAATGGTCTCGTTATTGAAGGTGATGCAACTAACCAAAAAACCCTTGAGGAGGCGAATATAAAGCAAGCTGATGCGTTTGCGGCTTTAACTGGAAGAGATGATGCAAATCTCCTTGCTTGTATTTTAGCAAAGCATTTGAATCCAAAAGTTACCACAATTTTGAGAGTCAGCAATCCAAAGAATAAGGAAGTCTTTGAGAAAGTAGAGGATTTAAAGAGGTACTTTGACTTTGTTATAAGCCCAGAGGAGATAGCAGCGAACTACATTTTCAGGAGCATAGTCACTCCAGGATTCGATAGAGTTTTATTCCCAAAGGAAGGGGCGGAAATTGTCCAATTCCGAATTGATGAAAATAGTGAAGTTGCTGAAAAAGTTGTGAAAGACCTTGGCCTTCCAAAAGATTCCCTTATAGTGGCAATTTACGATGAGAAAGGCAATCTAATTATCCCATCTGGTGACACTAAGCTTCCAAAAAAGGGACAAATCATTATATTTGCCAAAAATAGTGCTCTTAAAGATATCAAATCTCTTCTTGAAAAGAAAAAGAGTGAGGAATAGAGTATTATTCTTAAATTTTCCTTTCTTTTTTCGGCATATTGTCATATCCTACGAGCATAAACTATTTAAACCAATTAGACTAGCCAAAAATGAACCTCATTTTCACCCATCATCGGGAGATGATGCTCATGGAGGAAGTAATTAAGCAAATCGTTGAAGCTGAAAAGAAAGCAGAGGAGAGAATTGAAAAAGCAAAGGAGGAGGCAAAGCTCATTGTTCAAAAAGCAAAGGAAGAAGCAAGAGATCTGGAGAGCAAAATAATTGCTGAGGCTGAAGAGAAAGCAAGAGAGATCATTGAAAAGAAAAAGAGAGAGGGAGAAATTGAAGCTAATAGGCTTATTGAGAAGGGAACTAAGGAGCTTGAAGAGCTCAAAGTTAAAGCTACTGAAAATTTCGAAAAAGCCATTGATGAGAGTATAAAACTCATAAGAGGGGGCTGAAATGTTTAAGCCCGAAGAGATGGTTAAAATTGAACTTATAAGCATTAATAGGTATAAGGATAGGCTTTTGACGTACCTTCATGAAGAAGGTGTGGTGGAAATAAGGGAACTTGATGTTAGAATCGCTCAAAAAGATGTCCCCAATGAGTTTTATCGTAAAGCAACTTCTTACAGCATTGGAATATCTCGTCTAGTTGAGTTTCTCAAAGGATACAGGGAAGAGAAAAAAGGCGGTATTAAGGAATTCTTCTTTCCGCCGATGATATCAAAGAGGAAATACAAGTACAGGAGCATTGAAGACCTTGTGAAAGAAGTTGAAAAGTTTTTAGAGGAAGTTGAGCCTCAAATCAAGCAAGTTGAGGGCAAGATAAGCTCGATTAACACTGAGATAGAGAGAATAAAGAACAATATAGCAGTTCTTGAGCTTTTATCCGCTTTGAACATTGATGTCTCATATCTGAGATCTACCGAGAGGATTGAAATCGTTGTTGGCTTTGTTGATAGAGATAAGTATTCTCCGCTGATAGAAGAATTGACGAAAACCCTTGAAGGCAAAGTTGCTTACATTTCAAAGGAGTTTAAAGCTAGGTATTTGGTTGTGTTTGCGATCCTCAAGAAGGATTATGATAGAGCAAACCCAGTGTTAGCTAAGTATGCTTTTGAGCGTATAGAGGTTCCAGAAGGAAAAGGTACTCCGGGAGAGGCCATAAGGGAATACAAACATCAGTTAGTTGAAAAAGAGAAAGAGTTAGCAGAGGCAGAGAAAGAAGCAAAAGAGCTTGCGAGAAAGTACTATGACGATATAGTTTTCTATCAGGAACTAATGGAAAATGAAAGAGACAAAGCAAACATTCTTAGTCATCTTGCCAGAACCAACATGACATTTGCTTTGCTTGGCTGGCTTCCAAGGAAAGACGTTCCAAGGGTCGTGGAAGGCATAAAGAGAGTTACAGAAGGAAAAGTTTATATCAACATCAAGGAGCCAACTAAAGAAGAGCTTGATAACATTCCAATCAAACTCAAAAATCCAAAGCTTATAGCACCTTTTGAGATGCTCACAGAGATGTTCGGAGTTCCGAAGTACAATGAAATTGATCCAACACCGATTTTAGCCTTTACATATTCCTTCTTCTTCGGTTTTATGCTCACGGACTTTATGTATGGTCTGTTAATAGGAATAATAGCCGCGTTGTTAGTCAAAGGCCACAAGCATCTCCAAGATGGAACCTGGAAATTTGCAAATATCCTGCTTTGGAGTTCCTTCTTCACTATGCTCATGGGAATATTCTTTGGTAGTTACTTTGGAAACGCTCTTGACCTTGCAGGATTCCATGTATGGCGCAAACTCGATGCAATGAGAGATGCATTAATGGTCCTTGAAATTTCTTTAGCAATAGGTCTCATGCACTTGTTCATAGGATACACAGTGGGCTTCATGGTCAAAATCAAAAACGGTGAAATAAAAGATGCAGTACTCGATCAACTCACTTGGATGTTTATAATCCTTGGTACGGCATTATTTGCACTTTCCTTGGCAGGAATAGTTCCATTAATTGCAGCTGAAGCATTATTTGGCATTGGACTGGTGTTGTTTGTTCTCAGTGAGCTTAGAAACGGAGCTTTGGCAATATTAATGATAATCTCTGACTTCTTCGGCTTTGTCGGAAACTGGCTCAGCTATGCAAGATTAATGGCGTTAGCTTTGGCAACATCAGGAATTGCCATGGTCATCAACATAATTGTTCAGATGATATGGGGTCTGAAGATAGGTCCAGTTTCTCTCGGCATTGCTGTTGGTCTGGTCGTTTTCATCGGTGGCCAGATATTCTCAACCGCAATAAACGCTTTAGGTGCTTTCGTTCACGCTCTTCGTTTGCACTATGTTGAATTTTTCGGAACATTCTACTCTGGAGAAGGCAAAAGGTTTGAACCTTTCAAATCAAGAAGGCAAGTTTCAGAACTTGAAATTTGAGATAGGAGGTGTTGAAAAATGGATCCAATAGTTTATGTTGCTTTGGGAATGGCATTGGCAGCAGGTATAGCTGGTGCAGCATCATCCTTCGGTGTTGGTATAGCTGGTGCTGCTGCAGCCGGTGCAGTTGCAGAGGATGAAAAGAACTTCAAAAATGCTTTGATACTTGAAGGTCTTCCAATGACACAGAGCATTTACGGTTTGATTACACTGTTCCTCATAGCACTAGTCTCAGGAATACTTGGTGGAAGCTTCAAATTTGCCGCGGCAACTCAGGAAAACATCATTAAGAGCGCAATTCTCTTAGGAGCTGGTCTTACAGTTGGTCTCACAGGTCTTTCAGCTATTCCACAGGGTATTATAGCCTCAGCAGGTATTGGTGCAGTTGCAAAGAACCCCAAGACTTTCACACAGGGCATCATCTTTGCCGCTATGGCTGAGACAATGGCAATCTTCGGTCTCGTCGGTGCGCTGATATTGATAGTTACAGGAGTGGGCTTCTGAGCCCTTTAACTTTCCTTTAGGGAGGCAGAGCAATGGAAGGAGCAAAGCTGATCATCGAGGAAATAAACAGAGAGGCAGAGCAGAAGATAAAGTATATTTTAAGCGAAGCAGAGAAGCAAGCTGAGGAAATTAAAGCAGAAGCGGAAAAAAGAGCTAGAGCTAAAGCAGAGTGGATTTTGAGAAAAGCACAAACACAAGCTGAAATAGAAAAGCAGAGGATTATAGCGAATGCTAAGCTCGAAATTAGAAAGAAAAGGCTGGCTCTTCAAGAGGAGTTGATGAACGAAGTTCTTAAGAGCCTCAAAGAGAGACTGGTAGCCCTTCCAAAGGATGAGTACTTTGAGATTGTCAAGAACCTAATGCTTCAGGCTGTTAAGGAACTTGGCGAAGATAAGATTAGAGTTAGCTCAAACGAAGCAACTTTGCAGTTAATAGCTGAGAAAATCGACGAGATTAAGACATTTTTGAATGAGAAGGCAGGCATAGAAATAAGCATTGAACTTGGAGACAAAATTGAAACCATAGGTGGAGTTTTGGTTGAGAATGCTGATAGGACAATCAGAGTTGACAACACATTTGAGGCTAGAATTGAGCGTTTAGAAAGTGAGCTTAGGTCAAGAATTGCTAAATTGCTCTTTGGGTGATGGAAAGTGGAGATCAGCACAATAACTGGCATCTTGGACACAACACTTGCCGTTATCTTTACGTGGATAACCTACAAAACAGGCTCAATTATCTACAAATACACTCCATATTCCTATCCAAATGCAAGGATTAGGGCTATGGAGGCAAGACTATTTACTGAGCAGCGTTTTAGTGAGCTCGCAGAATCAAAAACCCTGAACAATTTTGTAATGAACCTTGAAGATAGCGACTATAAGCCCTATTTGGGTAGGCTCTCGGTATATACTGTTGAAACAATTGATAGGGCATTTGATGAGGCCCTTGCAGATACTTACAATTTAATGTTTAAGATTTTGCCTAAAAGAGTTAATCCCTTCTTTAGGTTCCTCCTTGAAGAGTGGGACATTAGAAATATAGCCGTTATTGTTAAGGCCAAGCTCTATGGTGAGGTTGCAAGGGATTACATAGCAGAGCTTGGAACCATGGTCGAGAGAATTAAAGCAATGGCTGAAGCCAAAACCATGGAGGAAATCCTTGTCATCCTTGAGGGAACAGAATATGAGGAAATTTATCAGAGACTTCTCCTAAAAGAAATTACTATCGAAGAGTTTGAAACAGAGCTTTACAAAATGCATTATGCAAAGTTGCTGAGATATGCACAGTCAAGAAAAGATGAAGAGAGAAAAATCTTTGAGGAATTCGTTAAGCTCAAAATTGACAAGATAAACTTGATGACAATTTTGAGAGCAAAGCTTCATGGTTTGGGTGCTGATAAAATAAGGCCTTTCCTAATTCCGGGAGGTAGCTTAAACCAAAGAACTCTGGATACTCTAATGCACGTTGAAGACCTTAGTATGGCATTGGCTGAGCTTGATTCAACGAAATATAATGAAGTTCTCAGGGAGGTAAGGGAAGGTCTTGAGAGTGGCGACTTGGACTCATTTAACAAAGCATTTGAAAGATACATAAAGAGGAAAATCAACGAATTGACAAGATTCTACCCATTAAGCGTTGCAATTCCGCTAAACTACATCCTCGCAAAGGAGAGCGAAATAAGAAAGCTCAAGGCAATAGCAAAGCTTATTGAAGACAGAATCAAGCCAGAGGACATAAAAGCTATTGTGGGTGAACTGCCATGAAGATAGTTTTAATGGGTGATAGAGACACTGCATTGGGTTTTAAGCTTGCTGGAGTTCATGAAGTTTATTCTTTTGAAGAAACTCCACTAGAAAATGAAAGAGCGAAGAATAAGTTGAAAGAGCTTATAGAGAGGGAAGATGTCGGTATAGTATTGATTACTGAGCGCTTGGCTCAGAGAATTGGAATTCCCGATGTGACGTTTCCAATCATCCTTCAAATTCCCGATAAGTTTGGTTCAGTCTTTGGTGAAGAACAGCTGAGGGAAATTGTAAGAAAAGCAATTGGTGTTGAGCTAAAGAGGTGAAGAAAATGGGAAGGATAATTAGAGTTACCGGACCTCTGGTCGTTGCTGATGACATGAGAGGAGCAAGGATGTATGAGGTAGTTAGAGTTGGTGAACTTGGCCTGATAGGAGAAATCATTCGTTTAGAGGGCGATAAAGCTGTCATTCAGGTTTATGAGGAAACTGCAGGCCTTAAACCTGGAGAACCCGTTATTGGAACGGGAGCTTCACTTAGTGTTGAACTTGGCCCTGGTTTGCTGACTTCGATTTATGATGGTATTCAGAGACCACTTGAAGTTCTTAGAGAGAAAAGTGGTGATTTCATTGCAAGAGGTTTGACAGCTCCAGCCTTACCAAGGGACAAGAAGTGGCACTTCACTCCAAGAGTTAAGGTTGGTGATAAAGTAGTTGGTGGAGATATTATCGGTGAAGTTCCAGAGACGAGCTTAATCGTCCACAAAATAATGGTTCCTCCTGGGATTGAAGGAGAGATTGTTGAGATTGCTGAGGAAGGAGAGTATACGATTGAGGAAGTTATTGCAAAGGTGAAGACACCTGGTGGAGAGATTAAGGAGCTTAAGATGTACCAGAAGTGGCCCGTCAGAAAGAAGAGGCCCTACAAAGAAAAGCTTCCTCCAGAGGTTCCGCTCATTACTGGTCAGAGAACAATTGACACATTCTTCCCACAAGCCAAGGGTGGAACTGCGGCAATTCCTGGTCCTTTCGGTTCAGGTAAGACCGTTACACAGCACCAGCTAGCAAAGTGGAGTGATGCTCAGGTTGTAGTTTATATCGGTTGTGGTGAGAGAGGTAACGAGATGACAGATGTTCTTGAAGAGTTTCCAAAGCTCAAAGACCCAAGAAGTGGAAAGCCATTGATGGAAAGAACGGTTTTAATTGCAAACACTTCAAACATGCCTGTCGCAGCTAGAGAGGCTTCAATTTACACTGGAATTACAATCGCAGAGTACTTCAGAGACATGGGTTATGACGTTGCTTTGATGGCAGACTCAACTTCAAGATGGGCTGAGGCTTTGAGAGAAATCTCCGGTAGATTGGAAGAAATGCCTGGTGAGGAGGGTTATCCAGCATATTTAGCCTCAAAAATTGCTGAATTTTATGAGAGAGCAGGTAGAGTTGTCACACTGGGAAGCGACTACAGGGTTGGAAGCGTTTCGGTTATCGGAGCTGTCTCACCACCTGGCGGTGACTTTTCAGAGCCAGTAGTCCAGAACACATTGAGAGTTGTCAAAGTCTTCTGGGCACTGGATGCTGACTTAGCTAGAAGAAGACACTTCCCAGCAATCAACTGGCTTATGAGCTACTCACTTTATGTTGACTCGATCAAAGACTGGTGGCACCAGAATGTTGACCCAGAGTGGAAAGAGATGAGAGACACTGCAATGAAGCTCCTCCAGAAGGAGGCTGAACTTCAGGAGATTGTCAGAATTGTAGGTCCAGATGCTCTGCCAGACAGGGAGAGAGCCATTTTACTGGTTGCAAGGATGCTCAGGGAGGATTACCTCCAGCAGGATGCCTTTCATGAGGTTGATACCTACTGTCCACCAAAGAAGCAGGTTACAATGATGCGCGTTATACTCAACTTCTACGACTACACCATGCAGGCAATTGACAGAGGAATACCGGTTGAAGAGATTGCAAAGCTTCCAGTAAGAGAGAAAATCGGTAGAATGAAGTTTGAACCTAACGTTGATGAGATTGCCAAGCTTATAGATGAGACAAAAGAGCAGTTTGGAGAACTCTTTAAGAAATATGGAGCGTGATTAAGATGTCAGGAAAGGAGTACTCAACAATTAGCAAGATTTACGGTCCTCTCATGATTGTTCAGGGAGTTAAAGGAGTAGCTTACGGTGAAGTCGTTGAGATAGAGACAGAGAGCGGGGAAAAGAGAAAAGGTCAAGTGCTGGAAGCAAGGGAAGATATGGCAATTGTTCAGGTTTTCGAGGGAACAAGAGATTTGGACGTTAAGACAACCCGCGTAAGGTTCACTGGCGAAACGCTGAAAGTCCCAGTTTCAATGGACATGCTCGGTAGAATATTCAACGGTATTGGTAAGCCCATTGATGGAGGTCCAGAGATAATTCCAGAGGATAGGAGAGACGTTCACGGTGCTCCTCTCAATCCAGTCGCGAGAGCTTATCCAAGAGACTTCATTCAAACAGGTGTTTCTGCTATAGACGGAATGAACACACTCGTTAGAGGTCAAAAGTTGCCAATCTTCAGCGGTAGCGGTTTACCACACAACAAATTAGCTGCCCAGATAGCAAGGCAGGCAAAGGTTTTAGGTGAGGAGGAGCAGTTCGCTGTCGTCTTCGCTGCAATGGGTATCACATATGAGGAAGCTAACTTCTTCAAAAAGAGCTTTGAAGAGACAGGTGCAATTGAGAGAGCTGTGTTGTTCCTCAACTTAGCAGATGACCCAGCTATCGAGCGTATAATTACTCCAAGAATGGCCCTTACAGTTGCCGAATATTTAGCTTTCGACTATGACATGCAGGTTTTGGTAATCCTTACAGACATGACCAACTACTGTGAGGCTCTGCGTGAAATTTCAGCAGCAAGAGAAGAGGTTCCAGGGAGAAGAGGTTATCCAGGTTACCTCTACACTGACTTAGCAACAATTTACGAAAGAGCAGGTAGAGTTAGAGGAAAGAAGGGAAGCATTACCCAGATGCCAATTCTCACAATGCCCGACGACGATATAACTCACCCAATTCCAGACTTAACGGGTTATATTACAGAAGGACAGATAGTTCTCAGCAGAGACCTGCACAGAAAAGGTATCTACCCACCAATTGACGTTCTGCCATCATTGAGCAGATTGATGAAGGATGGTATCGGTAAGGGAAGAACAAGAGAAGATCATCCACAGCTTTCACAGCAGCTCTATGCAGCTTACGCTGAAGGTAGAAGCCTAAGAGATTTAGTGGCTGTCGTTGGTGAAGAAGCATTATCTGAGACCGATAGAAAGTACTTAGCATTTGCAGACAGATTTGAAAGGGAATTTGTTGCCCAGGCATACGATGAAGACAGAAGCATTGAGGAAACACTTGACCTTGGTTGGGAATTACTTGCAATGCTTCCAGAAAGTGAGCTTAAGAGAATTGAGCCAAAGTACATCAAGAAGTATCATCCAAAGTACAGGCGTTCCTCTTGATTCTATTATTTTCTCGGGGTGAACCAAGATGTCAGGGATACTTAAAGTCAAGCCAACCCGTATGGAGTTGCTCAAACTAAAAAGGCGCATTAAGCTTGCAGAGAAGGGACATAAGCTCCTCAAGGAGAAGCAAGATGCCCTAATTATGGAGTTTTTTACAATTTATGAGGAAGCGTTGAACTTGAGGAGAGAGCTTAACCAAAAGATAGAAGAAGCCTTTGAAACCTTACGCTTAGCTGAGATTGATGTTGGTTTACTCAGACTTAAGGAAATTGCTCTCGGTGTTAAACCAAACAAGGAAGTTGAGATAAGGAAGAGAAACATCATGGGAGTTTCAGTGCCGCTGATTGAGGCAGAATCCTTCAAGAGAAAGCCAGACGAAAGAGGATACACATTTGTTGCAAGCTCTCCAAGAGTTGATTTAGCAGCGGAGAAGTTTGAAGAAGTTTTGGAGTTAGCGGTTCGCTTAGCTGAAGTGGAAGAGACTCTCAAAAGATTAGCGAAGGAAATTGAGAAGACGAAGAGGAGAGTAAATGCTCTTGAGTACATCATAATTCCGAGAATGAAGAACACTGTGAAGTTCATTAGTCAACACTTGGATGAGATGGAGAGAGAGAACTTCTTCAGGCTTAAGAGGGTTAAAGCAATCCTTGAAGCAAGAGCTGAGGCTGAGTGAGCTTTGCGTCTGATAACATTTTTATATTGCCCGTTTTCTATTTTCTGTTAGGTGATTACATGACAACTAAGCTCTTTTATGATGACGCTTATCTCAAGGAAGCAAAAGCAAGAGTTGACGCTCTTGAATTTAAGGGGGATAGAATCAAGCTCAAGCTCGACAGAACAATTTTTTATCCAGAAGGCGGCGGTCAGCCGAGTGATAGGGGAATTATCAGAGGAGAGGGCTTTGAAATTAAAGTAGAAAAGGTCTATGGCAAAGATGAGATCTGGCACGAGGGAACTTTAAAAGGCAGGGAACCAAAGGCTGGAGAAGAAGTTGAGCTTGAGCTTGACTGGGAGTGGAGATACGAAAACATGAAGCAGCATACGGGTCAGCACATTCTCTCAGCAGTTCTAAAAGATTTGTATGACAGCAACACGACAGGCTTCCAAATTTTTGAAAACTACAACAAGATTGAAATTGATTTTGATGGAAAGCTGACTTGGGAACATATTTTAAAGGCTGAAATTAGGGCCAATGAAATTGTTAGCAAAGACTTACCTGTTGAAATTGAGTTTTACAATGAACTGCCGGAGGATTTAAGAAATCAGCTCCGAAAAGACCTTTCTGATAAGGTCAAGCCCCCAATAAGGATTGTTAGAATTCCAGGCGTTGATGTAATCCCTTGTGGAGGAACTCATGTAAAAAGCACGGGAGAGGTCGGCTTTATTAAAGTTGTGAACTTCTACAAGAAGAGCAAAAATATTTGGCGCATTGAGTTTGTCTGTGGGAATAGAGCTTTGAGGTATTTGAATGAACTTTTGGAGGATTACTGGAAGAGTTTAGATGAGATGCCAAATAAAAACAGGCCCCTAGTTGAGAGGGTTAAAGACCTTAAAAACGAGATTGAGAAGCTTGAAGAGGAGAAGAAGGCTTTAAGACTAGAGCTGTGGGAGTGGAAGGCTAAAGCACTTTTAAACGAATCTGAAGAAGTTGAGGGAATTAAAATCGTTAGCACGGTTGAGGAGCTTGATATGAAAGATGCCCAAGCTTTTGTGGTTTATTTGGTAGATAAGAATCCAAATACGATTGCTTTAGTTGTTGGGAGGAACTATGTGATATTTGCAAAGAACAGGGAAGTTGAGGGTATTTCAATGCGGGAGCTTTTGACAGAAGTCCTCAAGGAGACGGGCGGCGGTGGAGGGGGCAGTAAAGTTTTAGCTAAAGGTGGAGGATTTAGAGTTGAGCCGGAGAAAGTGCTTGAAATTGCTAAGGAAAAATTAAAGCGGCTCCTTCAAGTTTAAACGCTCATAAACCTCTCTCTTTACCTCTTCTGGAATCTCTGGCTTTTTCACTTTTTCCAAAGCTTTCTCTTTGTCTAAAAGCCCATACCTAACCAAAGCTGCTATTCTCCTATGCTCAAAGCTGAAGCCATGTTTTTCATAGTACCTCTCCAAGGCTGGACCTAAGATGAGGCAGTTCGTTGTATATCCAGCTAACTTGGGAAACTCAAAAGGTAGCTTTTTCAGAATTTCAAATCTCTCACTTTCGCTCATCAGGCTCAAAAGTCTAATCTGAACTATCCCGTCAGACATTAAGCGGTAGGGATGATGGCCGAAAGGTAATTCATGACCCGTGATTATGTATTTAACCTCTTTCTTCAGTGCATACTTTCTCAGCTTTTCCATGGTCCTCTTTGAGCATCTCCTACATGGAGATTGGGCCTTTAAGAGAGCTTCACGGAAGATGTCTGAATAGTCATATCGCAGAATTGTAAATTGCACATCCAGATATTCTGCTATCCTTTTAGCATTTTCAATTGCTTCCTTTGCCATAAAGCCGTGGTCAATCATAACTGCTTCAAGCTCTGGAACCTTGTAAACATCTTTGGCTAAATAAAGCGCAACTGTGCTGTCTTTTCCGCCAGAAAAAGCCACAATTGCTTTATCAACACTCTTCATAAGCTTATCTAACTCAGCCCTAATTTTACCCCTATCTGGCTTGTGCTTGAGATAAACTAAGCATTCTTTGCAGATGGGTTTTCCAGCAATAATTTCAATTTTTGAAGTTTTTTCGTTGTTTATGCAGAGTGAGCATGTGAGCATGATAGGAAGAAGGAATAGGAGTTTAAAAGGTTATCTTCTAAGCTGTTGAAAAATGTGCTTGGTTTTCTTTCCTGCTTTATTTTTCAGCTTTACAGAGACCTCGAGACTTCGCTTTCCAGTGAACAAAAGCATAAGTGCAATCTCATTCTGCAAAAGAATTCCGCGATTGTTGTGTGAGATAAATGCTCCAAATGCCGCTCCAAAAACTGCTCCAGCAATCCATAGATACAGTACAAGCCTATTAAGTTCTACCCTTAGAAGAGTTGTCATTCCTGCTGTTATGGCATTGTAAGAGAGGGCCCAGATAAACAAAAATAAAACCTCAGCTAATATGCCAAGTACCACTGCCTTGCTTACCAAGCCTGTGAGCTTTCTATCTTTTGTGCTTTTTTTAACTATTTTAGCGTCATGGATACCATAGATGAACCTTTTGGTTATAGTTGCTCCATTTCTAAATGTCAGGAACGTTAAAGCCGCTAAAAGCATATTTGTATTTTCAAGCCTTTTCAGAGCATAGATTCCAGCCAATAACCATGCAGTTGTAAAGAGAATTTCATAACCTCTTTTTTCATTTTTGGGAATTTGGGGTTTGAAGAGTTTTGCTATAAGCTTTCCAGCAGTTGAAAAGAAGAATCCAGTTGCTGAAATCATTATGTTCATTAGAATAAATGGTATCAAAAGGATGTATACAAACAAGCGGGCTAAATCCATAATCATCACCACTCAGAGAGCCAACTTATGTATTACTTTTTCAATTTCATCAAGCTTCTTTCTTTTAACCAAAGGTGCGACTTCTCTTGAAACTTTGTAAACGTTATAGAGCGTTAGGGCATCCATTCTCTTGAGCTGAACTAGCAAACAGCCGCTTATTCTCACATCTATGTATTTTTTAGCTTCTATTGCTACCTTGAGTAACTCTCTGATACTCTCGGCTCTCTCAAAATCCAATCCTGCTCTTCTAAGCCGCTCTTCATTGAGTTTATGAATTGTTAGGGGCTGGAGCATCATCTCGTCAATTCCTAGTGAAGCAGCAAGCTCTGCAATCTTTGGAATATCTTCATCATTTATTCCTGGCATAAAGATTGTCCTCACAATTGAACGAACGCTTTTATCAGCGCCAACTATTTTGAGCGCATTCACAACTTTATCAAAAGTGTCTGCATTCGTAATCATCTTGTGCTTTTTTCTGCTCGCTGCATCCAAGCTTATCATAACTAAATCAAAATCAAGCTTTTGCCAGAGCTCCTCTGTTAAAAGGCTTCCGTTTGTCTGTAAGTCCAACCTGGCCTCTGGAAATCTTTTACGGAGCATCTTATTGACCTCAACAATCCTTGGTGAAAGCAAAGGTTCTCCATATTGGGAAATTGTTATTGCCTTTGGATTTTCCCAGCCATAGTAACCGGGCTTTGGTGCTTTTCCCAATTTTACAGCCACATTTGAATAGCAGAAAATGCAGTCATGGTTGCATGCTGGAGTCAGCTCGTAAGAAGGATGATGGACTGGGTTTTCAATGCTTAAATCAAGCCCTTGACAGAACTGACAGTGAGTTGGAGCTATCAGCTCATTGACAAACTTCTTTAGCTCTCTAGCTTCTTTATTCTCCAGTCTCTCGACTTCAATCCCCATTTTTCTCGCGAATTCTTCCCAAGTGTATTTCACTTTTCTCACCTTAAAAGAGATTTTGTGATGGTGTTAAAAAGTTAATTGGACAAAAATAGTTAGCTTGGCAATCATCCCATCTGGCAGTCTCTTGAATTTTCCAAGCTCTGTGTTCTTGAGCTGTTCTCCATAAAACACAGATCCGTCTCTCAATAACAATTCTCTTCATATGACTTTCTTACAATTTTCATTGTCTTTTATAACAACACTTTACCTTAAACAGAGTTATTTTAACCTTTTTTCAGTTCCACCCTTTAAATGAGCTCCATTCTGCTCGTGTATAAAACTCTTCAGGTTAACTTTTCACTCTTCTTTTAATTTCACGACTATTAAATCAGCGTCTTTCCCAACTTCGAAACCTTTGTTCTTTACTCCAAAAATTTTAGCTGGGTTTGGGGAGGTCTTTCCAATTATATCCCAAAGAGGAATCATGTCCTTGTTGTACGCCATCAGGAGAAGTGATAATTCAGTTTCCAATCCAGGTAATCCAGTTGCACCATCTTCTTTTTCATTACAAAATGTGAGAAACATGGCCACTTGGAACAATTGGAATTTTCACTTCGATTATTTTTCTACCCTAAGAGAACTTTTCGAAAATTCTGCGATTTTACCATTATCAACTCCAATGTATCCATTTACAACTTGATTTTCAATAAAGAACTTGCCCTTCAGAACTAACTCACGCATAAAACGTCCGCTTGAGCATCAAATGTCAAATCTTTTTAAGTTTTTTGCCATAATCCTTATAAAACAAGGTTTCAAATGATTTTCTGGGCTTTCTTCAGAATTTTTCAAAGCATATTTTGGAAAATTTGAGTAAATTGTGCTGTATTTTTTGTTCTATAAATACATTATGTCGCATTGTTGAAATTAATGGCTGTTATACTTGTGTTTGGTCTAACAGTTCATAAACTTCCAATAAATGTTGCCAAAGTTTTACAAAAACGTAACTCTTAAATAGGGATTGTATGTATAATCTTATGCCTTTATACACTAAGGAATGCAGTAGTGTTTAAAAAAATGAAGGAGGACTAAACCATGAAGAGGTCTGGAATTTTGGCCTTATTGTTTGTTTTTGCAATGCTTTTAAGTCCACTAGCCGCAGCAGAACAGGGACCAGCTCCTGACATAATCTATATCTCAATTAGGACTAACCAGGAAACTGGTATTACTGATGTTGCAAAGGGGGACTTGGACATATTCCTCTGGTCAGTATCAGGTGGTTCATTCAAGGATCTTCCACAAGATGTTTTAAACAACTTGAGACTGATAAAGACCGCAAGTAGTTACTACGACATTGAAATGAACCCAGTTCACGATGACGATAACCCATATCTTGTCACAGTTGGTGACAAGAAGTATTTCAACCCATTTGCAATTAGGGAAGTTAGATTTGCAATGAACTGGTTGATCAGCAGACAATATGTTGTTCAAAATATCCTCCAAGGTAGCGGTGCTCCAATGCTTGGTGGTATTAGACCAAGCACAGGTGCAAACCCATACTTCGAGCCAGTTTACAAAGCCCTTGGTATTTCAGCCACAGCTGATGTTGCCAAGGCTCAAAAGATGGTTGAAGAGGCTATGAAGAAGGCTGCTGATGAGTTAGCAAAGCAAGGCCACAAGCTTGAGCTCAAGACAGATGCAGAGGGCAAGCAGTGGTGGTACTTCGATGGTGAGCCTGTCACAGTCAAGTTCATCATTAGAATTGAGGATGAAAGAAAGGATGAGGGTCTCTATGTTGCAGACTTAATTGAGAAGTTCTTCCACTTCAAGGTTGAGAGACTTCTCTGGGACAGAAGAAAGGCTTCATCAACAGTCTACTTAAGCGATCCAAAGAACTATGAGTGGAACCTCTACACTGCTGGTTGGGTTAGTATGGCTAACCTTAAGTGGCCAGATGACTACACTGCTTGGTGGTATGCTTCATGGTATGGATGGCTTCCAGCCCCAGTCGGATGGGAGATGAAACCAACACTCACAGTTAAAGACTTCATTGACTACATTGGCGGTCCAGATGAGGCAGTTGAGAAGCTTGGTCTCAAGTACTATGTTGGTGACAAGCTTAAGGAGATTTATGACTGGACAGTCGAGGAGGTTACTAAGTTACTCGTCCTCAACAACGTTGAAGTTAACGGCAAGAAGTATGTTCTTGAAGAGGGTAACGTTGACCAATACTGGGACCTCCAGAAGATCTCAATGGGTCTTGGTATAATGGACTCACAGAAGGTCTTCGTAGCAGAGTGTTGGGAGTACTTCCCAGTTAACAAGAACAGAGTTAAGTCAATTGCAAGAGACGTTTCAAGCGGTCTATGGACAAGATGGAGCTTGATTACAGCTGAGACTCCAGATAAGGTTCTTAACGTTGCTGAATTCTCAGCAACTGGTGCACTCTTCATGAGCGCATTCAACCCAATTGGTGGTATTGACGACGTTTATGCAAGTGCAATCTGGAGAGTAGTTAGGGATACTCCAGTTTACACTGACCTCTCAACAGGTACTTATATACCAGTTAGGTGTGAGTTCAAAGTTGAGAGAGGACCAGTTAAGGTTCCAGATGATGCTGTCATCTACAACTCAACACTTGACAAGTGGGTTGCTGCTCACGCTGGTGAAGAGGCTAAGGCCAAGGTCACATACGACTGTAAGTTGAGCAACTGGCATGATGGACAACCAATGACAATGGCCGACTTCAAGTACTCAATTGCATTCACTTATGAGTGGGCACACAAAGATGGAGACAACGATCCATACTACGATGAGAAGGTCGCTTCAGCAGCTGAGACTTTGGCACAAATCAAGGGTTACAGGTTCGTTGATGAGGACACTATTGAAGTCTACACTGACTTCATCCACCCAGTAGCTGATGACGTGATTGCTGCAAACAATGCTGTCTGGCCATCACTTCCATGGCAGCTCCTTTATGCAATGGGTGAGCTTGTTGCAAAGGGACAGGAATATGGGGCTTCACAGAAGTACTCATTCAGTGAAGAGGCAGAGGGTGTTGCACAACTCGACTTACTCATCAAGGATCACGTTGCAGACTTGAAGAAGGTCCTTGAGGCACTCAAGGCCAAGAAGGCTGTTCCAGCTGCAATTGCTGACGATGTCAAAGACCCAACACCAGGCTATGACGCACTCATCAAGTGGATTGACGCTCACGGTCACGCTGTAGTTAGCAACGGTCCATTCTATATCGAAAGATACGATCCAGACAAAATCTTCGTCGAGCTTAAAGCATTCAGAGACCCAACATATCCATTCGGTCCAGACTACTGGAAGCAGAAGCTTATCCTTGCAAAGCTTGAACTTGCTGGCATTAATGTTCCAACAAGAGTCTTCACAGGAGATGACTTGAAGATCGAAGTCAAGGCTAATATGGTCGTTGAGTATCCAACAGAAGGAACACAGCCAGCGGACAGAGGATTCGTGTACATTGAGGTAAGAGATGAAAAAGGTAACATTGTCTTTGGTCCAGAAAAAGCTAAACTTACAAAGGCTGGAGTATTTGAACTTGTAGTTCCAGGAGCAAAGACAGCAAACTGGGAGGCAGGAAGATATGACATCTACGTCAAGGGTGGACTCATTGAGGGAGTCACTTCATTCACAGAGAAGAAGACAGTCGTTGTAATCAAGAAGCAAGTCACATCACCAACAACAAGCTCACCAAGCCCATCACCAACAACCTCATCACCAAGCCCAACAACAAGCTCACCAACAACAAGCGAAACTTCACCAACCAAGACTGGGGTCTGTGGTCCAGCAGCTCTCCTTGGACTTGCATTGATTCCACTGCTCTTGAGAAGAAGAAAGTGAATTTTCTTTCCTTCTTTTCTTCATTAAATTTAATTTTGTTCTGCAACTTGTGATTCTAAGCCAAAGCTGCTGTGGGTATATATTACGGTTCTTATATTTCCAGATTACTACTGAACGTTTTTGACCTAAACTATGTTGGTCAGTCGATTGTTATAGAAAAATATATAAAAGTTTTACAAGATTGAAAATGTTGATGAATGAGAAATATCTCGAATGAACACATGTGAACAGGGAGGTGTGAGGTTTGGGATATGGTCGTTATTTGGCAATTAGACTACTGAATGCACTTTTAGTGCTGGCATTAGTAACGCTACTTGTTTCAGTTCTGTTTACAAAGGTCGCGGAGGAAGACTTGAAATCAAGCATACAAGAGCAGATAAATATGAAACTAAGAGCAAATCCTGAACTGCAAAAGGCTTTGGCTGCTGAGCCAGAAAAACTTCAGGAATGGTATCAAAGGGAGTATAATAGATTAATTCATGCATATGGATTAGATAAACCATTCTGGGTTAGAGTTTTGGAGAGAACTAAGGATACTTTATTACTAAACTTTGGAAATACAAAGACTCCAATATTCGGTGAAACAAATGTGAAAAAGATCATTGCTGCGGCAATTCCAAGAACAGTTTTACTTTTCACAACAGCCCAAATAATTGTTATTTTAATTGGTCTCCTCTTAGGTGTTAAAGCAGCGCAAGTTGCAGGAAGTGCATTGGACAGAGCAGTTTCTATCATCGCAATGCTTACGAGCAGTATACCAATGTGGTGGTTTGGAATGATTGCAATTCTAATATTCTCATTCAAATTAGGTTGGTTCCCAAGTGGTGGTATGACATCCACTCCGCCTAAAGAAGGATTTGCGTATTATACTGACATTCTGTATCACATGGTGCTTCCAGTTGGAACAATCGTGTTCGTTCTCTTTGGTGGTTGGGCGTGGACAACAAGAAATATCATGATCGGTACAATGCAGGAAGACTTTATCATGGCTGCAAGAGCTAAAGGTGTTCCAGAAAGAAAAGTTATTTATGGTCACGCTTTGAGAGCAGCTGCTCCGCCAATCATTACAATGACAATCTTCAGTTTGCTTGGTTCATTAGGTGGTGCAATAATTACAGAGGGTGTCTTCAACTGGCCAGGAATGGGAAGACTCTACTGGACTGCTTTGCAGCAAAACGAGACAAGACTCCTTATGGGTGTTACATTCGTTACAGTTGCTCTGTATCTGATAAGCATGATACTTGCAGACTTAGCTTATGGTTACCTTGACCCAAGAGTCAAAGTTGGTGCATCTCAGCAAACATGAGGTGAGGTAAATGAGATGGGTTGATGTAAAAGAGAGCCTTAAAGACTTTTGGTTTGAATTCAAAAGACAAAAGGGTGGATTGCTTGGAATATTCTTACTCGTTCTCTTAGTTTTCACGGCTTTAGCTGCACCATATCTTACCGAACCAGACATTCCAAAGAAGTGGACCACATACTGGGAGGGCAATCCTACTAATGTTCCTCCAGTTTGGTATAACTACTTTACAACTAAGAAACTTGCAGCTCATGAAGTTCTAACTTACAAGGATGTAAAAATTATAAATGAGGGGGAGGATTTAGGAGGGGGAATAAGATATTATGCATTTGAATTTGACTACAACAACAGATATGATTTGCCTCCAAAAGACTTGATAATAAAGAACATTAATATTAAGCTTGCTGATTTGAATTCACCAGCTCAGATAGTTATTACTGTTTTCAGACCCGATGGCCAAAAAATTGAACTCTTGAGTGCCGATTTAGTGGAAGGTTCAATCTATCAAATTGCAAAGATGGGTACAGTTAGGAACAATGTGTTCAACTGGGCCTCACAGTTTGAGGATCCAAAGAACCTCCAGGGCAGGGTGGAGACGATAAAGAGTACAATGGATGTCATGGCGATTATATTTGCAAAAGCTGAACCAGGGATACTTGTAAATCCACAACCACTTCATGGAGACTACAAGTTCCAAGTTGAAATATTTACATTCAATGAGGGGGATAAGCTTGACTTAAAGCCAATCCAAGTTATTCTAACTGGAAGAACATATGGGCTTATGGGAACAGACTATAAAGGAAGAGACCTCTGGGCGGGACTCATCTGGGGAACAAGGGTTTCCCTTGTGGTTGGTGTATCAGTTGCAGTCCTGAGCGTTTTAATTGGAATTGCTTACGGTGTTACAAGTGCATACCTTGGTGGCTGGAAAGATGAGTTCATGCAGAGAGTAAACGAGTTCGTGGCTTCAATACCAACGTTACCAATCCTTATCCTCTTAGGTGCAGCATTCAAGGGACACGTTACACTGTGGACAATAGTCTTCCTGTTGGTAATGTTCGGTTGGACAGGAATTGCTAAGGTTGCCAGAAGTATGGCACTTCAGATTAAAGAGCAAACTTATGTGGAAGCGGCAAAAGCGCTGGGTGCTGGAACTGGAAGAATTATCTTCAAACACATCATGCCACAGATCATGCCATATGCATTCGCTGTCATGGCTCTGAGCGTTCCTGGTGCAGTTCTTACTGAGGCATCACTCAGCTTCCTTGGACTTGGTGATCCAACAGCAGTTACGTGGGGACAAATCCTCTATGATGCCCAGACAAACAGCGCAACAATTAACGGATACTGGTGGTGGGTTATCCCACCAGGATTAGCAATTTCATTAGTTGCATTGACATTCGTGCTTATTGGTGTAGCATTGGATAGAGTGTTAAACCCAAGACTCAAGAGGTTGTGAGGTGTGAAAAATGGCTAGAACTGTCCTTGAAGTTAAAGATCTTAAGATGTATTACTTCACATCCAGAGGTGTCGTCAGAGCTGTAGACAACGTCAGCTTTGAACTTAAAAAGGGAGAAGTCTTGGGACTTGCCGGAGAGAGTGGATGTGGCAAGTCCTCCCTTGGTTTTACTTTAATGGGAATGCCAACTCCCCCAGGAAAGATAGTTGGCGGTAGTGTTAAAATTGATGGCAGAGAGATCGTTGGACTTCCAGAAGATGTTTTGAGAAAGGAAATCAGATGGCAAAAAATTTCAATGATATTCCAAGGTGCAATGAACGCTTTGAACCCAGTTTACACAATTGGTTACCAGATGATTGAGCCTCTTATTTATCACAGAGGTATGGAAAAAGAAGAAGCTTTAGACAGAGCAATGAAATACCTTGAGCTAGTTGGTCTTTCTCCGGAGATTGTCTACAGGTATCCACATGAATTGAGTGGTGGAATGAAACAGAGAGTTGTCATTGCAACAGCATTAATACTTGAGCCAGATGTTGTTATTGCTGATGAGCCAACAACAGCTCTTGATGTCGTTGTTCAAGCGCAGATCATTAACTTGATGAAGAAGCTCAAGAAAGAGCTTGGGCTCTCAATGATATTCATTACACACGACTTGAGCATTCTTGCAGAGATTAGTGACAGAGTAGCAGTTATGTATGCTGGAAAGATAATCGAGATTGGTGACAGTCAGAAGATTTACTATGAGCCAGCTCACCCATACACACAAAAGCTCCTTGCGGCAATCCCAAGATTACATGAAGATGTTGAAAAGCTTGAATTCATCCCGGGACAACCACCGAACCTCATTAAACCACCAAGCGGTTGTAGATTCCATCCAAGATGTCCATATGCAATGCAGGTATGTAGAGAGCAGGAGCCAGAGCTGAAGGAGATTGATAAAGACCACTACGCAGCATGCTGGCTGTTGTGAGGGATGAAAGATGGCTGAGCCAATTTTAAAAGTTGAAAATCTTAAGAAGTATTTCCCAGTTAAGAGAGGTTTATTAGGAGCTTTGAGGGGAGAACCTCCAAAGTTCGTTAGAGCTGTGGACGGAGTTAGCTTTGAAGTGCACAAGCAAGAGGTCTTTGCTCTAGTTGGTGAGAGCGGCTGTGGTAAGACAACAACAGGAAAGCTCGTCATGAAGCTCCTTGAGCCTACGGATGGTAGAATATATCTGGAAGGGAAAGATGTTACTGACCTTAAAACCCAAGAAGAAATCAAGGCATACAGAAGAAAAGTTCAGATGATATTCCAAGATCCTTTCTCATCAATGAACCCGAGATTCAGAATATACGACGTTCTTGAGGAACCTCTCTTAATTCACGGAATAGGTGAGACAAGAGCAGAAAGAGAAGAGTTGATTCACAAGGCATTAGAGATGGTTAAGATTGTCCCACCAGAAGATTATGTTGGAAGACACCCACACATGCTTTCAGGTGGTCAGAGACAGAGAGTTGCTATTGCAAGAGCACTCATCTTAAATCCAACATTTATCGTTGCAGATGAGCCTGTTTCGATGCTTGACGTTTCAATTAGAGCAGAAATACTTGAGTTGATGAAAGAACTCAAGGAGAAGATGGGTGTTACATACCTCTACATTACCCACGACCTTTCAACAGCAAGATACTTCGCCGACTGGATAGCAGTTATGTACTTGGGAAGAATAGTTGAAATGGGTCCAGCTAAAGTAGTTATTGATAATCCAATACATCCATATACTAGGGCTCTCTTGGCTGCAGTCCCAGAGCCAATTCCAGAGAGAAGAAACATCATTAAAGAATTACCAATCAAGGGTGAAGTTCCAAGCGCTGTCAATATTCCACCAGGATGCAGATTCCACCCAAGATGTATCTACATGGAGAAAGGACTCTGTGATGTCAAACATCCACAATTGGTTGAGTATGAACACAACCACTGGGTCGAGTGCTGGTTAGCTGGTAAAATCTGATTTTCCTTCTTTTATTTCTATCCTTTGGATGTGATACCATGACAACATTTAGAAAAGCTCTTAATTATCCACTAATAAAAGGTGGGTTGATGTTTTTGGCACTCGCTCTTCTGCTATCTTTCGTATCAATGTATAGTGTTGAGAAATCATATTCTTCTGAGGGAACTCTAGGCATAGGACATCATATTATTGGGGATGAAAACTTTGAAAACAAGTATTTCATTACAAACAGAACTTTAATCCTTTCATCTCAAAATGCAAGTGTTATTGTTATTCAAAAGGGAAAAATTAATTCTTACATTCTCAGGAATCAGTCTGTTAATTTAAATCCAACTTCTCAGCCTGAGATAAGTGTTAAGAGTGGCAATGTGAGCTATTCGTATAGGGTTTATGGTGTTGATTATCCATACTCTCTCTTATCACTTTTGGCTTTCGTTTTCATGATTGTAGGAGGCGCCTTAAGCATGTATGGGTATATTAGATTCATGGAGGGTGCTGTGAAAGAAGCAAGGAAAAGGAGAAGGTGATTTTTATGAGGACTCTAGATTATGGGAAAGTTATCGAGAAAATTGTCTCTTTTATTCGGGAGAGGGTTGATGAGGCGAATGTGAATGGTGTTGTGATTGGAATTAGTGGTGGTGTTGATAGTGCAACAACAGCTTTTTTGGCAGTGAAGGCTTTGGGGAGGGAGAAAGTTCTTGGCTTGATAATGCCATACTACGAGAATCAAGATGTAGAAGATGCGAAATTAGTTTGTGAGACTCTTGGAATTAACTACAAAATCATCAACATCAAGCCAATTGTTGATGCTTTTGAGGAAAGCCTTGATTTTGAACCAGACAAAATTACCAAAGGCAATATAATGGTTAGGGCAAGAATGATTCTTCTATACGCTCATGCAAACCAGTATAACTTCCTCGTCTTGGGGACAAGCAATAAGAGTGAGCTTTTAACGGGTTATTATACTAAGTGGGGTGATGGTGCGAGTGATTATGCCCCATTGATAAACCTTTACAAGACGGAAGTTTGGGAGATTGCCAAGAGGTTGGGCGTTCCAGAAAGGATTATTAAGAAGAAGCCCACTGCTGGGCTTTGGATTGGACAAACTGATGAAAACGAGCTTGGCATAAGTTACAAACTCTTGGACGAGATTCTTTACAGATTAGTTGACTTGAAAATGCCCAAGGAGAAAATTGCCGAAGAAGTGGGTATTCCGCTTGAAAAGGTTGAATACGTTGAAAACCTAGTACAGAAGAGCAAACACAAAAGAAAACTACCAACAGGACCGGAGATTTGAGGTGAGAGTTTGAAAAAGGGGCATCTTTTAGTTTTTTTAGCTGCTAGCATGTGGGGCACCCTTGGAATATTTGCCAAATTGCTGTATCAGTTTAATCTAGATACTTTTACAGTGGTATTTTATCGTGTGCTGATTGCGTTTTTTCTCCTCTTGGTTTACAATTTCTCAAAAGGTCTAAAAATTAAAAAAGAGCGCCTGCCGTTTTATGCATTTTATGGATTTTTTAGCATTTTCTTGTTTTATGTGCTGTATTTTTATACTGTGAAAATATCCTCAGTGTCTTTGGCAGTTTTGCTTCTATATACTGCCCCGATACACTCTACAATACTGGGATACTTCATTTTCAAGGAAAGGATAACTTTAATAAAATCAACAGCGTTGATAATGGCGGTCGTTGGAGTGCTGTTTGTTGTAAATCCCAATAATGAAGAGGTAAGTGCTCTTGCAGTAGCATTAGGACTTTTGTCTGGATTTACTTATGCCTTATATGGCATTTTAGGTAAAATAGCAGTTAGGAATGAAAGGCCAGAAGAAGCCTTGCTGTACACTATTGGGTTTGGAGCTTTGTTTCTACTACCATTTTCAGATTTTGGAGTTCCATTAAATGCTGTTTCTTATCTCTTTGCACTCGCTTTTTTCCCGACGTTCCTAGCGTATATTTTATACAATACAGCTCTTAAAGAAGTTGAAGTAAGCAAAGCCTCAATCATAGCAACAATAGAACCAGTTGTGGCTCTGGTTTTGGCATATCTAATTTTCAACGAGACCCTAACCTTAAAACAGCTGTTTGGGGCAGCTTTAATAATTGGAGGCTCGATGCTTGTTCACCTAGATGAAATAATTGAGAAAAGAGGCTAAATATAGAAGTATCTCTCAAGTTCCCACTCTGTGACTTTTTTAGTTTCCAGTGGAATGTCTTTCTTTTCGAGATATTCAGTGTACTCTTCCCACTCTCTTTCCTTGTACTCTTTGAAGTTCCTGTAAGCTTTTCCAAGGGCATCTTTAACGACCTTATCCTTCTCAAGCTCATCTAAAGCCTCTCTCAAGCTTGAGGGTAGAGTTTCGATATCGAGTTTATTCCTCTTCTCTTCGTCCATCTCATAGACGTTTTCTTCAACATATGCGAACGGCTCAACTTTGTGCTTTATCCCATCCAGTCCAGCTTTAATTATTGCCGCAAATGCTAGGTATGGATTTGCACTTGGGTCGGGACAGCGGTATTCAATTCTTGCGCCTTTTCCTTTATATGATGGAACTCTAATCAATGCACTCCTATTCCTGTATCCCCAGCTCACATAAACTGGTGCCTCATATCCTGGAACTAAACGTTTATAGCTGTTTACTGTTGGGTTTGTTAACGCTGCTAAGGCCTTTGAGTGCTTTAATATGCCACCAATGAAATATAGCGCTGTTTCACTTAGTCCATCCTCTCCAACAAATAAATTCTCTTCATCTTTCCATAGGCTTATATGAAGGTGCATTCCATTACCTGGCATTCCATAAATCGGCTTTGGCATAAATGTTGCATATAGCCCATAACTCTCGGCAACGGCCTTAACAATATACTTAAAGCTTACAATGTTATCTGCAGTTCCTAGCGCATCTGAAAACTTAAAGTCTATTTCGTGCTGTCCAGCGCCAACTTCATGGTGTAAAACTTCTGGGGTTAAGCCAAAATATGGCATGTAAAGTGCGATTTCTCTTTTGACGTCTTTGGCTTTGTCTAAGTTTACTAGGTCGAAATATCCACCCACATCTGGTAATTGAAGTTCCCATGTTCCGTTTTTCTTAAAAAGATAAAACTCCGGTTCAGATCCAATGTAGATTCTTAACCCTTTCTTTGCAAGTTCTTGGGTTATGCTCTTTAGGATTCCTCTTGGGTCCGCATGGTATGGTTTATCATCTTTGTATATGAACCCATAAACTCTTGCTATTCCATCCCATGGAACTTCTGCATATGTCGAAGGGTCTGCTTTAAAGATTAAGTCGCTGTCTTCTATTTCCTGAAATCCGGGGATAGATGAACCATCAAAGGAGATGCCATCACTTATTGCTTCCTCATATCTTTCTATTGGAACTTCCATACCTTTTGGAACACCGTTTATGTCAACGAAAATGAGCTGGAGGAACTTTATTTTCTTTCTCTCTGTTGTTGGCATACTTTTTATCTCGTTCATTTTAACCACCATTTGTTGTTCTAATGTTCAACATAAACGCTTTTATTCTGAACAATATTTACAATATAAAGTTTTTGCTTGAACAGTTGGCATTTTGACAAACTTCTAAAATGGCTTTATCGTCATGACAAAACACAAAAATATGTTTAAAGTTATTATGGTATTATTTCAAAATTAACAAATGTAACTCACTAGGATTCAGATTTTCAATGGTGCATATACAAACTTTTTGAATTGTAATTACCTGACTACAAAAAGAATATATACTTGATGTTTGGACAATTTGAAGGGTGACAAGAATGAGAGTTTTAGTCACAGGGGGAGCGGGCTTCATAGGTTCTCACTTAGTTGACAGATTAATGGAGCAAGGTTATGATGTCAGAGTTGTTGACGATTTAAGTGCTGGAGACTTAAAGAATATTGAGAGATGGCTTAATAGTGAAAATTTTGAGTTCATTAAGGGTGATTTAAGAGACCTAGAAGTCGCTGAAGAGGCAGTTAAAGGGGCTGAAGTTGTCTTTCACCTAGCAGCAAATCCAGAAGTTAGAATCGGAGCACAGAGTCCAGAACTTTTATACGAAACAAATGTTCTAATAACGTATAATCTCCTTGAAGCAATGAAAAAGGAAAAAGTCAAGTATTTAGTTTTTACATCATCATCAACAGTTTATGGAGATGCTAAAATTATTCCAACTCCGGAAGATTATGCTCCTCTTGAACCTATAAGTGTTTATGGGGGAGCAAAGCTTGCAGCTGAAGCTTTGATAAGTGGCTATGCTCACACTTTTGATATAAGGAGTCTAGTGTTTAGATTGGCGAACATAATAGGAGAGCGCTCAAATCATGGAGTTATTTATGACTTCATAAATAAACTGAAGGCAGACCCAAATCGTTTAGAAATTCTTGGAGATGGAACTCAAAGAAAGAGTTATCTTCACGTGAGCGATACAGTCGAAGGAATGCTGTACCTTTTTGAAAAGTTTATAGAGGAAGAAAAGGTTTATGATGTTTATAATCTTGGCAGTGATGATTGGATTACCGTTAGAGAAATTGCAGAAATAGTTAGCAAAGAGATGGGGCTTAATCCAGAATTCTATTTTACAGGTGGAGTTGATGGAGGAAGAGGATGGAAAGGGGATGTGAAATTCATGCGCTTGAGCATTGAAAAAGCCAAAAGCAAAGGATGGAAGCCAAAAATGAACAGTTATGAAGCTGTAAGAAGGACTGTTCAAGAGCTCTTAAGAACATTGAAGTGAAAAGCTTTTTATCTTTCCTGTATCTTAATTTAATTCATGTCTCAGCCGGATGAAATAATAAACAAAGAAATTTCACGCATTAACCTCCACTTACCTAGAGCGAGAAAGAGCTTAGTGAAGCTTTTAAACGAGGATACTCCAAAAGTACAGCTTAGAGATGGGAGTTTCCACTATTTCAAGAGGGAAGAGCTTGAATACTTGAAGTCTCTCCTAGAGGAATGGGAGCTTGAAAAGCTCAATCTTCCAATTGTGCTGGAGATAACGACTGCATGGCATGGGTACTTCAGAGTTAGGGGGGAAATTGAGATAAAAGTCATTGAAAAAATACTTGGAATATACAATATACTGGAGGAAAAAAAAGAAATTACTCTCCCTCGATACTTGCTGTCAAAAATAAGAAAAACTTTGCCCACAACGACAACTTATGCATTCATTATGGAGTGAGAACCAATGGACGAAAACAGAGTTTTGCTTAATTACTATCTGTTCACAGTGCCACACATAACTGTATTGGCTGGAGCAGTTCTCGGATTACTTCTGCTCTTAAAGATCGACATAAAGAAAGCTCTTGGTATTTTCGCTGTCTTTTATGGTAGCATGCTTACAATACTCGCTCTCATGGTTAGAACTCATTTTTCAAAGCTTATCCTTTACAAGCTAAGTCTAATAGTCTTTTTTGGCTTTACACTATTGGGAGTAGTTCTTCTCTTAACATGAAGTTTATATTGCCTAAATGCAAAAATATTTGGGGGAATGCTGATGAAAAGAGTAGCAACTGTCATTGCTATAGTATTGCTTCTGTTACCTCTTGCATCAGCACAATTTGTATTTTTTTCATCTCAGGGAGAGATTCTAGTACTTGCTGGAGATTACACAGAAGGTACTTTTATCCTAAAAAATGACCAAGATCTTAATTTTAAGGTCGTAAGCTTTCGTAAGTATGTAATTTTAGATGAGAAGCTTAATGAAGTTGGAGGATTTAGATTAGAACTTCAAAGAACAATTTACAATAAGTGGGCATCTGGAGAAAGCAGAGAAATAAGCTACAAGCTTTTTGTGAATGAAAGTGTTAAACCGGGGAACTATCAAATTGTTTTAACTTTTTGGGGATTTTTAGAATCCGGAGATATCTATATAATAACAGCAAAAGTTCCAGTAAAAGTTCTTGACAAGCCTTTAATCTTTAAGGAAGCTATAACTTATGTGAAAGAGAGGCCTTTCAGCTCTAATTATGTGCTTAATGGAGAAACAATAGTTGTTTATTCCCATGTTGAAAATCTAAAAAACAAGGTAATTCCTTTGAAAGCTTCTGCATATCTTGAGAGAAACGGAAAGAAGTATTTACTTATGAAAAAAGTTGTTAATCTGACAAAAGGGGATAATGTAGTTCGATTTGAACTATCGGTTCCTTATAATCTACCATCCGGGAACTACAAACTTGTATACCTTCTGGAGTATCCCGGGGGAACTTACAGTTTTTCAAAGGAATATTACGTTCAATTTGGTGTTGAGTTATCCACATTGGCTTTAAAAAACACCCAAGTTATGGAGGATTCTCAAAATGAAGTTTATGTTACGTTAACCTCTGAACGAGACATCAAAGTCAATGTTACACTTGTGACGTATGATAAAAATAATGAGTTGCTTCATAAATACACCAAGACAGTTCAACTTCAAAAGGGCACAAACATAGTTCGCTTTACACTCCCATCAGCGTCTCCCGGTGAAGTTAAAGTTCTTGTGAAAGTAACTTATGATGGTGTATTGGTCGGAGAAAAATCAACAACATATTACGTTATAGCGTATCCAAGAATAGATAGCGTAATTTATCATATGTTAAATGACGGGAGAGTCGAGTTTGTGGTCGTGATCATGAATGAGAATCAGGAGAAAATTGAAGGTACTATAAGTTACAAAATAGCTATAGCAAATGGGACTCTTTACAAGGGTTTAAGAGAAATAGTATTATCTCCTGGAAGAAATGAAATTCAGCTTGAATTCCAGCTTCCAGAAGGGGAAGTGAAGTATCAGTTTGTACTTTCTGCATTTAATAGGCAAAATGTGAGAGAAGGAACAATTTATATTAAGAAACCAACCCCAACACAAAGCTCATTAACTTCCACTTCTGCCAAAATTACAACAAAAGAAACAATTTCTTCTCAAACAGAAAGCGTAAAAAAGGATGAAATGAAAAAAATAGAGAAATGGGCATTATATTTTGTTACAGCATTAACTGTAATCATCTTAATAGTGGCAATTATGAGAATAAGAAAACCCAGGAAAAGAAAGAGAAGAGAAAGACCAAAGCCTAAGAGGAAATCGCCTCTGGGTAAATACAAGAAGTCAAAAATGTTAGGATTTATAAGGAGATGAAAGCTTCAAAAAAGAATAACCAAATCTTTATAATCTCTTTATTCTAAATCTTTTCTAGGCGAGAGGGCTGGGGGCTGCCGGGCTTTATGCCCGAGGAAGTTCCGCCCACCGCACCGGGGCCGCGGTGCCGTAAGGCACCTCCCGAGAGGGAGGGCAACGGCGCAGAAACGACACGTCCTCCGAGGGATGGGAATGAAAGCGGTGAAGGGGGCTGGTGACAGCTCCCGAGCTAACCCGCAGACGACCTCGGGGGGATCGGTGAAACGGCCGTCCCGCGGGGTGCAAGGCCGAAAGAGGGACGATGAGTTCCCGGTGTGAGTCCCGTGGTTGGCCGCTTAGTCGAATGCTCCCTTAATACAGAAGGCGGGCTATAGCCCTCTCGCCTATCTTCTCTTTAATATATCCAAAAGGGATGCTGATAATATTAAGAATCCACCAATAATTGTTCTTAAAGTGGGGGATTCTCCGAATATTAAAAACGCGTAAACCACTGCACTTAGAGGATCAAGATAGCTGAGTAAAGCGGCTTCATTAACTTTAATGCTTTTTAATCCGTCCATATACAAGAAGAGGGCAAAAACAGTGTGCACAGCTACTAAAATTCCAACGGCAAACCAATTAATTCTTCCGACAGATATTTTACCGAAAAGAACAAAAGGAAACAAGATTATAGATGCTATACTCAGCTGGGTAAATGTCAGCACATCGCTTTTTACGTCCTTTAAAAATCTGCCCAAATTAGGAATTAATGCATAGAAAAATGCTGCTATGAGAGCAAATACAATCCCAGCAAAGTTTCTATTTGTTAAATCTATTTTTTGTTCACTCATTATTATAATCAAGCCTAGAAAGGCTATTAGAAGTAGCGAAATTTGAGATTTTGAAATTCTTTCTTTAAGGAACTTAGCTGAAATTAGCACTGCAAAAACAGGAGCCAAATAATAAACAAGGACGGCCCTTGCTATTGAGGTGTACAAAAAGGCTGTAAATAAAAACACCCAGTTTAGGGCAAGTGCAGTTCCAAGCAAGAATGCCCATTTGAAATTCTGTCTAGTGATGTCACTAACCTTTTGGAACCAAGATGTGTCCCTTATACTAAACAACAGCGCTAAAATTAAAGCCCCTAATGCGACCCTAAAAAATGCGATCCCTAATCCATTTAGATTTGTAAACCTTGCAAAAATCCCAACACTTCCCCAGATTAGCATTGAGAAGATTATTTTAACTCTCCCTGAAATTTCCATTTTTACTCACTCTTCAGCTCATTGTTCTCGAGCCATTCTTCATACGCTTGTTTGACCTCTTCTTTTCTGAACTTTGGCACAGCATCTCTAAAGGGATTAAACTTTTCAAGCTCTTTTTCGTTGCCCCCGATATATGTTGTGATAAACCCAACTTTGGAATGAAGGCTTGAGGGAACTCTGAGGATTCTTTTAACGTCAACAGTAACTCTACCATCAAAGTATGCTTTTGAGAATGTGGTTGACAACGCAAAAAGCCTAAGGAGTGTTTTATATCCTATACCTTGCGGAAAGGCTGTAAGTCTGGCTTCTCTAACAAATCCTTGGTAGATGTTTTCTCTGTTGTTTAGAATTAGACCAATCTGCTTTTTGTTTAATCCAATATTTTTGAGATGATTGTATCTAACACGCATTATAAAATATCCAAAGCGAAGACGGAACACCCTGAAGTAGCCAGAGGACAGCATTATCCTCTTGCTTTGAATATCCTCAAATGTAATCTCTTCTGCTGAAGATATATATGCTAAAATTTTCTCCCTTGCCTTGGAATCAAGTTCAAGAGCCCATTTATCAAGTACTCTTATATGATATCCCCTACCGGAGTACACAATGTGAATATCTTCAAATCCAAAATCCTCCTTTAAAACAATTAGTGTATCCTTTGCGAGCTCTTTAGCATCTTCTAGGCAAATTGGACAAACAGTTCCACTTTCATGGTTACATCTTCTCAAAGGTAAGTCTTTGGCATCTATATCAAAAACAAGTTCTGCCCCAAGCCATCCGCTCATTTCCTTGGGTTCTTCATAAAGTGCAACACTTGAGAACATTGCATAAGGTGCAGTTGCTCTAACGTAGTCTTCTAAATCCCTAACGTCATGGAATACATTTTTTCTATCACTTGGGCCTTCCCCTGTATGGTCAAAGCCGAACTCTCTATTTTCAAGAGTCTCCACAATAAATGATGGGAGTTTTTTAGCGCTCCACTCCTTTGTGTAGTAGAACTGTCTCTCCTTCTTTGTAACTTCCCTGAAAAGCTCACTCATTCCTATCCTCTCCTTGACTCTCTTTCTTGTTCTCTAGGTATAGCTTTCTCAGATAGTAGGTGAGAGGGTTCTTAATGTATTTACAATCCTTATCTGGTTTGCAGAGCTGGGGTGCATTTGCCCTAATTTTTGAGCAGTTTGGTGGGAAATACCAAGTGGAGGTGCCGCTGTCTTCCAATCTGGGCTTTGAGGTATAACCAAATCCGAGGTGGTACCATATATTTTTGATTTCGTTTGGCTGGTCTTCAAAAAGCGGGGGAGAGCAGCGGTTTCCTGCTTCGATTATCACTGGCAGGATTTCTTTTTCAATTATACTCAAATCCTTTATACAGTCCTTGATTCTTACATTTTTGCTTGGGGGGTTGGGGCATATTCTAGCATAGCTTAGAAATGATGTTAACAGAACAGTTATAGCATAGTTTCTCAATCCACTAGGAACTCCTCCGAGGGCCATTTTAATACATGGAGGGAACAAGTCAAATCTTAACGGCTGAGCGCTGGCTTTTTCAACTTTCTCAAACCTTTTCTTAAAGTGTTCTCTTGCAATCTCACTTAATCTGTTGTAAAGCTGGAGGTAATATTGTGGAAGTTCATCTCTGAGCTCATATAATAAATTTACGGCTCTTTCAAGATTTCTCTCGAATGATTTCTTCCAGAGTTCTATGACTTGATTTCTGGTTAAATAGACATATCCATTTTTAATATACACACTTTTTAAACTTCCTTCATTTAAACTGAGAAAATCTTTTAGCTTGATTTTATATTTGAGGGCAATTCTATCTCTCTCTTCTGGGGAAATTTCACTGTGGAGTCTTTTTTCAATTATTGTCAGATCTCTTTGGGGTATTTCATTTTCTGGTGCTAATTCAATAGAAAGTGATAGCTCTTCAAAATTTTTGGTTCTCTCAATTCTGGCAAGATAAATTCTTAAGTTAGCTTCTTTTACAAGCTCCATTTCAAACCCATATGGAGAAAATGCAAGAGCACCGAGAAGGGCGTAGAATCCCATTAAATCTTTTAGATCATCAGCATTTAGAATATATCCTGGGATAACATCACTTTTTAGCCATATAATTCGTTCCAAGGCTAAATTTATATCCAAATATGTGGGGATAATTTCTAAGAAGTTATTGATGTTTTCAAATTCTTTTAATATCTCCCTGGCTCTTTTTCCAAAGGGATCTAGCATGCCCTCACCTTAAGGAGGTTGTTGGTTTGGACATAAAACTCTTATGCTGTTTAAATGAGTTACATTATGGTGCTTTTTGTTGCCTTCCTTTTTGTGTATATTTCTTAAATTTGTAAAATCACCAATGGAGCTTGCAGAAAGTGCAGAAAATTTAAAACTTCACTCCAAAAATTTTATATTACTCAATAGTCCAAAAATAAATAGTACATGAATAACTAAGGTAGAGAAAAGATAAACTTAATAAGAGCCGAATGTTGTAGTATCAATATCATCAGGTGATTAAGATGGCTGAACCTTATATAGTAAAAAGAGTTAAAAGTGGCATTCCTGGATTTGACGAGTTAATTGAGGGGGGATTTCCCGAAAATACGACTGTTCTAGTAACAGGTGGCACGGGTACTGGTAAAACTACTTTTGCAGCACAGTTCATATACAAAGGTGCAGAGGAATACGGAGAACCAGGCGTTTTTGTTACTCTGGAAGAAAGAGCAAAAGACCTTAGAAGAGAAATGCGTTCTTTTGGATGGGATTTTAAGAAATATGAAGAGCAGGGACTAATTGCTATTGTTGATGGCGTTAGTTCGAGTGTGGGTTTACCATCAGAAGAAAGATTTGCCCTTGAGGATAAATTCAATATTGACCATTTCCTAAGATATGTTTATAGAGTGGTTAAGAACATAAACGCAAAACGATTGGTAATTGACTCTATTCCATCAATAGCTTTTAGGCTTAAGGAAGAGAAAGAAATTAGAGAAGTCCTTCTAAAATTAAATACAATACTCCTAGAGATGGGTGTTACAACGATTCTAACAACTGAAGCTCCTGATCCAACTGCTGGAAGAATTAGCAGATATGGAATTGAGGAATACATAGCAAGAGGTGTTGTTATTCTTGACCTTCAAGAGAAAAATATTGAGCTAAAACGGTATCTTCTCATTAGGAAAATGCGTGAAACGAAACATTCAATGAGAAAATATCCCTTTGAAATAACCAACCATGGAATAGTTGTTTACCCAAGTGGAGAAATCTATTAAATCTAGTTTCTCGAGAGGTGTCTTACTTTGATCCAAAATCTCTTTGAAGCGCGTGAAGAGGAAATTGAAAGACGTGTAGAGAGAGTACCAACAGGAATAATAGATGATCTTATAATGGGGGGCATCCCTAAGGGAAGTGTAGTTTTGCTGATTGGTGACCCAAAATCGGGGAAAACAACTTTTATCAGTCAGTTTATTCACACACATTTAACTATGGGATATTCCACAATTGGTATTCTGGTAGATGTGTCAAAATACGAATTCATGAGTAATGCTCTCGACTTTGGATGGGACTTTATGCCGTATCTTAATGAAAACTTTTTTGTACTTGATGCTTATAGTGCCAGATTAAGGGGTACTCCAAGATTTTCTTTTGATGAAAATGTTGTCACTGACATTACAGACACTACTCAGCTCATTGAAGCTATAAAAGATGTAACCCTAAAGATTTTGTCTGAAAAGAATCCCCCAATGATAACTGGAGTAATATCTTCTCTAACTCCTATATTCTTTGAAACAGATAAAAAGCAAATATACAAATTTTTGGAGGATTTGAAAGAACTTGCTCACAGAAATAAGCAAGTTTGGTTGCTGGAAATGAATTCTGGAATCGAAAAGCCTCATGTTGAGATGATGGTTAAGGCAATAGTTGATGGTATAATTGAAATGAGGTTAATAGAGGAAAACATGACTCTTAGGAGATATCTAAGAGTCTATGGAATGAGGAGAACCAAACACGTTCTATCTTGGGTGCCTTATGAAATAACGGAGTCTGGAATTAAGCTCCAACTCTGATTTTTCTGCTTTATTAATAATGCTGTGTATTCACCTTTATTGGGCCTCACTGTTAATCATCTTCAAGTTACTGCCAATCTTACTGTCAACACCACTATTGGAAAAAACTTTTTAAAGTTATGTATTTACTTATTATCATGGTTAAACAAAAAACACATGTTATGGTAGTAATATTGGCTTCTCTAATTATGCTGGGTGCTGTATATGTTATTGGACATGATGAGTATACAAGCCTTAAAAATGCTCAAAAGGGAGATACAGTAGTCTTTACTGGTCTTTGTGTCTACTCTAAAGGTGATTTTAGTATACTTACGAATGGGTATGAAACTGTCATGATTTACAGAAATTTAACAGAGGGCAGAGTTTACGCTATCAAAGGAAAATTAACTGACAAAGAGAGGCGAGCTTTATATCCACTAGAGATTGAAAATGGAAGTGCTGAAGAGCTCCTTATTTCCAATTTATCTGGAGTTTATTGGATGGATTACAACTGCTACATCCTAATTCCTCAAAAAGTGAAGCTTAACAGATGCTTAAACATCCAAAAAGGAGTTGAAGTGAATGCTGAAGGTGTGTTTTACGGGAATACATTTTACGTTCTCAGCTTTGAAGTAGGGAATTTTTTGACAGAACCAAAGGATGGTTTTCCTTATAGGGTTGAGGGGATAGTTATAAACAACGGAACGCCAACAGTGATATGGAACGGAAAAGAAAAGATTAGGGTTTATCTTCCATATAAGTTTCATCTGGATCTTGGAGATAAAGTGGAAATCTTAGGAATTGTACGGCTTTATTCCACACTTACTCTTTATGTAAACAGTCCAGATGATATTAAATTAATTGGGAAAGCCAAAAGGAAACCTCTTGGAGAAGAAAATGTTGGTGATATAGCTTACGGAAGTTGTCAGGTTGTCAAATCTGGTAGAAGTTTGGGTTTAAATTGTACTGGTCTAAAATTATATTCATTCTCTGCAAGAATTGGGGATATAATAAAATTTGAAGCTCTTAGAAGGGAAAGCTCCCTTGTGTGCCTAAACTGTTTGGTTGAGCTTCCAAGAGAAAAACTTGAAAATTCAATATGCAGTCCAGAACGAGCAGGAATAATCAAAATTGAAGGAAACGTTTCTTGGGTCAAAATCTATAAAAACGGTTTTGGATTGGCGAATATTACAAATGGTGATTGCTGGATTTTGGTGAAGCTTAAAAAGTCATTAAATCTTGAGTTTAAGGAGAATCAAACAGTTACGGCTTTTGGAGTTTACACTACTTATAGAGGGAAACCCGCTCTTGAAGTGTATTCGAGGGAGGATGTATGTTTAGAGAATTCCTGCTTGGGCTCTTAGCTGGAACCTTAACTGGAATAACACCCGCTCTTCATGTCAACACTTTGGCATCACTGTTAAATGCATTAAATAGTAAATCTGATTTTGGATTCATAATTCTGATTTATATCATGGGCTTAACTCACACATTTTTGGATTCTATACCTTCGACATTTCTTGGTATTCCTGATGAAGATACAGCGCTAAATATCTTGCCAGCCCACAGATTAGTTCTTGAGGGGAGAGCTTTTGAAGTAATTAATATTTCTCTAAAGGCAAGTCTTTTAGCAGTAATTTTTGCTCTTCCTCTTTTACCCATCTATTTCTTCTTAACACCCAAGTACGTTCCTGAATTTGGCAGAGTCTTTGTATTCTTTTTGGTTTGCTTTTTGATTCTAACAGAAAAAGGTATGAAGAAAATTTTCGCTTTAGCTGTTATCTTGCTCTCTGGAATTTTGGGAATTTTAATTGATTACTTGCCTCTTCATGAGCCTTGTTTCCACATCTTTGTCGGTTTGTTTGGAATTCCCACAATAATGTATTCTCTTCGCAGTAGTGTGGGTAATATTGAGATTGGGGATAGTATGATTAAAATGTCTCATGTCTCTTTACTGAAATTTTCTTTTCTTGGCACTGTTTTAGGAATGTTTGCATCACTCCTTCCAGCGTTTACTTCTTCTCAAGCTGCATTAATCGGAAGCTTCTTTTCGAAGGATGAGAGGTCATTTTTAACTGTTGCATTTTCAGTGAATACCTCAAATTTTTTCTTTTCACTTTTTAATTTCTACTTAACAGGGAGGACAAGGAATGGGATAATGGTCTTAATTAAAGGGAGGTATTATCTATTGAGTTCACGTGAAGTTTTAATTTTAACACTACTTACTATTGCCGCAGCTTTGATTATAAACCTCTACGGGCTGAAAACAGCTAAAATAATTGGCAATGTTTTCTTTAAGGTAAATTATAGGCTCTTAAATCTTTTAGTCATAACTTTTGTCGTTGTTCTGTCTTTTTATTTTGATGGAATTCTTGGTATCTTGGTTCTAACAACAGCATCATTGATAGGCTCCCTTGCACTCTTGTTTAATGTAAAAAGAACAAACTGTATGGGAGTTTTAATGGTAAAAATAATAGTGGGAAGATAAATTAAACGGATTTTTCCTTCAAAATCCTCTGGAACTCGGCATAATCTGTGACTATTTTCACATTGTCAAGAGTCTCAAAGTAGATTTTTTTGATTTTAACCTTCTTGGCAGTTGTATATTTCATTTCAGGGGGATCATAAGAACCGGGTTCAACAATCTCGTCCTCAATAACATATGTTTTTAAATCAGGTTGTCCTACATACTTCCAAACCTCATAGAACACCTCTGGGGCGAGGTGAATTTCTCCCTCAATTTCTGTATAGTCTGCTCCAATATCTTCTAGAAACTCTTTTATAACTTCTAAGTTCATAGAACTCACCATTATATAATTTCATCTCAAGAGTTAAATATCTATCGCTTTAACTATTTGGTAGGTGGTGAAAATGGCGAGAGTTTATGTTGATGCTCAGGCTTCACGAGCACTTCAAAAAGGTGCGATGATTATTTTCAAAAAGGGGGTTATTAGAACTGAGGGGGAGATAAAACCAGGAGATATTGTTGAGGTGTATTCTCGTGGAGGAAAGTTCTTAGGTAAAGGGTTTGCAAATCCAAACTCGAATATAATGGTTCGTTTGCTAACAAAAGAGAAAGATGTGGAAATTAACAAAGAACTCTTCAAAGAGAGAATCAGAAAAGCAAACGAATATAGGAAGAAAGTTCTTCGTTATGGCAACGTTTACAGGATGGTCTATGGTGAGGCAGATTATTTGCCGGGATTAATTGTTGATCGCTTCAATGATATAGCCGCCCTCCAAATTTCAAGCGCTGGTATGGAGCGATTTAAGCTTGACGTTGCTGAAGCGATAATGGAAGTTGAGCCAGAAATAGAGACCGTTTTTGAAAAGAATACGGGGAGATCAAGGAGAAGGGAAGGATTACCAGAGATTGAGCGTGTATTGCTTGGTAAAGAAAAATATAGAACGATAATTGAAGAGGGGAGGGCTAAATTCATAGTTGACATGCGTGGACAAAAGACTGGATTTTTCCTCGACCAGAGAGAAAACAGAATAGCTCTTGAAAAATACATTAAAGGCGGTGAAAAGGTTCTTGATGTTTTCACTTACACGGGGGGCTTTGCAATCCATGCTGCAGTTGCTGGAGCTGAAAAAGTGATAGCCATTGACAAATCTCCAAAAGCGATAGAGATGGCAAAGGAGAATGCAAAGCTCAATGGTGTTGAGGACAAGATGGAGTTCATAGTGGGTTCAGCATTTCCTGAAATGGAAAAGCTCCAGAAGAAAGGAGAAAAGTTTGATATAGTAATCCTCGATCCTCCTGCATTCGTCCAGCATGAGAAGGACTTAAAGAGAGGATTAAGAGCTTATTTCAATGTGAACTATCAAGGACTTAAGCTTGTAAAGGATGGGGGAATCTTAGTAACTTGCTCATGCTCCCAGCATGTTGATTTGCAGGCGTTTAAGGATATGATAATTGCGGCTGCAGCAAAAGCTGGCAAATTCCTCAAGATGCTTGAACCCTACAGAACACAAGCTCCAGATCATCCAATACTGATGGCTTCAAAGGATACTGAATATCTTAAATGTCTGTTCTTATATGTTGAGGATATGAAGTGATGATTTGTTTTTCTCTTTCTGCATTTCATTAGATGTTTTATAGCTAGTATCTTATGTTGATAATGGTACTTCATACAGAGACTTAACCTTATAAATTAAAGGATCGTACTTTCTTTAGCGAATGAAGAGAAAGCACCTCCTCTGAGCACTGCAATGAAGATACGCCCACGGTCTGACGCTATAGAGTGAAAATTAAAGAGTGTCTAACTCTTGTCCCTGCTTTAAATTTTATGTCTTTGACTGTATATCCAAGTTCTTCAGCTTTTTCTGTTATAACCTTCAGCAGAGGTTTCTTATCTGGTAAAAAGAGGGCAACTTTTCCGAGAGGCTTCAAGTATTCTCTGGCTTCATTTAACAGCTTTATTGAAAACTCCTCTCCATATTTTCCTCCACCAACGGCTTCAATAGGGGTTAAAACTCCCTTTGTGGGTTTCTCATAATAAGGAGGAGCTGAGAATATAACATCAAATTCTTCTTCCTCTGGAATTAAGCCTTTTATGATTTCTCCTTTGCTTTTTATGAGCTTAACTTGAACTTTGTTGCGCTTAATATTCCTTTTTGCATACTCAAAAAATTCTTCATTAATCTCTGTAGCCCAAACTTCGCAGTTAAGCAACTTAGCTGCCATAATCGCCATCAACGCAGAATGACCTGTCCCAATTTCGAGGACTTTTTCTCCACCTCGCAAAAATGTCTTTAGAAAAATGTATCGTGAAATCGGAGGAGTTATTAGGCCCCTTGGATGATACTCCACCTCAATGTCAAAAACAGCTTTTGCAACAGCCTTATTGTATAAAATCCTTGCTTTTCTGTTGCCAAAATCAAGCTTGCCATTTTTTATGTATTTTTGAAGCTCAGGGAACATTTTCAGAGCATCCTCTATTTTTAGCCCTATCATTCTCATGCTTTTTATTTCATGAGTTTGCATAAAAATTTTGTTTCAGATTCATCAAAAGTTATGCCTTGTTATTAATGTGTGTACTGCTTTATCAATCGATGAAATGATATCTAAAAGGGGAAATCATAAAAGGGCTAAAATCGCCATGACTTTTGCATCCTCTACCATGTTGTCTATTCTTGCATACTCGTTTGGTTGGTGAGCAGTTTCATCACATGTGCACCACACAACTGCTGGAATTCCAAGCATTCTGAAGTAAGCTGCAAAAGTTCCTCCGCCAATTCCTCCAACTTTAGCTTCTTTGTTTCTCAAAATCTTAATTGCATTCTGGAGGAGTTTTACTATTTCACTGTCTTTTGGAGTTGGTTCTGGAGCATCAACCCTCTGCATCACTTCAATCTCAATTTTTGCTCCTCTGTACTTTTCTTCCATTTCTTTTGCGAGTTCTTTTGCATCGTTTAGAATATCGTCAAGTTTGTATTTTGGCAGAACCCTACAATCAAATACTATCTCATGCTCTCCTGGAGCTATGTTTGGAGCATCGGATGGATTTCCGCCCATTGTTGGTTCAAAAGTGCTCTCAGGTGGGTCAAAAATTTCATCCTTTGCATCATATTTCTCATGGAGAAGTTTGTCCAGCTTGTACCCATATTCTAAAGCAACACGGTGAGCATTGAGCCCTTTATCTGGCATGCTCGCGTGAACTTGCTTTCCTTTAAACTTAATCTTTATCCAAAGTATGCTCTTTTCTGCTATTTCAATGAATGTTCCTTCTTCGTTTCCGCCGTCTGGAACCAATACAAGGTCGTCTTTTCTGAAAAGTCCTGGATGGTTCTTCATGAGCCATTTTATTCCATAGTCACTACCAGTTTCCTCGTCACTTACAAATGCGAGGATTACTGTCCTTTTTGGCCTTATGCCGAGATTCATTAATGCCTTCACTGCATACAGTGATGCTACCAAGCTTTGCCCATTGTCCTCGCTGCCTCTTCCGTAGATTTTCCCCTCTTTAATAATTGGCTTAAAAGGTTCCGTTACAGTCCATTTGCTTAAATCTCCGGGCGGAACTACATCTAGGTGAGTTAGAATCCACAAGCGTGGACTTTCTTCCCCTTTTTCTCCATAGTAATAAGCTAAAATGTTCGGCCTCACACCGTTTTTAGCCCTCTTATCTGGGGCATCATAACGCTCAATCTTATCAAAGCCCCAGTCATTTATAATCTCCAAAAGCTTTTCCGCCTTATCGTATTCTCCCTCATATCCGTAATCGGGGCTTATTGCTGGGATTTTGATAAGTTCAACTAACGTTTGAATCATATTATCTCTAAATTTTTCAACTTCTTTAGAAACTTTTTTGATGATCTCTTCCATAAACCTCACCACCATGACTTATCCTTGATCTCTTAAACCATTTTTGGTTAGGTTAGTAAAATTCTGTTAGCCAAATGCCTTATATACTGCTGTGTGTAAAATTTTAACATCTGAAAAAAGAATTGGAGGTAAGAGCATGATAGAGATAACATTTCTAGGCAGCGGGGGAGGCAGATTCATAACAATAACACAGACTCGTTCTACAGGAGGATTCTTCATAAAAGCAAGCAAGAAAATTTATGTCGATCCTGGACCGGGAGCACTTGTAAGAGCGTGGCGATACAAAATTGATCCAAGACGTATTGATGTTCTCTTTGTCTCTCACAGGCACACTGATCATTGCAATGACGTGGAAGTTATGCTTGAGGGCATAACTATGGGCGTTACGAAAAAAAGGGGGATTCTAATAGCATCTAAAAGCGTTGTTCATGGAGATGAAAATCACACACCCGCAGTTTCAAAGTATCATCTTGATTCTTTAGAAGAAATCCATACCCCTAATCCCGGAGATAAGTTCATTCTTGGAGATGAGGAAATGATAATAACACCAGCAGTGCATGCAGACCCCACGACTATTGGTTTTCGGCTTAAGACTAAGTATGGGGACATCTCTTACATTCCAGATACTCAGTATTTTGATGAGCTGAAAGAATGGCATGAAGGAACAAGAGTCATGATAGCGGCTATAACCCGACCAAAGGACATGAGAATCCCATACCATTTATGCACTGAAGATGTAGTTTATATGCTGAAGGAAATGAAAGAAAAGCCTGAATTGCTGATTATGAATCACATAGGCATGAAGATGCACTTTGCTAACCCATACAAGGAGGCAAAATTTATTGAAAATGTTACTGGGGTAAAAACTTTGGTTGCAAAAGAAGGCTTCAGAGTCACAATTGGAAAAGAAATAAGATTGAAAACATTGAGACCGGCTAGGTGGATTTAAGACTTTCGACGGCCTTTGAAACTATACCATATGCTAGTTCAAATAGTTCTTTCATTCTCTTTTCTGTTTGTCCCTCCACAACAACTCTAATCTTTGGCTCTGTTCCTGAAGGTCTTACTAAAACCCATGAGCCGTCGTTGAGGTTGAGCCTTATTCCAGAAATTGTGAGAACTTCTTTAATTTCATTCTTCAGCTTTTCCTCGAGCTCATTTTTTGCAATTTCCATAACTTTTGGCTTCAGTTCATCTGGACATTTGACGTTTTTCTTTATGAGCGGATATTGAGGTATCTCTTTAACGATCTCAGATAGTGGCTTTCCTTCTTCGTCAATAAGTTTAATTAAAAGCCCCATTGTTACAAAACTGTCAATCCACATTCCAAATCTTGGATGAATGAACTTCCAAGGCTCGGCAGCAAAAATTGCATGGTACTTCTTTATGCCATCGTGGAGCTGGCCTAAAGGTACACGATAGACTTTTCCACCTGCATCTTGAACAACTTTGTCAATTCTGAAGCTAGTATTTATAGAGGTAACAACAATCCCCCCATTGTTCTCTTTTACATAAAGCTTTGCGAAAAGAGCAATTAAGGTGTCCTCGGGAATATAGTTGCCCTTTTCGTCAAAAACCGCTATCCTATCAGCGTCACCATCTTGGGCTATTGCTAAATCTACTCCCAGTTCTCTAACAAGATCCCTGAGGTATGCTATATTTTCATATCTTGGCTCTGGTTTCCTACCTGGAAAGTGTCCATCCAAATGAGCATTAATCGAAATCACTTTTGCGCCCATCTCTCTGAGGAGATATGGGGCTATCACACTACCGGCGCCGTTTGCTCCATCATATAAAATCCTGAGACTTGTTTCATGATTTACGAAGTCTAAGACTGCATTGATGTACTCATTCTTTAAGTCACGTCTTTCAACTTTCCCTATTTCGTCCCAATTTGCCTTTTTATAGCTTTGAGAAAAGATTATCTTTTCGAGCTCTTCCTCCTGCTCAAGATAAAATTCAATGCCGTTCTCATTAAACACCTTGATTCCGTTGTCCGTTGGTGGGTTGTGGGAGGCGGTTATCATAACTCCTGCATCACTCAGCTTGTTGGTAGCCCATGCGAGCATCGGGGTCGGTATCAACCCAAGCTCTATGACATCACTTCCCGTACTCAACAGCCCGCTTATTAGGGCAGCTTCAAGCATAATGCTTGAAGTCCTCGCATCCCTTGCAACGGTAACCTTTCCAGAATTAATGTACGTTCCTAAGGCTTTTCCAACCTTCAGCGCTAATTCTGGGGTTACCTTAGAATCAATAGGACCTCTAATTCCTGCTGTTCCAAAGAGCTTCATAACACCACCAAGTTAATGTATGGCTTTACTTTATATATCTTTAGCTTTCAACTTGTAAATTACTAGTCCCTTGTAATTTTCGAGTTTCATACCTTTTGGCACGGCATCTGTTGAGAATGGAACTATGTAGAGGGGGGCTTTAATGATTCGGGCAAGCTTCAGAAGATATGGCATCATCTCCGGTGTCGGTCGAATAGAATAAATTGCACTTGCGCCATTATAAATTTCAAGTTGAGGATTAAAGATGTTATCAATAACAGCGTTTAATTTCAATTCTTTTGCTCTTTCAACAGCTTTTGGATTCCAGTCTACAACGAGAATATCAAAGCCCAACTCTTTTAACTTTAATGCAGTTTTAAAATTAAAGCCAACTCCGATTTCAATGATTCTTCCTTTCTTAATTTTTTGTGAAAGATATTCTGCAAGTTTTTCATGCATGATAAAGGGAAAAGAAAAAGAGCTTAAAAATCTTTAGAAAATTGCTTTCTCAGTCTTTTTATCAAAGATATGTACTTTTCTCATATCAAAGACCACATCGACTTTCTGACCTTCTTTTACCATTGATTCAGCATGGAATGCCCCGACAAAAGTTAGATCCCCCACCCTTAAGTGGACAATCCTTTCACTGCCCAGGTTTTCTACTATATCTACAACAGCTTTGACCATGTTTTCTCCTGGGATTTTGACTTGTGCAAATATTGCGTCATAGATGTCTTCTGGTCTTATACCAAAAATAACTTCCTTGCCAATGTAATTGAGTTCCTTTAGAACCTCTGCCTGATCTTCGAGAAGCTTAAGTCTAAACTCACCAAAGTCAACCCAAACTCCTTTTTCATCTTCAACAATTGAAGCATCAAGGAAGTTCATTGCAGGTGAGCCAATAAAGCCACCAACGAAAACGTTTGCTGGCTTGTTGTAAACTTCGTCTGGTGTTCCAACTTGCTGTAAGACACCTTGATTTATAACGGCAATTCTGTCACCCATTGTCATTGCTTCAACCTGATCGTGGGTAACATAGATTGTAGTAACGCCCAATTGTCTTTGTAGTTTCTTTAACTCTGCTCTCATCTTTACCCTAAGCTTTGCATCAAGGTTTGATAGAGGCTCATCCATGAGGAAGACTTGTGGCTTTCTCACAATAGCTCTTCCCAAGGCAACTCTCTGTCTCTGCCCACCAGAAAGTTCTCTCGGCTTTCTCTTTAACAATTCAGTTAAGCCAAGCATTTCTGCAACTTCTCTTACTCTTTTGTCTATCTCTTGTTTTGGAACTTTTCTGAGCTTGAGAGGGAAGGCTATGTTATCATAAACTGTCATGTGGGGATAGAGAGCATAGCTCTGAAAGACCATTGCAATATCCCTATCTTTTGGAGGAACAAAGACACCTTTTTCGGGATCAGCAACCAATTTGTCTCCCACGTATATTTGGCCCTTTGTTGGTTCTTCTAATCCTGCAATCATTCTGAGTGTTGTAGTCTTTCCACAACCACTGGGACCAAGAAGAATCATAAATTCCCCATCTTTTATGTGGAGGTTCATATCCTGAACCGCAACTACTTCACCGAACTTTTTCCACACATTTATCAACTTGACCTCTGCCATCAAGTCCACCTCAATTTGTGTTTACTTTTAGTAAACATCAGGATTTCATGGTATAAATAAGTTTTGATATAAAACTAAAACTTCATTAAAAATATAGAGAAGGGGGAATATCATTTTCTTTTCCTCAGCAACACTGGTAATAATGCAAGTCCGATAATTAGTGCTGGTCCACAGATTCCAGTTTCAGTTGGTGAAGTTTCACTTGGACTTGATGGAGTAGCTGTAGTTTCACTTGGAGTGCTTGTTGTTGTAGTTGTGGTTGTTTCCTTTATAGTTGTGGTTTGTGTTGTGGTGGTAGTTTCTTTGGTGGTTGTTTCTGTTTCAGTTGGTGTTGGCTTTTCTTCTGCTTTGGCTCCCTCTATTATCGGAATCATGAGAACAACAGCTCTCTTTCCAGCTTTTGCGTCATAGCTACTAAGCATCTCTTCTTGTGTTGGTTTGAATCCTTCTGGAACTAGGAGATCATAAACTCTTGGGGCAACGTTGTTTATTACTGCTTCTGGCTCTGCTCCACCGCCTTTCCACTCTTCAGCTTGGACAGCAACTGGCCTCCATTTGTCTGGACCATAGCCGTCCTGAGAGCCTACAAGCACGGCTCCATAGAGTCCGTACTCTTCATTAATCTGGAGATACTTCTTAGGCAGTTCAACAATAATTGTATTTCTCGTCGGATCTGCTGATATCTTCATTTCTCCTTGAATTGGCTTCTCTCCGGGCACAACGATGATATTTCCATAGTCCCAGCCGGCAATCCTCAGTGCAACGTCCCATGGATGTTCTGGATCGAGCTGTACGTTGCTTCCTGGTCCGTCTGGGAACATTTTGATTGCTGATGTGTTTCCTCCTTCTTTAAAGTCGAAGTAGACTTCAATGATTTGCAAGCTGAATCCATTTGGTCCGTTCCATGGATTATCCCCAAGCTCCTTGAAATAGAACTCAAGCTTCCAGTAGTCATTCTCTTCCGTCATCTTGAACTTGAGGAGGTCTAAGTGGTGTGGAACGAACACTTTGTTCAGGGCGTAGGTATATGTTCCTGGACCATGATCATCGCCTTCTGGGTCTTTGATGACTATTCCGGTCTTGAGCATTGGGAGCATCTTAACTGTGGCGAGCTTGATGTTCTTTGCGTCATAGCTGCTGAGCATTTCTTCTTGTGTCGGCTTGTATCCTGGTGGGGCGAGTAAATCGTAAACTCTTGGTGCAACGTTGTTTATTACCGCATCAGGTTCCGCTCCACCGCCTTTCCACTCTTCAGCTTCGACAGCAACAGGTCTCCACTTATCTGGACCATATCCATCTTGAGAACCAACTAATACAGCACCGTAAAGTCCGTAATCCTCGTTGATTTGTATGTACTTCTTAGGTACTCTCACAATTATTGCGTTCTTAACTGGGTCAGCTGAAATTTGAAGCTCTCCTTGGATTGCAGTTCCGTCTGGGAGGACAATTAAGTTTCCATAATCCCATCCGGCTATTCTGAAGGCAACGTCCCATGGATGTTCTGGATCGAGCTGTACGTTGCTTCCTGGTCCGTCTGGGAACATTTTGATTGCTGATGTGTTTCCTCCTTCTTTAAAGTCAAAGTAAACTTCAATTATCTGTAGGCTAAATCCATTTGGCCCGTTCCATGGATTATCCCCAAGTTCCTTAAAGTAAAATTCCATAACATATGCATCCGTTTGTTCAAGCATTCTGAATCTGAGCAAGTCTAAGTGATGAGGAACGAATACTTTATTTGTCGCATATGTGTAAGTTCCTGGTCCATGGTCATCTCCTTCAACATCAACCATGTCAATGATTGGAACTCCCTTAACTTCCATTGGGAGCTTCAGCTCGATTGGAAGTGTTATTGTCTCAAGCTCCCCGTCTTTTACAGTTGATACTGCGAAGTAGAAGTCGTCTGGGCTCTCAATGTAATCAAATGGTACAATTATCTCAACATTGCCGTTCTCAACCTTTACAGTAGCTTCTCCAATCTTCTCACTCGTCTCGTAGTCCTTGGCTTCATAAATTTCAGCCTTTCCATCTTTATACACAACGTGCTTGGTGATCATGATTCCAATGCTGTCTTTATTGTATGGGAATAGCTCGTATCTGAACTCCTTTGGCTTTTCTTGGAGCAGTGTGAATGTATTTCCAAATATTTTATCTTTCTCATAAATGCTGATTTCAAACTGCTCTGGAGCGTTCTTTACTATGAAGTGCATTCCTTCGCCATCGAAATAAATCTCAACTCCTCCAGCCATTGTTGACTGGCTTGTGTAGCTCTTCTTTTCCCCTTCTCCAAGTCCCTCTATAGCCCTAACTCTGTATGGTTGTCCATCTGGGAAGTAGTTTCCGTAGAGGTAGCTTGGGGGTTCGATTTTTGCGAATTTATACATTTCGTAGAGATAAATTTTCAGATATCTGTCAAAGGCTTCTTCACCACTTACAAACTGATCGCTTCCATACCACCAGAACCAATCGCTCGCTTCAGCTCTCAGCAAGTACTCATAGGCTTTGTTCCACTCCTCTTGGGACATCTTGTCTTTGTTTTCAAATAGGGCTTTTCTCGCTAAATAGAGCCAGTACCATCCTATATTCTCCTGAGGCTCGCCTATCCATGTTGAAAGTGTTCCATCAACCCAGCTTGATTCAATCCACTGCTGTGGCTCCTTAACGCCGACCATGTCATAGAGTTCATTTAGGCTCTTTGCCTCGAGGAGCTTCTTCACTTTGTCCTCTGTTGACAAATCTAAGCGTTCAAACTCCTTTGGAGTGAGTTTGTTTGCTTTATCTCCATAGAGCTGTATGTATTCGCTCGGCGTCAGCGTTCTAATCAACCCTTGCTCTTGCAGCTCAGTAAGCCTCTTGTAAAGCTGCTCAAGGAAAATCTTTCCGTCATATGGGTAATGCTCCCATGGGTTTTCTCCGTCAAGTGTTATGACGTAAACCAAGCTTCCATCATAGTTCTGCTTCTGGATCTTCAAGAGCTCGTTGACGAAGTCTTCAACAGCATCATACTGGTTCATTCCGCTGTATCTGAAACCAACCCTGTCGCTTAAGTCGTGGTTTCTTGGGAAGAGATAAATCTTCTTTCCATTGAATTCAGCAACCCAAGGTTTGTAGTAGTTCTCAATGCTGTATGGAATTCCCATCCTTTCAAGAACGAGTTGGTCTGTCATGACCCACTGCCAGCCGTTTTCTGCCAAAATCTCAAGTGTTTTATCGTTTAAAGCACTCTCAGCTGCCCATCCACCCTTTGGCTCAACTTTTCCTCCACCCAAGTACTCCTTATACAGCTCATTAGCTTTCTTGACGTGGGCATCAAAGTCTCTCTCCCAGCCAAAATCATTCAGAATTGGACCAATTGGGTGAGCGTATGGAACTACTGTAACCTCAACATTTCCATTGCCCAAAAGGAGGTTTATCTTTTCGTGCTCCTCAAATGTGTGGTTGAGAAGCCACATCTGGTGTTGCAAAACTGTTTTGACGTCATCCCTTGTATATCCACCAGTGTTTCTCTTTTCGTAGATTGCTTTTAGGTCATCGTGCATCATTATGTAGTTGTAGTCAATCCAAGCCAAGTTGAAGAGAACTGCCAAGTCAATGTAATCTTGCTCTGTAAATTCAGCAGTAATCTTTTTCTTCCGCTCCTCTAATGGTAACCCCCCATACATGGCGAATGCTTTGTTCCTTTTGTCTTTAAGCTCGGTATAGCGCTTCCAGAAGCTCCTTATTGGGTTTCCATTCTTGTCTGTAACTGGCTCTCCGTTCCATGGAATTGTGTGGTCAAAGAATCCTCCCGGAGCTTGGAGCATGAACCACTTGTCGTCAACTGTCAGAGGTTCTCCATTTGCTATTTTTTCAGTGATTATCTGATATGTGTCCTTCTTGCCGTTCATGTAGTCTGCTAACTGAGCAATCAAAGAACCGGATAAATCAATTGTGGCATGTACTTCGGGATATTTGCTTAGATAATATGCCATCTTCCAATAGTTGTTTGCCGCATGAAGTCTAACCCATGGCCTTGTATATACATCTTGGATTGGATCATAATAATATGGCTGATGTTGATGCCATACAATTATGACATTCAACGGCTTTGGTTCTTCAGCTCTTGCTGGAACTGCTAAAGTGCTGAAGAGAATTAAAAAAATTGCAAATAGAGAAAGCAACTTCCTCATTTCGTTCACCTCATTCCTTCAATCCTCCAACTGTTAAACCACTTCTAACATAATTTTGGGCAAGCATGAACATTATGAATACAGGTAGAGCAAACAGCAGTGCTGCAGCTGCAAAATAGTTCCAGTCGATTCCTCTTCCTATTCCACCCATAAGGAGGTATATCCAAACTGATAGAGGCTGATTTGCTTCTGTAAGCAGTAGATTAGCGAGAATGAACTCTGTCCATCCCCCAATGAAGGCGAATATTGCAACGGTTGCTATTCCTGGGAGAGCCATTGGTAGCAAGACATATCTGATGATCTGCAAATAGCTTGCTCCATCAACTAGTGCTGCTTCATCAAAGTCAGGTGAAATTGAGTCTATGTATCCCTTAAGAAGCCAAGTATTGAATGGAACACTTCCAGCGGCGTAGATTAGGGATAGCACTGGCAGTTTGTCATATAGTCCAAGCTTGACAATCATACCATACAATGCTATTAATCCTGCTATTCCAAGACCACCTGCTACCTGTGTGAACATGAGGTAGAAGTATAAGATGTGATCTCTTCCAAAGAACTTCAATCTTGAAAATGCATATGCTGCTGGAATCACAAAGATTAGCGTCAGTATCACCGTTAAACCTGCTATAAAGAGGCTGTTCTTAAGATGTGCAAAGAATATTGAGTTTACAAACTTTCCAACTGCTGTTACCTCTATACTTCCAATATTTCTTGCAACTATGTACTTCTCCATGACCCCGCTCATTGTAATTCCATCGAGTTCTCCTTTTTTCAGCTCAACGTTCTTCACAACTGCGAAACCAATTGAACCATCTTTGTTGATTCTCGTCAGACGGAAAGCTCCGGATATTTCCCCAGTAAATTGCCCCTCTTTTGAGCCGCTTTGGTCAACTTTGAACCTCACTTCTTTAAATGGAATCTCGAACCTCAGCGCTGTAAATGGTCCCGCTTTTACGACTCCCGTTATTTTTCCGTCTGTTACGTACAGTGTATCCCCATCAAGTCTCCCTAATCCTTCAATGCTTCCAGTAAAGTTTGCTGATATTTTGCTCCCTTCAAATCCAAATAAAACCTCTTTATAGGCCTCGGCGGTTATATTCCTCGGAATTAAGGTCAACTCTGTTGTTGCTAGAGTTGATACTGGCTTAATGGAGACTGTAAAGATGTAGTAGACTGGGAAAAGGATAATGAACATTATGAGGACTGCCAAGAGAGTAACGACAAATGCTTTGACAATCTCACCTTTTCTTCTTGGCAACTCAATCCTCATCCTTTAGCACCCTCCTGGAGCTTTGTTATCTTGACGTTGATGTACATGTAAACTGCCAAGACAAGGGTCGCAATCACCATTATCGCCGCTGCCCTTCCGTAATGTGGTGAAGCTCCGAAAGCCCTTCTGAAACCGTACAGCAAGATGAACTTGTCCTCAAAGAGTCCAGCGTTGTACAGATACGGCACCATAAAATACTGAAAGCTTGCTGCTGATGTCAGAATTGTGGCGAATGCTATGGGTTTGCTAACTATTGGGATTACAACATGCCTCAAACGCTGCCAGTATGTTGCTCCATCAATTATTGCGGCTTCAATTAGAGTGTCTGGAACTGATTGCAGTGCTGCTGTGATTACGGTCATCATAAATGGATAAGCCAACCACACTTCGATTACGTTAAGCGCAATAAATCCCCAAAGAGGGTCATTAATCCAGTTCGGTGGAGTTGAAACTCCAAGTGATTTGAGGACAATATTTATCGGACCAAAAACGGGGTCAAACATGAATCTCCAAACTGTGATTGAAAACAGCAAAGGTAATGCCCAGGGAATTATAAGTAGAGATCTATACAAAAGTTTACCTTTTACGTACTTATTGTTGTATAGAATACTCAAGAATATTCCGGAAAATACCTTCAAAGTCACGCTTGTCAGCACAAATATCCAAGTCCATAGAAAAGCTCTTCTAAATTTTTCATCGCTCAACGCCCATTTAAAATTTTCGAGTCCGACAAATTGCAGTTGCTTTGTTGATTCAATTGGGAAGTTTCCTAGCTGTGCATTTGTAAATGCTATGTAAATTGAATAAACTATTGGCCATAAATTGAAAGTCAAAAATGCAACTATTCCGGGAAGAATTAAGAACAGTGCAACCAATGTTGTCTTTTTCATCCCTTTCACCTCTTGAAAATCAAAAGGGAAAAGAAAAGTATCAGCCTCCGCTAATTGCTTTCAGTATCTCTTCATTTTGGGCCTTCAGTATTGCAGCTATATCAGCGTTTTGTGGATCTTTGAGAATCTCTGTAATTGCAGTGTCAACTGGTCCCCAGACGCTTCCCATTTCTGGACTCTTTGGCATTGGGATTGCGTATTCAACGGCCCTACCAAATCCGTACAATACTGGATCGTTCTGTATCTCTGGGTCGTTCAGAACTTCCTTAAGGACTGGGATGTAACCGAGTTCTTTTGCTAAGGTTTTGGCGACTTTTGGATTTGTTGTGAACCACTTGACAAAGAACCATGCTGCATCCTTATTCTTTACACCTTTTGCAAAGTAAATGAGCTTAACTCCACCGTATGGCCTTGGATAGTACTTCTTTCCGTCTTCAATTATTGGTGGCAATGGAGCAACACCAAAGTCAATCCCAGCATCTTTAACGCTTCCAATGCTCCATGGACCGTTGACCATCATTGGAGCTCTTCCCTCAAGGAATATAGCCTGCTGGGTGTTGTAGTCGCCTGTTGGTGCCATGTATGGGAAGATTTCTTTGAAGAAGAACTCAAATCCCTTGATTGTCTCTGGTTTGTCTAATCCTGGTTTCTTTGTCTTGTCATCGAAGTAGTAGCCTCCAAATGCATGAGCCCAAGCTGAGATGAAGTAGGCATTGATTGGATATGCAATTCCGTATTTCTCCTCGTTTGGCTTGTAGTATTTCTCCATGATTGCCTTCATCTCGTCAAATGTCTTTGGTGGCTCGCTGATCATATTCTTATTGTATATGATTGCAACTGTTTCAGCTGCGAATGGCATTGCATAGTAGTGTCCACCATAGTCAATTGCTCCCTTTGCCATTCCGCTGAATTTGTCAAGGATATCTGGGGTTACGTACTCATCAATTGGCTCAAGTAAACCAGCCTCGGCAAACTTTCCAATCCAGTCATGAGCCCAGATGAATAAGTCTGGACCTTGGCCAGCTGGAATTGCTGCCTTAAGAGCATCTTCGAGGTTTGGCTTCTGCTCAAGAACTATCTCGATGCTTGGATACTCAGCCATGAATTCCTCAATTATTGACTCAAAGACTTGTAGTTCATTTGGTTGCATGGCGTGCCATATCACGACTTTTCCACTTGGAACCTTTTCGGTTTCAGTAGATGTTGTTGTAGTGGTTGTTGTAGTCGTGGGAGATGAGGTTGTTGTCTCTGTGGGACTTGGAGAAGAAGTTGTTTGAGTTGCAGTTGGGGTTGTTGTCTTTTCTCCGCCGATACAACCGCTAGCGACTACGCTAAATGCCAAAACACCAATCAAAAATAGTGCCAACAAACTTTTCTTCATAGGGGTTCACCTTGCATTAGTTGTTGTCATGAAAGTATCATCGCCAGTGATATATATACCTTACGATTTTGTCCATGAGTGTTCCTTTTATACATCTTGCTCAAAGAAGTTCATCAGAAATCATAACGAAGAAATGAAGAATGAGAAAGGAGGTAATCTTTCCCCATGAAGTTGACCTAGAAGAATCTTGACCTTTTCTGGCAACTTAATTTTTGCTTCCTTTTCTGAGTAATTAATTCCAATCAGTATCCTCTCTCCTTTAGAAACTCTCTCGTATATGAGGAGCTTATCCTCAAAAAATATTGGAACAAATGTTCCTCTTTGTAGAGCTTTGCTTCTCCTCCTCAGATCTATTAGTTCTTTTGTGATCTTAAGGATTTCTTTGTCCCATTTCTTTTCATTCCACTCCATTGGAACTCTCGAGCATTCCATAGAGGGAACATCCATGTTTTCTAATCCAACTTCATCGCCGTAGTATATGGCTGGGATTCCTTTGTAAGTCATTAGAAATGTTAGAGCACAGAGATATTTTCTCTTATCTCTAACGAGTCCCAAAAAACGCTCCACGTCATGATTGTCAAGGAAGTTGTACATGGTATATTCTGCCGGTCCATAATAAACACTCAAAAGCTCAAGCCAGTTGAGAAATTCTTCGGCAGTAATTTCATTGTAAACGAAGAACCTCAAAAGAGCCTCATACAATGGATAGTTCATTGTTCCATGGAATTTGTCAAAGAGCCATAAACGAGCATCATCCATGACCTCTCCTAAAAGATATGCATCATCTGGGATATCTTTCCTAATCTCTCGCCAGACATCGGGTGGAACGCCGTGAGCGACATCTAGTCTCCATCCATCTGCTCCTCTCTCAAGCCAGTATTTCATCACGGTGCGTATAAACTCTTTAACCTCTGGATTTTCGTGATTTAAACGAGGCATTAACCAGACTGAGAAGAAGCTTTCATAGTTCCATTTAAGTTTCCTAAGTTTTTGGTACTTTTCAATCCAAGGTTCATTGGAGTGTAAAAGCTTTGAAAATTCCTTGGAAATTACAGGGAAGCCAAAGATGCGATAGAAGTTCCTGTACTTGCTTTCTTTTCCTTTTTTAAGAATATCTTGGAAGTAGGGATGGAAAAAGCTTGTATGGTGAAAGACCCCATCGAGGATCAACTTGATATCTCTCTTTTTCAACTCATTAACCAGTTGCTTAAGTGCCTTGTCTCCTCCAAACTTCTTAGCAACATGGAAATAGTCAATGATATCATAGCCGTGATATGTCATGGACTCAAAGATTGGTGTTAGATAAAGAGCATTAACTCCGAGTTCCTCAATGTAGTCAAGCTTTTCTATGATCCCCTCAAGATCACCGCCGTGATGACTAATACCAAGCTCAATACAATCGTGTGGATCGTTTTCTGGATTCCCATTGGCAAAGCGGTCGGGCATTATTTGATAAAAGATTCTCTCAAAAATCCAAGTGGGTGGTTTAAACATCTCTTTTTGCTCGTTAAAATCTACCTTAAAGTCTCCATAATTGATAATCTCATCTGCTGTATGGATTTCGAAATAATATTCAAGTTCTTCTTTTTTGGGCAAAACTGCTTCAAAATACTCAAAGAGGTCATCTCGTGCTTTTTTTCTCATTTCATATTTTTGATCTGAGATTAAAAATACCTTTTTGACAGTTCCTTTTATGGCTCTAAAGCGAATATAAGCTAAGTCTCCCAAAGAATATGCATAAATCAAAGAGGGGTAATGGTAAAATTCCTCTCCTGAGAAGATTTTAGCAACATTAACAGTCCGCCTAAATTTATATGAATGCCTCTTATATGTGGTCTTTTCACGGTTCTCTGGATCTAACATAAGGTCTCCATCAATGGAGAAAGCATAGTACCAAACTCCTTCTGGAAGCTCAATTTTTATACTCCATCTGTCACCTTTTTCTCTCATGCGAAAGCTTCCCTCATTAAATGCGTTGAAATTTCCCAGGAGATAGGCATAGCTTCCTCTCTTGAGCATGCTGAATTCCACTTCTGCGACTTTGCCAAGATATTTATCATTTTTAAAGCCGAAAATCTTATACATATAGAACACCCTACTAAGATTATATCACTGATGATGATTAAACTTTATCCAGTGAAAGCTTAAAAAAGTTGGGGGTTTGACAAATGAAGGAAGAGGAGATAATTGAAAAACTTCAGAAGTTCGGTTTGACAAAATATGAAAGCTTGGCATATATAACTCTACTCAAACTTGGTCCGAGCAAAGCAACGGATATAACAAAGGAAAGTGGCATTCCACACACGAGAGTTTATGATGTTTTAAGTTCTCTTCACAGAAAAGGATTCGTTGATATAATGCATGGTACTCCCCGTTTATACAAGCCAGTGAATCCTGAGGTTGTCCTTGAAAAAATTAAGGAAGATCTAATAACAGACATTGAAGAGCTTAAAAAGGCTTTTCTGGAACTTTACAAGTCTGTTCATGGGGAAGAGCTCCCAGAGATTTGGACAATTCACGGCTTTGATAATACCCTTGAAAGAGCTGAATATATAATAAGAACTGCAAAGTATGAAGTTTTAATAAACACACCATTTGAATTTCTCTCCTTGCTTAAGGAAGAAATTAAGAAGAGAAAGGATGTTATTTTTGTAATAATCAGCAACTTTGAAGAGGTTCCAGAGTGGCTCAAGAGGGATAATATCATTCTTGCAAGGAGTGGAGGTGCACCATGGCTAATGGCAAGCTGGATTATAGGAGACATTGATTATGCACTTTTCTTCGGAGCCCTCCCAAGGGACAGAAGGAAAGAGAAGTTCTACTCCTTCTGGGCAAAGTCAGCGAAGCTTATCCAAAACTACATGCACTGGTTCTACACTATTTATCTCGATAACAGCACAATAATCAAGCCGATAAACTATGGTAAGCTGAAAAAGCCGCTTCAACTTGTTAACATTAGAACCCTAATAACTCTCCTTAAGCAGATAACTCTACCAAGAGAAATTGAGATTATTGGAAAGCTCGTGGAAAATAAGGAGGCAGTAACGCTGAGGGGAAAAGTCATGGAGTTTGAGTACACTCCATTAACAGCTAGCATAGCTGTTGATGATGGAAAGAAAAAGTGGAAAGTTGGTGGATTAGGAAGCTACTTCGAGGACATTGAGGGAGAGAAGTTCATACTCTTAGACTGAGGTGCAAAAAATGAAAATTTTAATGCTTGGATTTGAGTATCTACCAATAAAAGTTGGTGGACTGGCTGAGGCAATAACCAGCATAGCCGAGACATTGGCAGAACTTGGTAATGAGGTTACTGTTTTTACACCTTCACATGGCTTTAAAGAAGGAAAAGAATATACAAGCTTTAAAATAGACGTTTCGGGTCATACTTGGGAGGTTAAAATTTATGAGAGAAAGCAGAATGAAGTCAGAGTTTTTTCAATCAGCGACCCTCTATTAGACAACCCTGATGTTTATGGTCCTGGATGGGAGGGTATGCTGAGCAAGGCTGTTCACTTTGGAAAAGCAAGTGTGGGGCTGTTGAACAAAATTATAGAGAAAGAAGGAAAACCTGAAGTGCTCCATGCTCACGACTGGCACACTGTCTTTGCTGCGGGTCTTTTGAAAAAATATTTCCAAATACCTCTTGTTGCAACCATTCACCGCTTGAACAAATCTAAAGTTCCAGCATATTATTTCCACATGGCTAACTTAGGGGAATTAGCTCCTTATCCAGATATAGATCCAGAACATACACTCTGCTACATCGCGGATCTCGTTACAACAGTCAGCAGAAGTTATCTCTGGGAGGAATGGGTATTCTTCGGCATGTTTGAGGGCAAAGTTACTCATGTCTTCAATGGCATAGCTTCCTACTTCTGGAACGAAGAATTTTTGGAAAACAAGGATTTGCCAAGAGAAGAGAGGAGGAAAAAGATACTTGAAAGCTTAGGCTTAAGCGATGGGATTGCTTTTATGTTCATAGGCAGATTTGATAGGGCACAGAAGGGAGTTGATACCCTTTTAAGAGCCATCGAAATTTTAGCAGAGAGCTATCCTCAAGAGTTCTCAAGGATGAGGTTCATTATCATTGGAAAAGGAGACCCAGAGCTTGAGAACTGGGCACATGCAATGGAGAGCAAATATCCGAGCAATGTGAAGGTTATCACCAAGATGCTCAAAAGAGAATTTACGAGAGAGCTCTACGGTAGTGTGGATTTTGTTGTAGTTCCTTCATACTTTGAGCCCTTTGGTCTTGTACAGATGGAAGCAATGTGCTTAGGAGCAGTTCCAATCGGTTCAGCGGTTGGAGGCATTAAGGATACCATAGTGAGCTTGGATGAGGATGAAGAAAATGCAACTGGTCTGTTAGTTCCTCCAAGGGATGCCTTCGCTTTGGCTCAGGCAATGCTCAGGATGGCGAAGCTTAGGGAGGAAAATCCGGAGCTACTAGAGAGAATGAGGTCCAATGGAAAGAAGAGAGCAAAAAACGTCTTTACATGGGAGAACGCATGTAAGAGATATCTCAGAGCTTACAAAAATGACATAGACAAGGCAGTAAGCTTCATAGGATGAGGCATCAGGACCGAGGTTTGTCCTCATCACTCAGGAGCGGCCAAGCTCATCATCTGCCATAGCTTTTTATTTTCTTCCTCTTTATAATTTTGGAGGTGGTTAAATGAAATGCCCCTTCTGCAATGCAAATCCTGAAGTGCTGCTTTATGAAGATGACCTAATTAGGATCCTTATTGACTCTTATCCAGCCAATAAAGGTCATCTATTGGTTGTCCCAAAGAGACATGTGGAAAAATGGGAGGAGCTGAGCTTTGAGGAGAAAGTTGCCTTGCTTAGAGGAATTGAACTTGCAATGGAGAAGTTGAAGCTGACTTTAAATCCAGATGGCTTTAATGTTGGTATAAATTTGGGAAAAGCCGCTGGGCAGACTGTTCCCCATCTCCACATTCATGTAATTCCGAGGTATGAAGGAGATACGAACTTTCCGAGAGGAGGTGTCAGAAAGGCTGTCCTTGATATTGAAGACGAGAACTTAGAGCTAAAAGAACGATGGATTAGGAACAGGATGAGTGAAGAGGAAACTGAAAAGCTTAGAACTGCATTTAAGAGTTGATTTTTACCTTTTTTGTCTAAAATCTCTTTGCAAATCGTCGAATAAAAAAGCTTTTAAAGAGCAGGAACAAAGGATTAGGTAGCAATTGTGTGGCTGTATGCTCTTCTAGTTGGTGGTTAGCCATGATTAGTATGAGAAAGTTTGAATATTATGAAATGGAGCTTGACATCCTCAAAGAACCGCTGGTTCTTTTTCCCACTGATGAGCAGCCTTCTGAAGACGAATATAATGACTCCCAAAAGGCAACTTATTACGTTGTATTCAAAGATGATTATGTTGAGATTCATGGATTTGGAATTGACGTGAGGATTAAGCTCACTAAAAATAACATTGCAACTCTTTATTTTCTCCTAACAAAGATGGCAGAAAAAGTGATGGAAGCTGAAGACTATAAAAAGCTTGCTGAGGAGCTTAAGGCCTATGGTGCTCTCTGATTTCTTTTTATTCCGCAATGTCTAGAACTTCGGCCTTTTGGAACTCAACTATCTTCTCTGGCTTTATCTTTATTAGGCGGTCAATTCTTCCACCGCCGGCTATTACGATTTCTTTTTCAAGGACTTCCTTGTCAATCACCGTTCTAATTGAAACCCCAACTGGTGGAACTTCTCCGACTTTATATCCTGTAATTTTCTCAACTTCCTCTTTGCTTGCCATTCTAACTTTCCTAAAGTATTTTGCGAGCTTTTCTAGGCTAGCTTTAGACTTTCCATCAACTATGACTAAAATTGGCTCCTTTTCAGTTATGAAGACTAGAGATTTAACAACTTGCTCTGGCTTGACTCCTAGGAGCTTTGTAACCTGTTTGACGCTCCTAACCTCTTTTCCAACTTCAATTATTTCCCCTCCAAGCTCTTCAACGATTTCTTGAAGTCTTATTTCCTTTGCTGGATACTTTTCCTCATTTTTCTTCAGCTTTCTTTCAACAGCTTCATCTAAGTCAATGCCGAGCTCATGGGCCAAAAGCGTGAGGTAGATTATTATATCAGCAATTTCATCTCCAATCTCTTCTTTAATTTCTGGATTCTTAACTTTCTCAAGAATTCCTTCGTTTGTACCCCACTGGAAATGCTCTAAAAGCTCTCCGACCTCTACGGCTATTGAAATGGCGAGGTTTTTTGGCGTGTGATATTTCTTCCATAGTCTTTCGTCTCGAAACTTAACTGCTCTTTCCTCAAGCTCTTTAAAATTCATGTTCCTTCATCTCCCTTATCGTTGATAGATATTCCAAAAGTTCCTCAAGCTCTTCTTTTGAGAATCTTTTCTCAGCATCCTCTTCTGGGTCAAATTTTAGGAGGTAACTTTTTATCCTGTTCAATCTATCGAGTTCGTCTTGCAACTCTAAAGAGCGCTGAGTAAACTCCCAGCTTGTATGAGGGCTTTCAAAAATTCTCTGCCTGCTAACAACGATTGCAACTTTGACGTTTGCTATTGCTTCTTCAACAAGTTCTAAAAGCTCTTTAATTTTCATTTCTAGCACCATTGATTAATTGCTGTGATGATATTTAAGATGCTCGGCAACTGAGATAAATGAAAAACTTTTAAACTTTAGTGAAAAATTTACCATGGTGATGTTTATGGATTTTGCCCTTTTCATGGAGAGGTATGGATATAAGTTACTTCTCGGATTGATGGCACTCGCAATAATAGTGGTTGTGGGAATACCAATACTTGGCTACCTATACTTCCTCAAGAGATACAGCTGGGAGATCGGAGGGTTAATGCTTATAATAGTGTTGGCTTATGCCTTTGCCGTTAGGAGAAAGGTCATGGATGCTTATGCTCAAGCACATGGAAAGTACTTCTATGATGACAAGTGGTACAAGAGGAGGTGATTCTCTTTGGATTTTGCGCTTTTCATGGAGCGCTATGGATACAAGATTCTCCTTGCTCTGATGGTTCTCATGATAACAGCATTTATAGGATGGGCTGTGGTTTCTGATGTTTTTGGCCTTATCAAGGCACTTGGTTTAGAAGCTGGAGGTGCATTTTTAGTTATAGTTGTGCTTTTGATAATTGTTTTTAGATTAGGAGAACAAGAAAGCTAAGTGAAAATATACCTTTGAAATTTAATTTAAATTCTCCTCTCTCTTTTGAATCTTTTTCGTTCTGCCTGCTATCTTTCCGAAATACGGATTTTTAACATGAAGCTCGATTGATTTTTGGTGGTGAGAATGAGGAAACTTTTGATGGGTAATGAAGCCATCGCTTATGGAGCTTTGGAGAGCGGAATTTCTTTTGCAACTGGTTATCCTGGAACTCCATCAACCGAGGTCATCGAAACGATAGCACGTCTTAACCCCGAGGTTTTTGCCGAATGGGCACCCAATGAGAAAGTGGCTTTAGAAGAAGCAGCTGGCGTTTCTTATGCTGGGCTTAGAAGTTTGGTAACTATGAAGTGTGTTGGCTTAAACGTTGCCGCTGACCCTCTCATGAGCTTGGCTTATTCTGGTGTTGAGGGAGGTCTAGTAATTTTGGTTGCAGATGACCCTGGGCCTCATACTTCTCAAACAGAGCAAGATGACAGATATTACGGAAAGCTCTCCCTTTTACCGGTTCTTGAGCCTTATGATCCGCAGGAAGCTCATGATTTAATCAAATATGCCTATGAGCTTAGTGAAAAATACAAAGTCCCTGTACTATTCAGAACTACGACTAGGGTAAATCATACAACTGCTGACGTTGAAGTTGGCGAGTTTGTTAAGCTTGATAGAAAGCCGGAGTTCAAGAAGGACATACAGAGGTATGTGAGAGCCTCAATGAAAGGCAACTTAGAAAGACATAAATGGCTGAACAAGACGCTTAGAGAAATTGAAAAAGAATTTGAGACTTTAGAATTCAACTGGGTTGAAGGTGACGGAAGAATAGGAATTATTGCTGAAGGAGCTCCATACAACTACGTAAAAGAGGTTGTTCCAAAGATTGATGAAAACTTTAAAATCTTAAAGCTCTCAACTCCACATCCTCTTCCAAGGAAACTGGTAGTCGATTTTCTTAAGAGCGTTGACATGGCGATAGTTGTTGAGGATGGAGCACCTTTCTTAGAGGAAGAGGTTAAAATTGTAGCGTATGAAGAAGGGCTTAGCGTTCCAATATATGGGAAGAGAACCGGTAATTTGCCTCTTGAAGGAGAGTTAACGCCGAGCTTGGTTAGAAACGCCCTTTTGAGACTTCTTGGAAAGGAAGCCCAAAGCTACGAAAAGCCTAAGGAAGTGGAGGAAGCAGAGAAATTGGCACCCTCAAGACCCCCAACCATGTGTCCAGGCTGTCCTCACCGCGGCTCTTATAGGGCTCTGCTCGATGCTCTCAGAGAACTCAAATTCAAAAAAGATGAAATTCCAATTCATGGAGATATTGGGTGCTATGCCCTCTCATTGCTACCTCCTCTCGAGGCCATTTGGACGGAATACGTCATGGGTGCAAGCATAAGCCTAGCAAACGGCCAGAGCATAGCTTTTGACAAGAAAATTGTTGCCACAATTGGTGATTCCACGTTCTTTCACAACGGAATACAGCCCCTGGTGGATGCTGTTTACAAGAATCTTGATGTTCTTGTGATGATTCTTGATAACAGAACAACGGCAATGACTGGACATCAGCCCCATCCCGGAACTGGTGAAAGTGAAACGGGGAGAAAATTCAATGAGATTGACATTGAGGCATTAGTCAAAGCTTTAGGGGTCAAATACGTCAAAACAGTTGATCCGTATGATTTGAAGGCAACGAGAGAAGCAATAAAAGAAGCGATGCAGATTAAGGGACCAGCGGTTATTATAGCTAAGAGAGAGTGCATAATTCCAGTGATTAGGAGAGGTGAGATAGGAGAACTGCCTATCGTGATTGAGGACAAATGTGTTGGCTGTAAGGCGTGCATTCTTCTGACAGGCTGTCCTGCACTGGTTTATGATCCAGAGATCAACAAAGTCAAAATCGACCCGTTAATCTGTACAGGCTGTGGAATCTGCAACCAGCTTTGTCCGTTTGATGCAATTAAATTTCCAAGTGAAATAGAGAAATAAGAGTAAGCTTTCTTTTATTCTTTCCATATCTCTAAAACCATGAAAGTCCTAGCTACTGGGTTGGGATAAAGCTCCCAGCCAATTCCTTCATTATTCGACTCTATCTCTCCATACAATCCACCTTCTCTGGGATCTAAGCTTTCACCGTAAATTCTGCTTTCATGGATTTCAACTCTCATGTACCTCGGGAGACCTATCTTTATGTTGCCCTCTTTCTTTGCATGCTCAACTGCCCATTTTGCTGAATAAATTCCAGCGTAAATTTCTGCAATCCTAACAGCTACGCTGTCTTTTCCAATTGCCAAAATCTCTATCCCGGTATCTTCCCAAAATCGCTTTGCTAAAGGCTGCAAGTCTTTACTCAGCTCATGCCATATTGCTTTGCCTCTATCTGAGATTCTTAATGCGTCTATTGTTGGGTCATCAAGTTTTCTGAGTTCTATTCCGCCCAAGCTTGAATCTAAATGAATCACATCTGGTTTAACTTTTTTAGCGAGCTTCATGGCTAGAAATACTTCATCTTTAATTGCCTCTCTTCCACTTAGGTCATAGTTAAATGGATCAGCGTATTTCACTATGCTCATTGTTGCTGTTTTGTAGGGTTTTTCAACGAGCACAGCGGCGGTTGCTATCAGTCCTATTGGTTCATAGTCCTCATCCAGCACAGCCCCTCCAGTGTCAGCTGAAACTATCCTCATGCTTTCACCTCATTAATTTCTCATTAACCTAGATGTAAGAAGTAGTGGAAGCAATGTATTTAAAGGGAGATAGTTGATAGAGAAAAATGGTGAAATACATAAGACTCCTACTCCTTATATTATCCCTTTGACTTTAAATCCTTAAATATTTTCCTTATAAACCTTTATGAGGTCTTCTCTAATGCTTTTTACAACAGCTTCATCAACACTTGTTATTCTAGTCTCATATGGAAGGTACTTTTCTACAACTTCATATATATCTGGATACCTAATCTTAACCATTCCCAGAGCACCACTTGGTGGTAGCAACATTCCTAAGTCTCTATAAATTAGATAAACACTTATGCTGTACATAGCCTCAAGATAAGACCTAAATGCCAGTCTATAGTCTCCTTCTTTAAAGTATTCGTCCCCTGATTCTATGTACTCATTAATTTTCCTGAGCATCTCTTCTTCCATCCGTTATCCCCTCACTAATAAAATAGGTGCTTGGGAATATAATTATTATCTTTGATTATCTTTGGAGGAGCTAAAAGTTAAAAAGTTCCGAGACAATAATAATTTTATTGGTGGGCTTTATGAAAGCAGAATTTTTAGTTTGGGGGAGTATTGTTATAGCAATTCTTTACCTAGCATGGAGTACAGTTTCACAATTGTTATCCCCAATTTTCTTTGCTGCAATTATCACATATGCCATTTATCCTATCCATAAATGCCTTTCAAATAAACTCAGCACCAAAAAATCAGCGCTAATATTGACTATTCTCTTAATCCTTATCGTAACTGGTATAACAATTGAGTTGATTTTAATATTCAAAACTGTTTTAATGTCATTCTATGAGGATGTTATTGCTTTTATATCTTGGAGTCAGACTCTTACTCTTCCCTTTGGGCTAACTAATGTAATCCAAAAATTCTATGCACAGTTCACTCCTAAGTTCTCTGAATACATCCTTTCATATACATTTTCAATTCCAAGGTACCTCCTCCAGCTTGTTATATTTGTTGTCATGTTCTACTACTTTCTTGTGAACTCTGAAGCAATTAAAAACCAGATTTTTCTACTTTTACCTAGGGAAAACAAAGAATTGGCAGAAAAATTATTGAAGAGAGCAGATGTAACCCTCCAAGCTTTAGTTAGAGCATGGCTTCTTCTTAACATAGCCAAGGGAATTTTAATGACAATTGGATTCATCATATTCAGGGTCTCAGATTTTCCAACAGCAATAATCGCAGGATTTTTGACAATTCTCTTTAGTTTTGTTCCGCTCTTTGAAGGCTGGATGATATGGTTGGCTGGTGCGATATACCTCTTTAGGAGTGGGAATATACTAACAGCGATTCTCTTGGCAGTTTACGGCTTCATCTTTGTATCTCCAGTTCCAGATTTCACAATAAGACCGAAACTTGTCGCAAAAGAGGCACAACTTGATGAAGTCATGGTTCTCGTAGGAATGATTGGTGGTGCATGGAGCTTTGGAGTCAAAGGTTTGATAATAGGCCCAATCGTGTTGAACTTGGTGGTGGCACTATTAAAAGAATGGAGAAAAGTTACAAAGTGATTATTTTTGCCCCCTTCTTTTCAAGTTCTTTGAGGACTTTCTCCTCATCTTCTGGGTTTATGCCTTTAATGGCGTCTTTTAAGATATATACTTCAAATCCATATCTTAGAGCATCTAATGCTGTTGCTCTAACACAGTATTCCGTTGCAACTCCACAAATGTAGACTTTTCTTATGCCATTTTCTTTCAGCATTTCTGCCAAATTTGTTCCTTCAAAACCTGAATATGCCTCTTTGTCAGGTTTATCAGCTTTTGAAATTATTATTGCATCTTCTGGAAGCTTTACTACAAATTTGGCTCCCTCTGTATTCTGAACACAGTGCCTTGGCCAGGGACCACCTTGTTCCTTAAAGCTTATGTGATTTGGAGGATGCCAGTCTCTTGTAGCAACAATTAGCGCTCCTTTCTCTTTAAATTTCTTTATATATTCCTCAACCTTTGGGATTATTTTGTCCCCATCTGGGACTGGTAAGGCTCCACCGGGCATAAAATCCTTTTGCATGTCAACAATTATTAGGGCTTCCACTTCTCACACCTCCAGTTTGTCCTTAAATTTAGACATATCAATTCCTTTGTCAATTCCATAAAGATAAGCCACAATTTTTTTATCCAAATTCCCGTATCTCTCCGAGAATTTCTTTATATCTTCAAGAACTTCAAATTCACTCCAGCCCAATTTTCGCGCAATGTATGCTACCATTTTTCCAAACAAATCCTCTTCCCTCTCTTCCTTTTCAAGAACTTCTTCATTAATTATGAGTTTTCCATCTTTTTCTTCAATAATACCTTTCTCAAGGGCATTTTCTATGAGTTCTTTAGCTTCTTTAACCCCCATTAGCCTGAGCCTAACAACGAGAATCCCAATTAACTCTTGCTTTGTAAATTCATTTGAACCCTTATAGAGGATGGCATTTTTTAGCTCTTTCACCTAGTTCACCAATTAAAATTAGGCAAAAGAAGTAGAAAAGCTTTACTAAGCTCCAGGTCCCCCTCCAGCTTGCCAGAAGAACATTTCGAATGGGAAGTTGAATATCGCGGATAGCCTTCCTCCTGGGGATTGTGGGAAGAATATGTACGCTGTCCTTAGCGATTTGACTTGCCTCCCGTTCACCTCGTAGATGTATAGCTTTACTACAGGAACAAGTGGATATCCTTGAAGAATTACAATTTGGCCAACTCGTTTTGTTATTAGACCTTCTCTCACAGAATCTTGAAGCTTGTATCCTTTGAGCAGTCCATAGTGGGGTATTCCGAGTTTTTGAATTCCTTCAACATCAAATCTGTATCTTTCGTTGCTTTTCATGTCCTCAAGGAGTGAAGAGGCTGTAAAATGGGTTCCAGTCATTTCAAAGGAGTAGGTTGAAAGGTAATAATCAGTGAGCTTGAAGGTTGAGAAAGACCATAACAAAAGGCCAATTAAGAGCCAAGGAGCCCATTTTTTAAGAAATACCTTCTTTCCGTGAGGAATTTCTCCAAAGCTAGGATTCTTTATTAATGCTTCTCTGTTGATATAGGCTCCAAGAACTATTATCACCCATGAGAAAATGAAGTAGCAGAGCATCATAAGGATATAAGCCCCATATTCGGGAGCGTGCTCATAGTATGCCATTTTCCAACCACCTGTAATAAAAGTTTCAAGTTGAATATTTAAAGTTTTTCATGTATGTAAAAGTTTATATTTTCATGCATATCATGTTACACTGGTGAGCATAATGCAGAGAACCCATAACTTGACTTCTAAACGATTGGTTGGGGAGCCTATAAAGATTGAAGAGGGATATGCAGAAGTTAAGCTGAAGACTATTGATGAGATGAAAGTTGATGAATATGGATTAGTTCACGGCGGCTTTACCTTTGGGTTGGCAGACTACGCTGCAATGCTTGCTGTAAATGAGCCAACAGTTGTTTTGGGAAAGGCTGAAGTAAAGTTCACAAAGCCCGTAAAAGTTGGAGATGAACTTTTAGCTAAAGCAAAACTTGTGGAGGATTTAGGCAGAAAGAAAGTAGTCCACGTTGAAGTTTTCAATCAGAGAAACGAGAAAGTGCTGGAAGGGAAATTTCACTGCTACGTTTTAGAGAAGCATGTGCTTGAGCCTTGATCCTCTTTATTTGTTTTATACTCAGAGGGAAAATGTTTTTAACTCTAATATCGAAATTCGATATCGGTGTTCGATATGATACGACGCATCTTGCTTGGCTTCATGGGGTTGCACATACTGCATCATGCAAGCAAAGAACCGATAACTGGCGTGTTCATGATTGAAGAGCTGAGAAGGCATGGCTATGAAGTTAGCCCTGGAACGATATATCCGCTCTTACATAAGATGGAAGTTTCTGGGCTTTTAAAGAGCAGATGGGAAGTTAGGAATGGGAAAAGAGTCCGACTCTATGAAATAACCCCAAAGGGCTTAGAAGTTTTGGAAGAGGGTAAGAAAAAAGTTAAAGAGCTCTGCAACGAAATCTTGGGTGATTGCGATGAATAAAGAGAAGAAAATCTTTGGAATAAGCTGGAATGTATTTCTGTTAGGTATTGTTAGCTTTCTCAATGATATGAGCAGCGAGATGATTGCACCGATTGTTCCGGCATATTTAACTGAAGTTTTGAAGATTGGGAAGCTTGCGAGTGGTTCTATAATGGGTCTCATTGAGAGCTTAAGCTCTCTCTTTAAGGTTATTTTTGGGTATATCAGTGATAAATTCAGGCAGAGGAAGGTTTTTGTGATTCTAGGCTACACTCTTTCAACAATCTCGAAAGGTGCTCTGGCTTTTACACACTCATGGTGGGATTTTTTAGGCTTAAGAATTATTGATAGGGTGGGAAAAGGTATCAGGACAGCTCCAAGAGATGCTTTGATAGCTGAGTCAACTGAAAAGGGAAAGACGGGTAAATCCTTCGGCTTTCATAGGATGATGGACACCATGGGAGCCTTTGCTGGGCCGTTAGTTGCCATTGGACTTTTGGCTTTATTCTCTAAGTATCCAATTGACGTTGCCTACAGAAGGATTTTCCTTTTATCAGCTCTTCCTGGTGCGTTGAGCATCTTGATAATAATCTTCCTTATAAAGGACACTGGGGCAGAAGTTAAGAAGAAAATCAAAGGAATTTCAGCATTGAAGAGCAGAAATTTGAAGTTATTTTTGCTTGTAGTTGCTATCGGAGCTCTTGGAAGATACAGCTATGCCTTTACAATGTGGAAAGCTCAGGAGCTTGGCTACTCGGTTGTTCAAAGCTTGGGCTTTTATGCTCTCTTTAATGCTATTTATGCGTTGTCAGCTTACCCGATAGGTGTTTACTCGGACAAAGTTAGCAAAAAAGCAGTTATAACAGCTGGATTTGGTGTTGCAACATTGGCAGCTTTAACATTTGCATATGCAAAAACTTTGTGGATGCTCTTAGTTGGATTTATTCTTTATGGTGTCTATCTGGCTATTGAGGACACTATTCCAAGGGCTTACATGGCAGATTTAGCTAAGGACTTTGAGAAAGGAACTATAATTGGAGCATATCATACAGTCTTTGGGTTCTTTGTCTTTCCGGCATCGGTAATTGCAGGCTGGCTGTGGCAGAGCTATTCGCTGAAATACAGCTTTCTTTATGCAGCAGCAATGAGTGCATTGGCTATGATGTTGATGATGTTAGTTAAGGAGGAGTGAGGAGTAATGTTTTTTGTGTAATGTTTACTCTTCTATCTTCTTAGTGAACCTACAGAAGAAGTACGGAGATGATAGGAGAGCAAAAGATGAGAGCACTAAAACTTTGCTAAGCTTTTTCGAGCTTCTCCACCATTTCCTTCGTTATTGTAAGCGGTTTGTCAACTTCATAAATATCGTTCAACTCCCACTTAACTTCTCCCTTGTTTATTGCCTTTACATATCTCTCTGCCAGCTCCTTTGCTTCTTCAAGAGTTTTAGCCTCAACAATCCTTCTGACATACCATTTCATAGAACCGTATCTAAGCTTGAACTCCGCCATGAACATTGTCATCACCAGAGAAAATTATGAGTGAAGGTATAAAAGAGTTAAGGAAGTTAAGCATTTTTCTTCAACTTAACAACCTGCTTTGCAAACTCCTCAAGAACTTCTTTTCTCTTGCCTTCAAAGAACTTTATTGAACCGGCGTAGCTGTGTCCCCCACCTTCTACTCCCGCATCTGGAAGCTTCTCCTGAAGAACCTTGATAATTTCGTTGAGGTCGAATCCATAAGCTGCCATTCCATCACTCGCCCTAATCACTGCAAAGTCTGGACCATAAGCTAGAGTTAATATCGGCGAATCTTCACCATATTTCTCCTTGAAGTAGTCGTGAATTAAACCGCTCAGTTTTCCTGGTGATGGATACTCGAACTTTGGGGCATAAAGCTCAATATCAATTGTGTTGAATCTTATTCCATTTGGCAAAACAATGCTCTTTACATGCGGCAGAGAAGCTTTGAGTGCTTTTTCTTGTTTTGCCTTGACCTCCGGATAGATTGCATCAATTAGCTTTCTATGCCTCTGGAGATTTCCAGTGAGGAGAAGAATCTCTTCAATTATTCCCCTTCCATCCATGAACTTCCAGTAATATGCCTCATGATCAATGACTTCAGCAATCTTCTTTAAGTCTTCCTCTTCCAACCCTTTTGCCTCTTTTGCAATCTTCAAATACTGTTCAAATTCTGGAGCCTTGCTCCTATCTCCGGTTCCAGCTATGGCTGGAAGGTGCTTTATCTTGTCTTCTACTTTCGGGTTTATGAATCTCGCAAGCTCAGTTGCTAGCATTCCAGCTGTCAGCTCATAGTAACCTCTCTTGACAAGATGGGGATTGATATGAACGTCAACCCACTCATCAACTGCCGCTTTGTCTTCACTTATGAAATCTCTCGGGTCGTGGTGATCAACGACAACGATTGGAACTCCATATGCCTTTAACCTCCTGTATGCTGGAATGTCTTCTGTTGTTCCTCCGTTGTCAACTATCACAACTAACGGCAAAGGTTCACCGAACTTCATCGAATCCTCGACAGCAAAGATTATGTCTTTCAAAACGTCCTCAAGCTCATAGAACGGTGCTCTTGATGGTCTTCTCTTGAAGAGGTGCCACTCGGCCTCTGGGTCTGGTGATACCTCCTTTAAGAGAGGAACTATAGCACTCTCCAAAGCTAATCCAGAGACATAACCATCTGTATCTGCGTGGTGCCTAAGCAGAATAGGTCTTCCTTCATAGATTGCTCTCCTGATAATGAAAGCAGCCTTCATTATTTTTGGTTTAAGCTTTTCAAGAACTTCGCTCTCAACCAAGAAGCCCACATCTTCCGGCTGTGCTTTTTTGTCAAGCTCCTCCTCAATTCTCTTCTTGACTTCAGCTGCCTCAGGTCCCCACAGTCTTGACATATCGCTTATCTCTATCTGAATTTCACCAGCATGAAATGACACTTTTCCTATTATTTCAACTATATCCCCAACGTTTATGTTCGGATAAGCTCTCACACCTGGGGCTTCAAAGGCAGCTGCCCATGTTATGCCAGTTCCATCAGTTATTGTGAAAACTGTTGGGCCACCCGTGACTTGAACCTGTATTATCTTGCCCCTTATTCTCACTGTCTTTCCGGCTAATTCTTCGCTGAGCTCTTCAATTGGGGTAACAGGGAGCTCTTTCCTTACGGCTACTTCCTTGTACTGTCTTAATGCTGATTCTATAAAGTCTATCTCCCTTTTCTCGGGTCTAACATCTAAAACTTGCACTAGAATTTCCATTCCAGGCTTGTATTCCTTGCCTCCAAGTAGATCTTTACGTTTGATTAAACCCACAACATGAGGATTGAGCTTAACAAAAACACCAAAGCGCTCCACTCTGTCAATAACACCCTTGTAAATCTTTCCGATTTCAACATCTTCATAGTCACATGTCTTATCAAGGATGTAGACAATCTTAAATTTCCTCTCACATTCTGGGCAGACCCAAGTCGTTTCCATGCCCGGTTCCCAGGGTTCTTTTACTTTTCCACATATGTCACAAGCTAAAACTCTCCCAGTCCCTCCGCAGTTTGGGCATATGTCATAAACTGGCACGACACCTTTTCCGTGACACTCAGGACAAGGTATTTCATCCACATCTTCATCAACACCAAAGTAATCAAGGTTTTTGTAACCTTTCAGATGCTCATCAAGCTTGAAATCGGCTGGTACATAACCCCATCCGTTGCAGACCTCACACTCCTTCTCGCCTGCTTTTACTTTTCCAGTTCCATGACACTCTGGACAATCCTTAACTGCCATCTCGCTCACCCCTTAGAACAGTCATTTAAAAAGATGTACCGTTGCTTATAACTCTTTCTTCATATCCAGCAAAGAACATCCAGAACATGACTATAGATGCTGCATAGAGAAAACCGGTTATAAGGAACGGGAGCACTAACGATCTATCGAAGATGATTCCTCCCAAATATTGCCCGATTCCAAATGTTGATGTCCAAGCGAAACTCCTCAATGCTATTGAAGTCGCCCTCTCTTCCTTTGTGAAGAACTTCATCATAAAAGCATCCCATATTGGGTTGACGATATTCATGAGGATTGTTCTAACTATGTAAATGACTGAAGCTATCAGAAAGCTTGGGGCAAAGGGAAGAGCAATTATTAGGGCTGTGGCACTTCCATTAAAGCTCACTATTGTTTTCACACTTCCAATTCTGTCAGCTAGGATTGGCATGGAGAACATTCCTACTGCCATGACAAGCTGCTGCAGTGCAAAGAGTCCACCTATGTTTTCTAAACTCGTTCCAAACTTCAAGTTGAAGTAGAGTCCCATATATGGAATTGTTACTCCAGCACCTAAACCAATTAAAGCTGAAGGAAGTGAAAACTTTGCTATCTTCATCAGCAAGTCTTTTCTAAGCTTAAGCTTCTTTTCTTCTTTTCCAAGTACTGGAGAGACGAAAGATATCAAGGCTATTTGAATCAAAATCAGAAGAGCTGCAAAGAACAGAGTTCTTCTATAGGGGTTTATCCCGTCAAGGATTTTTGGCAGTATTCCGCCTAAAAGCATTCCAAAAGCGGCTCCTGCTGTTCCAAGAGCACTGTTTAGAGTGAACAAATAGTGCCGCTTTTCTTCGCTTACCTCTCCGCTAAGCAAGGCAATCAAAGAAGGCCATTCAAGTGCCATAGCTATTCCAACAATTACGGAAGACAATGCTAAGGCCCAGAATATTGGGACAAAAACCTGAATCAAGCGAGCGACGAAAAATAAGGATAATGCAAGTAAGATTGTTCTCTTATAGCCAAGCTTAACACTAACCTGTCCAGAAACTAGTAAAAGAGTTGCCTGAACTATCGTTGAAATTGAAAAGAGGGTTCCAATTTCTGTAAAGCCCATTCCAAGGGATTTGAGGTAAAAGGGTAAGATAAACCACACTATATTTCCACCTAGCCAGCCGAAGAACGAATAAGCTACAACTAACTTTGCATCCTTGCTAAACCCCTTGTATTTTTCAAGGCTCATGGTTGAGAGTTGGAGCATCCATTTATAAGCATGTCGAAGCGCTTAAACATTTGTTGTACTTAGCAAAGAAAAAGTAGAATACAAAGGTAGCAATTATGTACAAAGTTGCGGTTGTATAAAAGGGATAGCTGAGGGATATTCCAAAGAGAAATCCACCTATATAGTTTCCTATTCCACGCATGAAGGTTGAAAATGCTCTTCTAATTCCAACAGCTGTGGCTTTCTCTTCAGCTGAGAAAAATCCAAGCATGAAAGAATCATTAATTGGCCAGACGATGTTCATTAATATGCTCCTTATGATGTAGAAGAAAGCGGCTAATGTAAATATATTGATTGATGGAAAGACAGCAAAAAGCAGAGCTGCAGAGCTTTGAAAAAGTGTTATTGTTTTTACTGGGCCTATTCTATCTACAAGCTTTGGAAGTATAAATGATCCAAGTCCCATGACCAGCTGCTGGAAGAAGAAAACACCACTTATAGCTGCTAAAGTGACTCCAAAGCGCATATCAAAGTAAAGCTGCATATATGGGATTGTTATACCTGCACCAAGGCCTATTATTGCTGAGGGAACTGAAAACTTAAGGATCTTCACTATCAGCTCTCTTCTCCACTGTATTTTTGGATTCTCCACTGGGACGTCTTTGATTATTAAAAGTGCAGGAATAGTGATTAAAAACTGCAGAAATGAAAACGCTAAAACTAATCTATAAGCTAATTGGGGGGTAACTCCAAAAATATCCTCTAAGAAATTCGGCATAAATCCAGCTAACAGAACTCCCACAGCATTGAACATTGTTCCAAGACCAAAGCTTATTGAAAATGCGTGATGCCTGAGCTTATCCCCTACTTCTTCACTCAGGAGAGCAGAGAAGTTCGGCTGTCTTATTCCCATGTTGACCCCAACAAGGAGAAATCCAAGTAGAAGGAAGTAGTAATTTAGGGCTGTAACTTGGAGTATTCTCCCTATAAAGCCTAAAACTGCTCCAAGGAGGAGAGACTTTTTGTAGCCTATTTTCAATGAAATCTGGCCAGCGAATAAGAAGAACAGGGCACCAACAAATGTTCTTAGTGAGAAAAATGTTCCCATATCCGCCATAGAGTATCCAATCGCTCTCAGATAGAAGGGCATTATAAAGAAAGAAAACTGGAGGAATAGCTGACCTACAGCGTTTAATGCTATTAGTATCTTGGCATCTCTGTTGAATTTTTGGAACATGGTTAAACTTAACATCTTAGCGTTTATAAATTTGTCGAAACGAAGCTAATGAGAATATAACTAATAGTTACATGTATGAACCATAAAATTTATTAACCAAAGGTAAAAAGCATTACTAAGTGTTAAAATCAGATAATGATCTGCTAATTAGGTCAAATCAGAAGGGCTTGAATAAGCTCTATTCTCAAAAATTTTAAAAATAATCACCTTGCTTAAACATTATATGGTCATGAAATCTAACAAAATTCTAAAATTTGGAGCTGTTTCTGGTATTGCATTACCAGTGCTATTTGGTATTATACTGACACTTGCTATCTTCTTAAACCCATGGTTCTCTTTTTATAGAAATGCCCTTAGCGACTTGGGTTCTCTTAAAGTCCCGACTAGATATGTTTTTAATTGTGGGTTAATTCTAATGGGATTATTTGGCATTCTTTTTTCACTAGCTACTGTTAAATATTTTGAATCCACTGTCATGTATACCTTTACAGTTGCAATGATATTTTTAATTGCAGTGGGGATTTTTCCAGAAGAATACGGCAAAATACACTCGATTCCTGCGACATTGTTTTACATCTTTTCCCTTGTTGGAATATTTTATGCTGGGATTCTTCTTAAAAAGCGGGGAGAATTATGGTTTTCAATCATTAGTATTGTGGGCAGTGTTGTTACGTTTGTTCTCATGATTTTAACCATTGGAAAAATGGGTCTAGCGATTCCAGAAATGATAGGTGCTGTTTTTATTCTTTCTTGGATCGTTGCAGTTAGTTATAAAATGCTAAAAGAGATAAGAGAAAAGGATTAAATCTCGGTCATAAACTCCTCAACAGCTTTTCTCGTTAATGTATAATCTTTACCCGCAAGTATTATGACTTTGTATTGGGGATTGTATGGGTTGTCAAGTATCTCAATTACGTATCCCTTGTTCATTATTTCATCTTTTATGCTCTGGATTGTGCTTGAACCATAAACTTGCTCTAGCAGTTTCCATGCCTTGTTGCTGACCCATCCACCCACAATTATCACATGTTTGTCAGTGGGTAACTCTGTAGGTTGTGTGTCTTCAATTATGAGCTTGTTTACGTCACTGGTAACATCTGCTTTTACTGTTGGTATCGTCACCTTTTTCTTTATTGTGTCTATCCTGACAAATCTGTAGCCTTCAATTCCCGTTATCTCTCCGTTCTCGTCTTTTGTAAACACAGGCTGTATGTTGAGTCCATCAACTGGAAGCTTTAATATCTCACCCTCTCCAAGTGTGACTTTTGGAAAGTCATTTTCTGAATCAACATGGAGGTAAAGAGTGAACAGGTTGTTTTCTGGGTCAATATCCCAAACCCATTGTCCTTCATAAATTTCCCCGTCTTGATACATCCTGATCTTTTCATAGTACTCGTACTTGTATGTTACTTGTCTTGTCCCGCCAATTCCAACGAAGAAATCTGTTGGTGAAAATATGAATATTTTTTTAACCCCACTTTGTAGGAGTTCTTGGATTCTTGCTGAGGGATATGCATCAAATGGTTCGAAATCTTCGTCGTCGTTTGCATCAACATAGAGGATATAATACTTATCCTTGTGGAGTGTTTCGGTTTTTGAAAATCCACTTGGGAACATGATATCCACGAGGGTTTTTTCTTGCTCTGTATCGATGTCAATGAATTTGATTTTCCAACCACCTATAGTTAGTATTTCTCCCAGTGCTTTTGATCCAGAATTCTCTTCATAGGAATATATGTAGAGGGTGTCTTTTCCATCAACTACAGTAGAAATCATCTTGTTTGTTTCTTCCCCAAGGTTTAGTGGAGTTGTGTTTTCGTTAAATATAATCTCAATACTCCTATCGTTGAACTGTGCTTCTTTGATTGTGTCGTTGTACAGAATTCTTGAAAAGTTGACTGCAACTACAATCGCATCTCCCACAGGAGAATCTCCAACATTAACTCCTACATCTGGCATATCAATGCTGTTTAATTTGTAATATTGGTCGTTATCATCAATTAGAATACTGTGGTACTCAATTGGCACATCAACATATGTGGAGAATATCATTTGCCTAATTCCTTTCAGCACAAGTAAGGCTCCAAGTCTAGATCCAGTTATTGCGTCTTCTCCTATATGGAGTGGCTGTCCATTGACTATCTTTGTTGTTGGTAGAACAATTACTGCATTTGCTGAGTTTATCATAAAGTTAAAACCTTGCACAGCCCCTGCAATAGATACTAAAAACAAAAAAGACATCATTACGCTTAGAACTTTTCTCATAGTTACTCACCTAAATTTTGTTATCCTCAAAGTTTATAACTTTGTCCCAAGATTTTTAAATGTGCGATGATGAGTGAATCCAATGCTGAACTGATGATTGACCCCAGAGTGGCTGAGCAAAATGAGTGAGGAGTTAAAACAACTTAATGAGCGGTTTAAAAGGCTCTCAGAACAAATTGGTGGGTTAGAGAAGAAATTAGAGAAAAAACCTGACAAGCTTGGATGGGATGACATAGCTCAAGAGATTATTGGTGCGTTAACCTTTGCTCTGCCTTTCCTCTTTACCGAAGAGATTTGGAGTATAGCAAAGTCTCTAACAATGGAACGAGCAGCCGGAATTTTAATTCTGACTCTTTCAATTGCTTATCTCTTTATTGCAAAGGCAAAAATTTCGAATATTGAAAGGGAGGAACTGTTCCATATACCAAAACGTCTTTTGACGGTAGTTTTAATTTCATATCTAACTTCTGCGGGCTTGATTTATTTATATGGTATAAACAGACTTGCTGAGTTTTCTTTGGCTCAGTATATAAGTGCGACCATCATAATAAGCACTTTTGCTGTAATTGGGGCTATAGCGGTTGACATGGTGAAGTGAATGAAAATTGTAACAGGAAAGCATTATGAAAATTTTGAAGATGCAATACTTTTCCCAGAGTACGGGAAGAACAGAGAAGAGCTAAAAAAGTTTGTGGACTCACTTGAAGGAAAAGAGACGGTGGTTACAGCAAGCTTAGAGTTGATGGACCTTATCTTGGAGCGGTTTAAGAGAACGGAAAGTGGAGAGCTTGTGTATTCTAACACAATGAAAAGCTTGACTTTGAAAGAAGCTTATGAACTCAGAAAATACCTAGATTTTGACCTGAGAGGTGCGGCATTTGGTGAATTTTCCAAAGTTAGCATTATCTTCTGTGAGGGCAAAACTGACTCAAAATTTTTCAAAGGGGTTTACAAAAAGCTGTTCGGATTTAAAGAAAGCAGAATAATACCTGAAAATTTAAAGCTAATAGAAAAAGTTTTTGAGAGAGACAACTTTGAGCTTTTGAGAAAAGACGATGTATTCTTGGCAATAATCCCAAGTGAGGGTAATGCTGGGGTTATAAGGAACCTAGGAAACTTTTTGAAAGCTATGGATGTTTTTGAGTTCAAAGTTGACAAGATAGGATTGGCTATTGATATTGATGAAAGTGCTGAGAGGGTAATGGAATCAATAACAGGCAAGCTTTCTTCACTCAAATTCACAAGAGAGGGAGAGAATTTTAGAGTTGGAGATGTTGTTATAATCCCGCTTTTAATTGGTTATCACTTTAGGCACCCATGCGTGGAATGGAAAAAGCCAACTGTTGAGGATTTGATGCTTAAGCTTTTGGAAAAGCAAGGAGTGTTGAGGAAAATTGAAAGGGCAATAAACATTCTGCGCATTGATTTAAAGAGAAAGCTGAAACCTAAAGAGGTAATTTATTTAGCCTTGGCTTCCTATGGCTTCTGGGGAAATCTCGAGGGGTTCTATGAAATGTTTGTGATGCGTTCGAGGAAGGATAACCTTGAGGAAATCCTCCGCAGTGCTGGACTTTTGGATAAGCTGGCGGAGGTGATCGAATGAAGCTTGTGAGCTTTGATGTCTGGAACACCCTCTTGGATATCAACATTATGCTGGAGGAACTGACAAAAGCCTTGGCTGAGATGACAAAGAAAGAGTATAAAGAGGTTTTTGAAAAAGCCATAGAAGCAAGAGGAGAAATCAAGGAGCTGAGAAAGAGCAAAAGAGGAAATCCAGAGAAAGCTCTCGAAGAGAGTCAAGAAATCCTTGCGAAAAAGCTTGGCTGTGATGTTGAAATCATCAAGAGGGCGGCTGCTAAAGCAACCCTTAGAGTTAATGAGAGGATTGTCATTAAAGGAGCAGTTGAAGGCTTGAAAGCAGCAAAAGAAAGAGGTTTAATTATAGTCACAACTGGCAATGTCATGTTCTGGCCTTCCGCTTATACGCGCTTAATTCTTGAGAGGTTTGTGTTGGCGGACTTTATTGATAAGCAGTTTTATTCTGACGAGCTCAAAGCTTACAAGCCTATGAAAGAAGTCTTCCTGAAGCCGTTGGAGTATTTTGGAGTTAATCCAGAAGAAGCACTCCACATAGGCGACACCTATGCAGAGGACTTTGAAGGAGCTTTGAGTGCAGGATTATGGGCGGTCTGGATTAATTCGGATGCTGAAAAAGTTGAAAGGATAGCAGAGAAGGGCTTTGTGGTGAGGAATGCTGGGGAGTTAGGGGAAGTTTTTGAGTTAGTCCGATGAGTTCTGAATTCTCAGTAGTTTACTTTAGGGCGATAAAAAGTGTAGGCTGAAGAACTCTTTGGAATCTTTAATTCTCTTTTTCTCTGCTCATCCTCCTTCATTGAATCACCTCATTTCTTAACATTCAGCCAAGCTCCCAATCCAAGCTGCTTAGTCTTCTGATATCTTAAATCCTCCTTCCTATATCCGAAAGCTTCCAAAATCCTCAAAACTGCTGGCAGAACTTGGTGTTCGATGTAATAATCTGGGTCGTACTTGTGCTTCTTTGGATCGTACTCACTCAGCAGAATGGCTCTTTCGCTTATCTTTTTGTCTCCCTTGAGGATTATATAGCTGATTATCATTCCTGGTCTCACTTTAACCCCTCTGGCTTTGAGCCTCTTTGCAACTGCCACATGTGGTCCAGTGGCTTTATATTCATCTAAACTTTTTGTTATCTGCTCGTGTATCACGAGCTTTTCAAGCGGAACTTTGTATTTTGCTAAATCCTCGACCACCTTCTTGACTATTTCAACAGCTTTCTCAATACTACCATCCTTCAGAATTGCCTCTAAAACTTTGGCTTGGGTTTCCTTTGCTATCTCGCTCCAGTCCCTTCTCACAACCTCGAGTCCCCTTGTGATTATCTTACCTTCTTCGTCTATCAGCGCATACCTCTTCTTTGTAACGAAGAATCCTCTCACGTAAAATCCTTCATACTCAAGCTCTAGCAATCCAGGGAGTTTAGAGTTGATGTATTTTAAGAATTCTTTAGCCTTCTTTTTGATAGTTTCGGCATTGGTGCCAGGTATTGTGGCGTATAAACCATCTGTGTCTGCATATAGAACTTTAAACCCGAATTTTTCTTCTATTTCTTTAATCGTCATTTCTATGTATGTTCTTCCCCATGCCGTTACGCTCTCAGCACACTCTTTTGAATACCATCTTGCCTTTGGATAGCCCATATAACCGTAGAAGCTGTTGTGGGCATAGAGCCAGCCAAAACCTGCTAAAAAGTTTTCATCCTCTTCGACACTCAAATCGTAGACGTATCCCTCATAGGGGAATTCCTCAACACTTTCTACCCTATCTAATGCTAGATCACCCTCAATGAGCCACTCTATAAGCCTTGCTTTCTCCCAATCAAGTTCTCCTTTTTCAACTAACTCCTTGAATTTTGCAAAGCTCATGTTCTTCTGAAATCTCTTTCCAAACACTGCCTCCAAAACTTCTTTTGGAATTAGGTTTGAGTAATAGCTGTTTTTCTGTCTTCCAGTTCTCAGGAATGGCAGGTCTTCATTGATGTAAATTCTGTAAACTCCGCTGTCAAAACCGAGCTTTATTGATGAAATTCCAAGACTGTTGAGGAGAAACACAAGCTGATTGGCTAAGAGCTCACTTTTTGTGGACAGCCTTAGTCTTTTGCTTGGATGGACATCTCCGTCACCAAGGAAATACGCATGCAAGAACTCCCATCTTAGCTCTTCTGGTGCAAGGAAGATTGGCTCTGGTATTCTCTTATTTTCTGCACCAATTCCGCACATAGCTTTGACAATTAAGTACACGACTTTCTTTGAAATCTCCACATATTTCTCAGTCTTCTTGACTTCACCAAAGAGAACTTTAGAGACGTGTTCCATATCCCTCAGAATTTCTTCATTTTCGTTGTAGAGTCTCACGGTATAGCTGAATCCTCCTCTCTGGTTTCTTTGCATCCTTGCTGATCCTTCACTCACGTAGTATCCCAAAAATCTTGCAAAGTGCTTGTCAAGTTTTACTATACTCTTCATTCGGAAGCCGTTTAAAGTTCCAATCTTCCATTCAGCAAGCTCTTCAAGCGGGAACTCTTCAATGACATCTCTCAAATCGTTGAATCTTATGAAGTACTCACCCTTATTGCCGTTGTATTTTGCTTTCTGGTTCAGTATTTCATATAACCTTTTGTACTTCTTTAATCCTTCCCAGTTAATTACTTCGAATCCTCTCGGCTTAATCGTTACGAAGCCAAGTTCTTCAAGGTGAAACAGATAGCGATTGAACGTTCTAATCCTTTTTTCTTCTTCACCAAAAATCCACCTCAAAGCTCTGAGCATTCCTCTGAAGAAGTTCTTTCTGCCTTTGGCAGGAATTGTGAGAATTATATCTTCCGTATCTTCGGATGGAAGCAAAGCAAATAAACGAGGCAGAATTACGAACATCTCTCTCCCATTGACCTTGAACCTCTTAGGAATGATGATCACATCCCCCTCTTTAAGTTCATCTCCAGTTACCTCCCTGATTTCACTTCCTTTAACCGTAAATAGACTGTGTCCTTGAGTTATCTTGATGCTCCTTCCTGAGCTGAGCGTTATCTTGTATGCCTTTCCTTTGTACCTGTGTCTTATCATCGCTTTAATCTTTGAGAGACGGGCTTTTTTGGAACTCCTATCAAATGAGATTGTCCAGAGGCTTGAAACTTCGAGAACTTCACTTCCATCGACTATCTTTACTTTTTCGGAATTGGCTTCCATCCTCCTGTCGACAAGCTCCCCAATGGGGAGGAATCTTGGGTGACCGTTTTCAAGTACAAAAATCCATTCATTTGGAAGTATGCTGTTTGCTAAAAGCTTCACTGCCTTCTGTCTGTAATCAAGCATCTTCTTTTTTACTGGATCAATTGTAGCTTTCATCTCCTTCTTTATCTTTGTTCTTGTTTCGATGAGCTCTTCAAGGATAGATGGTATGAAGCCTTTGAAATCTTTGCAGAACTTATACCCAACAATCGGAGCAACATCATAGTTTTTACAACCTTCTCTTTGGAGGGTATCAGGCGAAACGTTATGTGTAACTATGATTGAGGGGTATAGAGCTTTGAAATCTAAATATACGATGTTTCCCCATAGTCCTCTTTCAGGCTCTTTAACGTAGCCCCCGAGATATGTTGTCCTCAATCTTCTCTGATACTCCTCGTCACTTGGCTTGTTCGGAGCAAGTTCGTTTCTCTGATAGGCAATCCTGAGTAAAAACCACTCAACCAAGTTGCCTGTGCTCGAACGGGAAACATCCCAAACACTTTGCCCGATTAACCTCGCTAACTCTGCTTCCATTGGGAAAAACTCTTTACCCAGTTCATAGGTTGCTTTAGCATCTTCCATTGAGTATTTTGCAAGCTCTTTCATTCCTTCCTCGCTTTCCCAGATTGCAGTTATCTCAGCAGCCTCAAGTTTGGTTTTCTTCTTTCCTAAGACTGCTTCATACACTGCCTCTAGGGTGTATGTTGGCAAGTTTATTGTTCTCCTTACAACTGGAAAGAGGTCGAAGTGTATTCTTCCCTTGATTTCAACAGCGAACCTGTCACCCATTCTCTGTATTTTTGGTTCTGGATGTTCCTTATCCCTTGAAATGAACAGTCTCAGTCCTAATTTCTGGGCCCTCTTGATTAAATACGGCAGATCAAAGTTGTCTCCGTTATAAGTTATGAGAACATCTGGATCTTTCTCTCTGATAATTTGAATAAAGCGCTTTATCATCTCCCTCTCGCTGGAAACAACCTCGACATATGGCAGATCAATCTTTTTCCAAGTAATTACTTTTGCTTCGTTCTCGTCAGCATAGCTAATCATTATTATTTCCCCTTCTCCAAACTGCTCTCCTTCGTGGTAAAATGTTTCTATATCGAAGGCAAGAAGTTTAAGTTCTTCCTCTCCTTCCATCGGGATTAAGCCCTTATCAATGAGATAGCGCTTTGCAAAAGGAATGTCATACTCAAAAATGTCGATTACTTTTGGATGCTCCCTTATTTTTTCTCTAATCGCTGGAACGTCTTGTGGATGCTCAAAAATTAGTTTCCACGCCTCTATTGGTCTTCCCAAAAATTTCTTCTGAACTTTTTCAGCTTTCAAAACTCTGACAATTTTATTTCCTCTCTTTGTTGTTATCTTTTTAACCTCTTCAATAGCCTCATCATCTTCAAGAAGAGCGTAAATGTAAGGCTGGAAGTCCCTATCAAGCTCTATTTTAAACTCACCATTTTCCTTCTTGAAAATTCTGATTATTGGCTTTCCATCTTTCGTGATGTAGTCAGTATCGAGAATCATAATTTCACCCTTTTAAAAATACATGCCCATTTTAGATAAAATTTTCCACCAAATTTTTAAACTCTCCATCGAAGCTAAGAGCATGGAGCTGTTTTATCGCATAACTCTTCACGAGCTCATAGCTGACATACTAACATTAATTGATGAGCGTGAGCTCTCTTCAAAAAATGCTCTTGAGAGGGTTTTTAAGCGAGTTAGCGGAAGAGATAGGGAAAAAGCCCGCGGACTGGCTCATGCTTATGTATTTGAAATTGAAAAATGGAGAAAGAAAATTGACTTCATAGTGAACTCTGTTCTCAAAGGCTCAAAAATTGAGGATTTGGATCTTTATTTGGCCAATTTAATCAGAATCGGCGTTTTTGAAATGAAGTTCAAGGGAGTTAATCCTGCCATTGCTACTGATTCCGTTGTTAGGGCTGTTAAGGAGAAGTATGATTTGGCAAAGGCTAAGTTTGTGAATGCTTTGCTTAGAGAAGTGGAGAATTTTAATCTCGAAAAAGCTTTGAAAAAGCTGAAAGAGAAGGACAGGATTGAGTATTTAAGTGTTAAGTTCTCCCATCCAAGATGGTACGTTGAATATGCAATTGAGTTGCTTGGCTATGAAGATGCAGTAAGACTGATGTTGAGCAATAACAGAGCTCAGCGCTACTATGTGAGGGTGAATCCTCTCAAGACTGATATTGATAGCTTAGCTGATTATTTGCAGGAGCACAATGTTAGGGTTGCTAGAACTCCAGTTGATGACGTTCTCAAGATTTTAGAATACAAGACTCCAATTACGAGGCTTGAATGGTACAAGCAAGGCTACTTTGTCATTCAAGACTTAGCTTCAGCTTATGTTGCTCATGTTTTAAGCCCAGAAAAAGGTGAGAAGATTTTGGATTTGGCAGCTGCTCCAGGTAGCAAAACATTCCATGTTGCTCACCTGATGGAAAACACGGGGGAGATAATAGCTGTTGATTATTCTTTAGAAAGGCTCAACAAAATGCGTGAGAAGATGAAGATCCTGGGAGTTACAAATGTTAAGCTTGTTCATGCTGATGGGATGAAATTCAAGGATAAAGAGGAGTTTGATAAAATTATCCTTGATGCTCCGTGCTCAAGTTCGGGCACTTACAGACAGTTCCCAGAGGTGAAGTGGCGCTTTGATGAGAAGAAAATCCAGAGGGTTATCCAAGTGCAGAAAGCGATGCTGAGGAATGCTTATCGCAACCTAAGGGTTGGTGGGGAGATGACTTACTCAACCTGCTCAATCAGAATTGATGAAAATGAAGAGAACGTTAAATATGCAATAAACAAGGTGGGTTTTGAGTTGGTCAATTATCCCTTTAGCTGGGGTGAAAGGGGCTTTTTAGAGATTGGAGATAAAGTTTTCAGAGCTTGGACTCATCTGCACGACTGCAACAGCTTTTTCATTGCGAAATTGAAGAAAGAATAACGCAAATTACTCCTCAGGGACTAATGGCTTCCTCTTCACGGGACCTCTTGGGTATTCCTCCTCAAATATCTCCGCTGTGAATTTGTAAACCTTTGTATCTGGATCAAGCCAGCAGTCTGGAGGCAGACCAGCCTTCCAGCAGGTTTCTGCTAAAAATTCTTCCTCATCCCAGCCCCATTCAATAGGTACTTGGGGTAGCAAAAGTCCTGAATAGATGCCCTTTTCAATTATCAAACCATCTCGTCCCACTTTAATTTTCTTTGGTCTTTCTTCTGGAGGCCCTTCAATTAACTCGGGAGGAGTTAAAACACTGACTTCAACTGTTATGTTGTCCATCTCGTCCAAAGTTACCGGAGGAAAGCGAGGGTCTTCAACAGCTGCATATATAGCCGCTTTTATTGTAGCTTCAACGAGGGGATAGATTGGCAAGGGAAATCCAATACATCCCCTGAGTGCCGTCTGCTTTGGAACACCATAACGATTGAGAGTGACAAAAACTCCCATCTTTTCCCAAAGATCTTCTGGAGTGTCTTTTGGAGGTTTAATAATTTTTCCACTCTTTAAATACTCTTCAATTGCTCTCCTTGCGAGCTTAACTAGAAACTCTCCCCACTCATCTTTGATTTTGTACATATTCCTCACCACATTTTCTTACGTCTTTGGAGTATTTTAAGGTGTTGCGCAAAGCTTAAAAAATTGTCGAGCCTAACTTAGTTGGGTGTCGAAAATGGCAATCATAGAGTTCGTCATAGTACCCCTTGGAGAGCTTAGTCTGAGCAAGTACGTTGCTGAAGTAGTAAAGCTTTTAGAGAAGAAGGGTGTAAAGTATCAACTGACACCTATGGGGACTATAATTGAAGTTCCTACAGTTTCAGAAGGTCTTAGAATAATTGAGGAGGCTCATGAGCTCATGTTTAAGCTTGGGGCAAAAAGGGTCTCAACAACAATTCGAATTGATGACAGAAGAGATAAAAAGGTTAAAATGGAAGATAAAGTGAAGTCAGTGTTAGAGAAAGCTCAGGAGGGTTGAATATTAGGGTTTTAGTTTTGGCAATTGATAGAGATGATGATTTTGGTGTTAAGGCCGGGGTAAAAGGACCGGTTATTGGGCGAGATGCATGTATAGATGCTGCTCTCAAGCTCAGCTTAGCTGACCCTGAGGACAGCGATGCCAACGTTGTTTACGCTGCTGTTAAGCTCCGTGATGAGCTTAAAGAGAGCAGTGAATTTGAGGACGTTGAGGTTGCTCTCATTACTGGTCATCATGACGTTGGGGTAAAGAGTGATTTAGAATTAAGTAAACAGCTTGATGAAGTTCTGAAGGTCTTTCCTGCTGATGGTGTTATTCCCGTCACAGATGGGGCTGAAGATGAGCAGATTTTTCCAATTTTAAGCTCTAGAGTCCCAATAATAAGTTCACGTAGAATTGTTGTTAAGCAGAGTGAGAGCATTGAGACTACTTATTACATAATATATAGATACCTGAGGGAAATTCTCAGCGATCCAGAAGTTGCTAAAGTGGTCTTAGGAATTCCCGGCTTAATTCTACTTCTGTATGGAATAGCTAAGCTTATCTCAGTTAAGTATCCCCAGAGCATTCAAATTGTTTCAGCAACAGTTACAGGCACAATTCTCTTCATAGTTGGTTTCTATTTCTTTACGAAGGGCTTTAGGATACGTGTCTCTCTGAAAGAAACAATAACAAAAGGTTTTATTGAGTTCATATCAATTATAGCAGGTTTGTTGATAATGGTGGCAGGTGCCATAAATGCGTACCTTAATTTGGAGTATGTAGCAATGGAAGAGCTTGGTGGTTTGCCTGGTACTCAATTAATCGCAGCCCTACTCTATCTGAATATATTAAAGACCCCATTTGTCACTGGATTAGGCGTAATGGTTTTAGGAAGAATTTTACAGGCATATCTAAGAAAAGACTCTCACATTTGGTACTACATCACTGGTTTGCTTTTACTTCCAGCTTTGTGGATTACTATTGACTTAACGACCCTTTATGCAATGTCCACAGTATCTCCATATTTGCTCCAATTCTTTATCAAAAAAGTCGTGATGGCAATAGCTGATGTTGTTGTCGGAACTTTAATTGGAATTTACCTTAGGGAGAAAGTTAAAGGATGGGAGAAAATTGAAATTGGAGAAAGCGTTGAAGGAGTATGAGAAAAGAAAAAAGAAAGTTGAAGAAGAACGAAAGAAGCTTGAGGAAAAATATACATCTAAATTTTTAAAAAAGAAACGTGAGATTTTGAAAAATCTTGAAAAGCTTGAAAGAAAAGAAATTCCCAAGAAGATCGACGACAGGATTAAGAAAGTTGTAGAGGGAGAAAGAAAGAGCTATGTAGATACATTGAGAAGAACGCTTGAAAGAATTGAAAGCATTGATGAATTGGGTAGGTTTCTCCCTGAGCTCTCCAAGTTCCATGTTTCTCACGGAAAGTATCTCCTCCTAGTCTTTGAAAAAGAAGTTTATGCAATAAACAAAATCCTAAAAGAAATTTCTGAGGAGTACACAGAATACATTAAGAGAACAGCGGAAATCAGCATTGATTCAATTGAATTTGATTCTATTTTGAATAGCATTGAAGTAACTAAAAAGCAGCTTGAAAAGGAGGAAAGAGATTTATCGGCATTGAAAGCCGAGCTAAAAGAGAAAGAAAAGGAATTTAAAACTGCGAAGTTCAGCAAAGAACTTGAAGAAATTGAATCTGAGATTAAAACTCTCAAATCCTCGATTGCAAAAGATGAGATTGAAATCCGCTCGAAGATTTCAAAGCTCCAGAAACCAATAAAGAGAATGCGTACAGGTGAGAAAACAGCTAATGAAATTTTAAAGGACAGTTCGTATGGAATTGAGCATCCAGAAGAGTTTTTAAGCTTTTTGATTAAAATTAGAGGACAGCTGGAAGGGAAATATAAGCAAACTGCAGACTGGATTATTGAAAATTTGGAGTCTAAATCTAGAGAAATTCAGGAGAGAAAGAAGAAGTTAGAGGGACTTGAGCATAAGAGAGAGGAGATTCTTCAAGAAAAGAAAGAAATTGAGAATGAAATTGAAAGGATTAGAAAGCGTATTCTTGAGAAAGAAGCAAGGATTAGGAAGTTAAAGGAGAAGTTACTTGAGCTTGAGAAAGAATTGGACGAATCACTTTCAAAACTTGAGAAAATCCTAAACACGAGCATAGATAAACCATAAATTTATAATTAGGAAAGCCTAATTTTCTATTGGTGGTGAGAGATGAAGATTAAGATAGACAGACTAAGGTTTGGGACAGCTGGGATTCCGCTCTCAACACCAAAACCTTCAACTATTACTGGAATTCAAAGAGTTAGAGAGCTTGGCCTGGATGCAATGGAACTTGAGTTTGTGAGAGGAGTGAACATTTCCCCCGAACTGGCGAAGAAGATAAAGTATGTTGCTCAGAAGCACGATATTCTTTTAACGGCTCATGCTCCCTACTACATAAACCTCAACGCTGCAGAGAAAAGCAAGGTTGAGGCAAGCAAGAAGAGGATTATTCAAAGTGCCGAACGTTTGCATGAAGCTGGAGGTTGGAGTGTTGTGTTCCATGCTGGTTACTATCTCAAACAACCTCCGGAGACGGTGTATGAAAAGATTAAAAATGAAATTAAGGATATTGTCAGGCAACTCCAAGACAAAGGAATAAAGATTTGGATAAGGCCAGAACTCACAGGAAAGCCAACTCAGTTTGGTGAGCTCAGAGAGCTGATAAGGCTGAGTCAGGATGTAGAGATGGTATTGCCGGCTATAGACTTTGCACATGCACATGCAAGACACAAAGGAAAGCTCAATACAGCAGAAGAGTGGCGTGAAATGCTTGCCCTGATTGAACATGAACTCGGGCGAGAAGCTTTAGACAACATGCACATCCATGTAAGTGGAATTCACTATACAGAGAAGGGAGAAAAGCATCATTTGAACCTTCAGGAGAGCGATTTGAGGTGGGAGGACTTACTTAAAGTACTGAAAGAGTTCAAGGTGAAGGGTGTCGTTATAAGTGAAAGTCCCAATATTGAAGGGGATGCAATTTTGATGAAAAAGAAATATGAGCAGATAAAAGTCTAATTAAGCTTGAATACTAGCTTTAAAATTCTGTTTGTAAATTCTGAAAGTTCTTTTCTTTTTTTGTTGCATAGAGGACTGCTATAAGCACTGCAGCCGAGATTGCGTAGAGTATGAAGTTCACCTTTCTAATCTCCCGTACTTTTTCATAATTTCAATCAGCTTATCATGGGGAAGAGCATAGCGAATATGGTTATCTCTTCCAGTCATTGTCTTTGCTTGGAGGAGAGAATTGATTATCGCTTCTTCAGTTACTTCAGCAGCTGCTTTAAACAGTCTGTTGAGCCTTGCATCGGGGAGCATTTTTATTTCAAACTCCTCTCTTTGATAGTGCTTTATCCTTTGAGCTGTTGAAAATGCTAGGGCTATATCACCACTTCCATGATAGGCGTAGCCTCCAGTCCTCGCTAAGCCGACTACAGCCCTCTTAGCCAACCTGTAGAGCTGCCTTGCTGTCAGAGGAGCATCTGTTGCGAGAATCATTATGATGCTCCCTTTGCTTGGCTTTCCTCTTCCGGGGTAGTCTTTAAGCTCCCAGCCGACAGGAACTCCGGCAATTGTTAAATCCTCTCTCTTCCCAAAATTGTTCAAAACCAAAGCACCCACTGTGTATTTCTTACCCTCAATCTCAACGACTCTTGAAGAAGAACCTATTCCGCCTTTAAATTCAAATGAGCTCATTCCTGTTCCTGCCCCTACTGAGCCTTCTTCAAAATCTTTACTTGCGTTTTTTATTGCTTCAAAGACATGCTCTTTTTTCACGTGCTTTCCTCTGAGGTCGTTCAAATAGGAATCGTTGCACTCTAAAACGACGGGATTAACTGAACCAGTTGTAACTCCTATATCTTCATTCTGCTCAAGCATAAAGTCTGTTAAGGCATCAGCAACAGTATAAACGCTTAAAGTATTTGTCAAAGCTATTGGAGTCTCAATTGTACCAAGTTCTCTAATTTGAGTCAGTCCTACGGGCTTTGCATAGCCATTCATTACAAAGACATTTGCTAAGAGCTTCTCTTTGAAGATATTCCCTTCATGTGGTAGAATAACCGTAACTCCTGTTCTGACTGGACCTTTTCCAGGAATGAGCTTTCCTTCTCCCCTAATTAGAGTTACATGGCCAACTTTAATGCCTTTAACGTCAGTTATTGAGTTCCTTTTTCCATGCTCATAAAATCCAATTTTAATTCCTAGGTCTGGAGCTTTCATTGTAAACACCTAATTATTTTGTGCATTTTAGGATGGTAAAAACATTTGCTTTGTCGGGTAACTTTATTTATTCGTAAATCTTAAATTCTGATAGAAAGTTTTCTATTATGGTGAACTATTATGAAAAGAACATTACTCCTTATGATGTTGCTCATTTTTGCCACAATATCGAATTCATTTGTAATTGCGGGGGAGATTTCTCAAAAAGTAACTTCCAATATCTTTGTTGAAGTTGATCCGAGAGTAGAGCTAGTTGAGATAATTTTCTACTTTACAGATTGGGGAAAGATGCAAGGTTTTCCTATTGGATATGAACAGGGGTACAGGTACTTGGAAGACATAAATGCCTGTCTTTCAAAATATAGATTTCACAGAGCTGTAAAGTTGGCTCAAAAAGCTTTTGAGAGTGGAATGGCATATGATGCAATTCCTTACTTTGCTCTTTTCTTGGACAGGGAAACATTTGAGAAAGCCAAGCCATGGGACGATTATATAATTTCAAGGGTTGGTGGAAATGTAACTCTCTTAAATGAGCTTGCAGAGGCAGTTAGAGATTTTGCAGAGGAGAGTAATTTTTGGGAGTTTTACAAAAATCATAAATCTCTTTATGAGAGGGCAATTAGCAATTATTTAAGCTCGGTAAATCTAGAAAATATAACAAAAACTGAGGAGCAATTTTTTGGTGAGAACGTTAAAGAATGGTGCATAGTTCTTCAGTTTTCCCAGTGGGGTCACAGCTATGGGTCTCATTTTGATACTCCAGATGGAAAAATTGTTTATGGTCTCTTGGGAGTTTGTGGGATTATATATGACAGCACTCCAGAGTTCTGCAGAGCTTTAGTTCATGAGTTTGCCCATTCTTTTGTAAATCCTACTGTTGAGAGATATTTTGATTTGTTTGAAAACTATTCCCTTCTTTATGAACCTGTTTGGCCTAAAATGGGAAGAATGGCATATGGTAATTGGAAAGTTATGTTGGATGAGACTTTTGTCAGAGCATTTGAGGCATACTATATCAATATGACGAAGGGAGATTTTTCTGCTCGTAGATTTCTTGCCCAACAGAGAGCATTAGGATTCTACTTTATCCACGATATCTATGATGCATACCTTAGGTATTGTGAGAATAGGGATAGATATAAGACTTTTGAAGACTTCATGCCAGAGCTTGCTGAAGTTATTAGAGGTGTTTACAATAGGACTTTTGGAGATAAGATAAATGAGCTTGAAAATGGGGACTATGTGTACAGTTTTATGAAGCATTCAAAAAGCGGCAGGATTGTTATAGTTTATGGGACAATAAACCCTGATAGGAGTGGCAACGAACATGACAAGCAGCTTGCTGAGCTTATTTGGAGAAGTCTCGCCCATAGGGGCTATAACGTAACTGTAAGGGCTGATATAAACGTTACAGAGAAGGATCTAAAGTCTTACTTAATTTTGATTGGGGGTCCGGTAGCTAATAACGTTACGAGACACGTTAATGATCTCCTAAAAGTTAGATTCATAAAAAAGAATGGAGAATATGTGCTTTATAGTGAATATACTAACAGGACATATTTCTCTGAGGATGTAGGAGTTTTTGAAATTGTGAGGAATCCTTGGAATAAAAGCAAGCTCATGATTTTGATTGCAGGAATTACTAGGGACGGAACTTTTGTTCCTTACACCCCTGATATACTCCATTATTGCATCTATAATGGCAACTGGAGGGATATAGGATACTTAGAAGATAAGATGGTAGTGAAAGTTGGGATATAAATCCCTTCTCTTTTTAGTTTAGTTTCTGAGGAAACTCAACAAAATGGATAAATACTCCAAAGTGAACTCTCTTTGGTGATTTAAATGAGTGAAAGCTGGAAGAAAAAGCTTGGATTAGTTCACATATACACAGGCAACGGGAAGGGAAAAACCACAGCGGCTTTGGGTTTGGCTTTGAGAATGCTCGGCAATGGGGGGAGAGTAATTATAATCCAGTTCATGAAATCTCCAAAGGTTTATGGAGAATACTTCATGGCTGAGAAGTGTGGTTATATAATTGAGTCCTATGGTCTGCCAAAATTTGTTCATGGAAAGCCAGAAGAAGATGATATTCAGGCAGCAAGGAGAGCTTTAGAGAGGGCTAAGGAGGTTGTTAAAAGCGGTGAGTGGGATTTGGTAATTTTGGATGAAATATGTGTTGCTCTCGGCTTTGGAATGCTTGACGTTGAGGAAGTTAAGGAACTGATAAAAAGCAAAGCTCCGAATACTGAGCTTGTTTTAACGGGTCGTTATTGTCCGGAAGAGCTCTTTGAGCTGGCAGACTATGTGACTGAAATGAGGGAAATAAAGCATCCCTACCAGAAAGGAATCACAGCTAGGAAAGGTGTTGAGCTTTGATAGTAACCGAAAACTTTTTAGTTACAAAAGTGCAATATACCACTGGAAAATTTTTAGTTACCAATTCTTAGTAAAAGGGGGTGATGCAAATGAGCGATGTCGAGGAGAGAATCAACCAGATTATCCAAGTTCTTAAGGAACAAGTTGTTCAGGACACAATCGTCCCAAGAAATATTAGAAGGGCCGCTGAGGAGGCAATTGAGCACTTGATGGATAGAAGTAAAGAGCCCGCTGTTAGGGCAGCTGACGCTATTGCAATTCTTGAGGAAATTAGTGAAGATCCAAACATGCCTCTCCACACAAGAACTATAATCTGGGAGGTTTTGGGTGCTCTAGAGCAGATTCAGTGAATTTTGTTTTTTATGCTCACTTTTGCCTTCTATTAAATACCACAGCTTTGCACTTTCTTCGACAAGTTCTGCTTTGTAGAATGCTTCTTTTAGACTTTTTCCCACTGTAACAATTCCGTGTCTCTCCATTAAAACGGCATCATACTTTTTGGCGTATTTTGCAATCTCTCTTGCGAGTTCTTCACTTCCTGCTGGCTTAAACTCTGCAATTGGGATTTTCTTGAGATAAATTTCCGCTTCTGGAGTTATTATCGGAAGTTCATCTTTCAAAATGGTTGAAGCAACGATGGAATATGGCGGATGAAGATGAGCTATTGCTTTGATATCTTCTCTTTCGCGGTAAATAAACAAGTGAAGCCTCCATTCTGATGAAGGCTTAACAGCTGAGATTTGCTTTCCATTTAGGTCAATAACTGCCACTTGCTGCTCTGTCATGGTGTCCATAACAGCTCCAGTAGCTTTTATGAAAATTTTTCCATTAAAGAGAATGCTCAGATTTCCACCGAAAGCTACAGTTAACCCTCTCTCGTGAGCTAAGTGTGAATACTTGACGAGAATGGATTTTATGAGCTGGCTCATTGCCTTTCCCCCTCAACTTTAATCCCAAATCCACATGAATCACAGTAAGCTTCATTTTTTCTCCATGCTAATCCTTCAGCACCGCATATTGGACAGATATTAAGTTTTCCGTTCTCTTTCCATATCTGATACGTTTTATTGTCAATAACCAGAAACACTCCATCTTTTTCCTCCTCAAAATGTCCAAGAACGGGATAGCTCTTTAGCTCAAAACTTTCTTCATCAATGATTACAGGTTCAAGCCCAATGTTGCCTTCAAATTCAAGCTCATTCGCTGGAATGATTTCAATAACATAAGCTTCAAGCTTTCTGTCATGGTAAGCTATTACCTCAAGGGCATCGCTCAGCTCTCCGCTTGATGAAATTATATCAACGATTATATGCTCTTTTGCCGGGAAAGTTAATGTTAGAACGAATTTTCCCCTGTGAAGAGCTAATCCTTCATCTAAACAAATTTCCTCAAGCTTGTTCTCTCTCAAGAACTTTCTAACATCGTCTCCCGTGGGGAGCTTTTTGTTTTCAATTATAAACTCGCCCATCCATTTTGCCAAAGGCATTGCCAGCATTAGTGGTTCATAAATTTTCATACACACCACCATTTAGAATTTTGCTTTGGAGTTTTTAATCTCTGCGTTACCAAAAAGCACTTAAATTCTTTAGGTAAATCTAATTTAGGTGAGTTCGGTGGAGATTAGCAAAAGAGAAGAAGAGTATCTTGAGGCAATGTATCTGCTTTATAAGAAAAAGGGTGTAATAAGAGTTAAGGATATTGCCAAAAAGCTTAGGGTAAGGCCTCCAAGTGTTGTTGATGCTCTTAAAAAGCTCAGCGAGAAAGGTTTAGTTGAATATGAAAAGTATGATAGAATTTTGCTAACTGAAAGAGGAAAGGAAATTGCAGAAAAGACTTATTCTAAGCATTTGTTGCTAACAGAGTTTTTTATAAACATTCTTGGCATTCCTCCAGAGATAGCTGAAGAAGATGCTTGTCAATTCGAGCACTATGTCCACGAGATTACAGCAGAGAGAATCAGAGAATTTGCAAAGTACATTCAAGAGCAGTGTCCTTATGTAATCAAGCAGTTCATAAAGGAGCATATAGAAAAGGGAGAAAGGAAATCAAAGGACGCCTCCGAGGTAGAGGAAATAGAAGACAAACACACCAGCTAAGATGTATAACAGCGGGTGTACTTCTTTGTATCTTCCGCTTAATGTTTTCACAATTGCATAGCTTATGAAGCCCATGCCTATTCCATCCGCTATTGAGTATGTAAATGGGATTGTAACGAGGACCATGAATGCTGGAATTGCTTCTGTTGGATCACTGAAGTCAACTCCTCTGATGGCGCTCAGCATATAATAGCCGACTATGATCAATGCAGGAGCAGTTGCGTAGGCTGGAATAACCCCTGCAATTGGGGAAATGAAGAGACCAACAATCAAGAACAGTGCTCCAGTGACTAGAGCTGTCATTCCTGTTCTTCCGCCCTCCTCTATACCTGCGGCGCTCTCAATATATGTTGTGACTGTTGATGTTCCCAAGACAGCACCAACTGTTGTTCCTATTGCGTCTGTTAGCAAAACCTTCTCAGCATCTGGGACTTTTCCGTCCTTTGTCAGGAAGCCAGCTTTTGCACTTAATCCAGTAATCGTACCTAATGTGTCGAAGAAGTCCACCATGAAGAATGCAAAGACAACACCAATGGCTCCAACACTTAAGAGACCTTTCAAATCCATTTGGAGGAATGTGTGGCTGAGTGTTGGCATTGCAAATAACTTATCGGGAGCTGGTGTTATGCCTAGAGCAATTCCAATTACTGTTGTTGTAAGGATTGAGATTAGCAAAGCCCCTTTGATGCCTCTTGAGATGAGGACTGCTGCCAAAAAGAGGCCGAACAAAGCTAACCAGAACTCTGGCTTTGCAACGTTCTGAGCGCCGAAAGTTATAAGAGTTGCTGGGCTGTCAACCACAAAACCAGCCTCTTGCATTCCAATGATTGTCAGAAACAGACCAATTCCAGCACCAATTGCATATTTCTGTGAAAGTGGAATTGCGTGTATAATAGCGCTTCTCACTTTTGTAAGGGTTAGTGCAATGAATATTAGACCCTCCACAAAAACGGCAGCCAAAGCCACTTGCCATGAGTAACCCATTCCGAGAACAACACCGTAGGTGAAGTAAGCATTGAGTCCCATTCCCGGAGCCAATGCAAATGGCTTCTTTGCGTATAAACCCATGAGGATAGTTGCCAGGCCAGCTGAGAGAGCTGTTGCTGTGACCAGTGAAGGAATAGCATCTTTACCAATGGCATCGCTTAAAATCGCTGGATTAACGAAGAGGATGTAGGCCATGGTCATGAAGGTTGTTATTCCAGCTAGAATCTCTGTTCTAAGGTCAGTGTTGTGGTATGCAAAATCAAAGTACTCCTCAAACCAGTTTTTGTTCTTCCTCATTCCAATTTCTACATCCCTAACGGCGTCCATCCAAATCACCTTGAGCGATTAATTTGCATCAATTTGTTAAAAATCTGTATAATATTTAAAGTTTTTCAACAAAAAAATGTTAAACAATGGAGCAGAGGGATAATATGCTAGAGGGTGAATGTTATGAAATCTAAAAATTAAAGGAGAGCAAATGATTTTACCTGCACACCAACCTTTTTTGGCATATTTTCGACTTTAAAGGGCAGTTCGTCTAAAAAGCGCTCGGCAATTATCTCTTTTCCTTCAATGGAAAGCCTCAATCTTATCCTTCCAGGCAATAGTTCATAGCTAACAATTTCAGCGAAATCTCCTTCAGTTATGTAAACACTTTCAGGCCTGAAGAATATCCTAACTTTCCCATCTTTGCTAACATTGAAGCACAGCTTTCCGAGACGAGCTTTTCCATTTTCAGCTTCAAGCTCAATGATATTTGACAATCCTAAAAACTTTGCAACGAACTCTGTTTTTGGGGTATAATAGAGTTCCAAGGGCTTCCCAACTTGTTCAATTCTGCCATCATTCATTACTGCAATTCTGTCGCTTATTGCCATTGCTTCTTCTTGATCATGAGTAACATAAATCGTCGTTATGCTGAGCTCCTTTTGAATGCGCTTTATTTCCCCTCTCAGCCTCTCCCTAATCTTTGCATCAAGATTTGAGAGAGGTTCATCCAAAAGCAGAACTTCTGGCTCAATTACCAGAGCCCTTGCAAGTGCGACCCTCTGCTGTTGCCCTCCACTGAGCTGCTCTGGATAGCGGTTCTCGAATCCTTCCAAGCCGACTAACTTTAGGGCCCAGCGGACTTTTTTCTCTATCTCTTCTCTTGGGAGCTTTCTAAGCTCTAAACCAAAAGCAATGTTCTTAAAAACAGTCATGTGTGGGAAGAGTGCATAGTCTTGGAAAACTATCCCAATATTCCTCTCATATGGTGGAATTTCATTCATGACTTTGCTGTTAAATAGAACTTCGCCTCTGTCTGGTTTTTCAAAACCTGCTATTATTCTAAGAGTCGTTGTCTTTCCACATCCAGAAGGGCCGAGAAGCGTCAGAAATTCTCCTTCCTTAGCTTTTAAGCTTTCTATTTCAAGCCTGAAATCTCCAAGTATCTTGAGGATTTCTCTAAGCTCAACGCTCACCATATCTCTTCACCAATCCTCTCAATTATCATAAAGCTTACTGCGGAGACAATCATCAAAATGACAGATAGAGCAGATGCACTTCCCCACTGTCTTGCACTCAAAAATCTATAGACTGCTATGGTTATCGTCGTATATTCAGGTTGATAAAGCATATATGTTGCTCCCAGTTCTGCTATGCTCATTGCAAAGGCGAAAATTGCTCCAACGATTATTCCTCCTAAAGCTAAAGGCAACTCGACTTTAAGAAATGCTTGCCACTCTTTTGCTCCTAAGCTTAATGCTGCTTCTTTTAGGTTTGGCTTTATCTTTTTCAGCACAGCTGAGATTGCTCTTAAAACGAAAGGATAAGCTATAATTGTGTGAGCAAAAACGATGATGTACCAAGTGCCCAAAAGCTCAAGTGGGGGCTTGTGGAAAGTTCTTATATAGCCTAGACCTAAAGTTATGGCCGAAGAGCCAAGGGGGAGCATTACCAAAGCCTCAAAGATGTTTTTGCCTTTAAACTGCCATCTATGTAAGGCATAGGCTATGATTAAAGCGATTGTTGTTGAAAGCAGAACAGATGAAAACCCGAAAAGGAGCGAGTTTTTGATTGCAATTAAAGTGTTAGCTCCAAAGATTGGGTTGTATTTTGCACTGAATACTCTCCTATACCACTCAAGACTGAATTTTCCTTGGAAAATTAAGGAGTCATAGAGGACTGCTAAGAGAGGTGAGATTATGAAAATAAAGACAATCAGGGAGTAAATTCCGATCAATAAGCCTTTTAAGCTCGCCAGCTCTCTCAACGTCAGCTGTTGGGGTTTTCTAAATATTCTCTGCTCTTCGGCTTTTGCATACATGTCGAGGCTTTTAATGTAGATGTACATGAATGCAAAGCTTAGGATGATTTGGATTATAGCCAAGGCGGAGCCGATTTTGAAGTCCAGCAGAGTCATGATTGAGGTAAAGATGTCGACTTCAATTGTGGCGTACTTGTAGCCTCCTAAAATAAGGGGAATTGAAAAGCTAAGGAAGCAGAAGATGAACGTGAGCATGGAGGAGGCGAAGATTCCGGGCAAAAGCATCGGCAAAGTAACTTTTCTAAAAAGCGTGAATCCCTTAGCTCCAAGGCTCATTGCAACCTCCTCATAATGGGGGTTTATGCGCTGCCAAAGGTAGGATACCATTCTGACGACAACTGGAAAGTTGTAAAAAGCATGGGCTATTAAAATGGCTTTCCAAGAGTAGAGGATTCCTAAGTCCCTTCCAATGAGCTGTGTAAAGAAGCCCTGCTTTCCAAAGAGCAGGATAAAACCAAGAGCGACCATTATGCTTGGCATCACGAAGGGGACAGTGAGAATTGCCTTCACAAAGCTCTTTCCTGGAAAGTCGTATTTTGCAAAAATATAAGCTCCAGGCAGACCTAAAGCTAAAGTGAGCAAGGTTGAAGCTAAAGCCTGTTCAATTGTAAAGAAAATTATTCTTCTGTGATAGCTATTGGATAAAACAGCTTTGAGGTATTTGAGTGTGAATCCATTGTCCCAGAGTCCTTCATGAATTATGCTGATGAGAGGAAGGTAGAAGAAGAGAATCAGGAATGTTATGGGGATTATCAGGATGAGTTTTGTTCTCATGCTCAAAACTTAGTTTTGCTCTTTTATAAACTTTGATTAGCACAAAGCGTTTAACCCACAAAGTCCAAATAAATATATTGAAGAACTGAAAAGTTCGGAGAGGCATAAGGATTTTGATGGGATTTGGATTTATGGAGAAAAAGGCTTCTTAACTCAGGAAACTCGCTTAAAGATTGGCATACCAATTTACAAGAAAGTCTCGAAGGAGTTGAACCAGATAGCTAAAATGGTTGGAGTGGAAAAATTAAAATGTAAAGAATAATCAGAGCAAGGCTACCAAATATGGAGCTGCAACTAGAACCATGAATAAAACACCTATTGAAACACCGTTCCTTGCAAAGGTTGCTGAAATTAACCCCACAAGTATTGAACCAAAGATTCCGGCAATTCCGGCCTCCATGTATGATAGAACTAGGACTATTGCTAAAAATGTGCTGTATAAGGCCTCAGCTGGTATCTTTTTGAATACAAAGCGAGTTAGTGGCTTTGAATATTTTATCAAGATTACATAAGTTAGCAGTGCTGCTAACAGTGTGACATAGGCTATTACCAGCATTATTGTGGGGGTTGAATACCTCTGTAGGAGCACATCCCTTGGACTTAGTCCATTAAAGGCATCGAGCTTTGCAAAGAATGGTGCCGCTGGACCAGCGGACATTGGTCCAGTTGGAACTCCAATTGCTATCAGCGGAATGAGTGTTCCTCCTATGTAAGTGGCGTTCTTTATTGCATCTCTAACTGCATATGCCCTTAAAGACCCTTTAAGCTCGTCTTTTTCTGCCTCTTTTATGAGATCTCCAAAGAGGATTGTTAATCCAACTGGACTCATGAAGGCTGAGAGGATGCTGCTTATTCCAGCAAAAATTGAAGATAATGTAACTTCAAGCTTGTCCAAATGATGGAGTGGGTTTAGGGTTATTTTGTCGGTTTTTACAAGCTTTATTCTTGCATAGCTATCGCGCTTTAAGTGGTGATTGTGTGGAGAAATTAGTGTGAGAAGCTCATAGAGTATTGGACCAATTGTGATTGCCAAGAAAATGCTTATGAAGACTGGTTTTCCATAAACTGCTCTAATTCCTTGAACAAGCATTGCAAATGGAAATATTGCAAGTAATGCCAAGATTTTTGCTTTTGACATTACGGCAAGCACAATTATTCCAGCAACTATTATATAAACCCATCCTGGCCAGTTTAAGGGCCCCATCTGTGTTTTGAGCAGATCTCCCAACGGTGTTAAGTAGAATGATAGGGGTAGAGCAATTACTATAGCGACAACTGTTCCAATCACGCTTGCTGTTATACCTTTTCTCAAAACTATCTCAGAATAACCGTATTTTCTTGCAACTAATGCATCTGGAACTTGTGGGACCGCCATAACTCCACCTGGTATTGCCGCTAAGGCTGTAGGAACAGCATCTGCAGCTTTAAATGCAACTATCGTCCCCATGAACCAGGCTAAAACCAATAACGGATCAAAACCTGCCGCAAGAAGAGCCAAAGTTATTGGCGCTATGGTAGCAGTTTCGTCAGTTCCAGGGATCATCCCAATTATGATGTACATGAGAACTGAGAGAATTGTTAAGAATGTGGCCTGGAGCAGTAAGATGCCAATATCCATTTTTACTCCTCCTCCACTATTCTTTTTGGCTCAATTATTGCGCTGGAGATTATGAAGCCCACAAAAGCCCCCAAAGCGCTTAAAGTTACTCTCAAAGCCTTCAAGAAATCTTCCTTGCCGAGTGCTTTTACTATGGTTGGAGCGGCAAAGTACATAAGGAATGTTGCTGTTGCAGTTATTATGAATGCTTTCAAGAAATGCCTCGAAGAGATAACTTCTCCAAAGATTTCATAGAGCTGACCCTCTGCCATGGTATCACCTTAAAAGAATAGTCTGTTTTGTATTTAATATTTACGTTAATTGGAACTAAATGTATAGACAATTGCCGATATAATGATACATTTTGTAAGGCTCAAATATTAATTTTAACGTTAATATTTTAGACTTATTCGATAAAATTTTACGCTAATATCAATCAAAATGATTATATAGTTCAACTATTCAACAATAATTTGCATTTTAGGAGGTGATTAGCTTGGGGGAAGGGAAGATAAACGAGCAGAAACTTATTACCTATGCCTTTTTGGTATTGGCAATTTTGCATATTGGTGGACTTTTGATCCACCATGTTACAGGGATTACACTGCTTGAGTGGCTTGGAAAAGCATCGCTCAAGGGCAGCCTTGGTAAGACCCAAAAGGTATTCTTAATCGTTGGCTATTTCGCAATAATTAACCTTGAGCTCGCAATAGTCCTATGGCTCACCCCAAGGGTCAAGTGGATGAAAAAAGCTGGGCCCTTTACATGGGCATTAATTCTTGCAATACTCTCAACAAACTGTTATATAATCCCAAGAACAATATACCTTGACTTTGTTACAAAAGCATCAAGTGCTGGATTGGCTAAGCCTGTTGTTTCAAACTTAACCAAAGCTGGTATAAATTATGTTGTTGTTGGTAAAAAGGCATTATCTCTGCAGAAAATACTCGTTGAGATTGGTATTCCTCTCTCAATAACGTTCCTTCTGCTAGAGATAGATCTAAAAGCTATCAAGAAATCAATTGGAGGAAGACCATTTGCAATGTTCTTCATTGGTAGCCTAGGAACAGTTGTAGCTGGTTTTGTTGGTGCATTCCTTGTTGCAACGATATTTGGTGATCCAACGACAAAAGCTGAGGCATTAAAAGCAATAACGGCAAAGATTGCAGCTTGGATTGGTGGAAGCGAAAACTCAGCTGCCGTCGGTGTCTCTGCATTGAAAATGAGTGGAGACTTCTACTCCTACTACACTCTTGCTGGAGTTCTACCATATGCACTTTACATCACTTTCATGTTCAGCATTGGTGGTAGCGAAGCACTTGTAAACAGAATAAACAGCTTCATCAAGCCGGAATACAATGCAAAGGTAATAGCTGAGCAGTACAAGGCGGAGGTTGGAGAGAAGAAACTGCCACCAAAGCTGAAGGAGAGGGATTTGTTCATAATTGGCATGTCAGCTTTGGTAATAGTCATGCTTGCATTTGCATTTGAGGCATGGTTCGGCTCAAAGAGAATCTTTGGCCTCAAAGTTGGCTCACTGTTGCCAACAGTCATCGTTGCAACAACCATAGCGCTGATAGTCGGTGCATATACGAAAGTCAGAGACTTGCCCTTGTTGAGACCCATAGGCATGTACTTCCTATACCTGACAATATTTGTCTACATTGCCCAGAAGACAGACTTTGCAAAGATTGCGGGTGCTGCTCACATAGTTCTCATACTCATGGTGATATTCTTCATAATGCTCGCAATACACCTCGTCATAGTCCTCCTTGGTGCAAGGGCAGTAAAGGTTGACTGGGCAACCGCTGCGATAGCAAGTGTCGCAAACATTGGTGGTGGAGTTACAGCGCCATTATGTGCAACTGCCTACGGTGTTGAGGAACTCGTTCCTTTGGGTGTCATAATGGCATCAATTGGATATGCAATAGCGAACTATATGGGCTATTACGTTGGTCTGCTATTCTTAAAGCTCTGGGCCCCCGGAGCTCTGGCAGCTTTGGGATTGTAACCTATTCTTTTCCTTTTTTCCTTTTTCCCTTAAGCTTAAGTAGGTGGTGAAAAATGAAGGAATACCTAAATTATGCTCTGAGAACTCTCTTTGAGCTTGTGAAAATTCCTACAGTAAATCCTCCAGGTGAAAATTATGAAAGAATTGCAAAATTCTTACAAAAAGAGCTCGAGAATATAGGTTTTGACACAGAGCTAATTGAAGTTCTAGAGGAATACCTTGATAAAACTTACCCTTATTCGCCTCAACATAAAGGGAAGCCAAGGTTCATAGTTTATGGCAAGATTGGAAAAGGTGAATCCTTGCATTTCAATGGACATTATGACGTCGTTCCTCCGGGAAAAGGGTGGAGACATAATCCCTTCAGTCCAACGATTGAGGGGAACAAAATTTATGGCAGAGGAACGACAGATATGAAAGGAGGCATCGCTACAACACTTGCTGCCCTGAAATATGTGGTTGAAAATAATCTCATTAACTGTAAGATTGAAGTTGCTTTTGTTCCGGATGAGGAAAGTGGTGGCATGGGGACAAAATATCTGATCGAAGAAGTGAAAGTAAAACCCGATTATGTTATAATACCAGAGCCCACAAGTCACAGACTCATTGGAATAGGGCACAAGGGCTTTGCGAGGGGAATCGTTAGAGTTATAGGCAGGCAAGGGCATGCGAGCAGGCCGTGGAAAGCTGTGAATGCGTTTGAAAAAGCTTGCGAGCTTGTTGCTAACTTCCTCCCAAGCTATTGGAACTTATTGAAAAATAGGAAGACTTGCTTCCCTGTTGAGGACGAGAATTCTGCATATCCATCCATTGCATTGGGAGGCTATGCTGAAAGTCCAGCAAAGAAGGACAACATAATTCCAGGAGAATTTTATTTCAGCTTTGACAGGAGGATAATTCCCGAAGAAGATGCTGAGGAAGTTGTTAGGGAACTCGAGGAATATCTAAGAAACTTCGCCTCAAAAGTCAATGTTGATATTGAAATTATTGTTAAAAGCCTAATAGAAGCTTCTGCAACACCTATTGAGTCTAAAATAGTTCAGATAACAAAAAGAGCAGTCAAAAATGTCCTCGGCATAGAACCCACTTTGATGCTGAATGCCGGCAGATATGACTTGGTCTATTACAGGCGTGTGGGGGTTGAAGGCATTGCTTATGGTCCCGGTGTTGGGGGACAAGCTCATGCTGTTAATGAATACACAACAGTAGATGAGATTGAGAAAGTGTTAAATGTGTACGTTGAAATCATCAAATTGTTTGGAGGTGTTGGGCATGAAGGCTAAACTTACTGAAGAGCAAAGAAAAAGACTGAAAGAAGATGCCTTGCTTTATCACAAGAATAACTTCCCCGGAAATGGCAAGATTGAGGTTATTCCAAAAGTTAAGCTCAAAGACTTTTACGACCTGAGCTTGGCCTATACTCCTGGTGTTGCGGAGCCTTGTAAAGCCATAGCAAGTGGAGAGAGTTATGAAGAATACACAATAATTCCGAACACTGTGGCAGTCGTTACAGATGGAACGGCAATTTTGGGTTTGGGTAACATTGGGATCTTGGCTGGAATGCCGGTTATGGAGGGAAAATGCGTTCTCTTTAAGGCATTAGCGGGGGTTGATGCCTTTCCAATCCTCATAGATTCAAAAGACGTTGATGAGATTGTGAATACGATAAAACTCATCGCTAAGGGGTTTGGGGGAATAAACCTAGAAGACATAAGTGCTCCGAGATGCTTTGCAATAGAGGAACGTTTGAAAAAAGAGTTAGATATCCCAGTTTTCCATGATGATCAGCATGGAACTGCTGTGGTGACTTTAGCTGGTCTCATAAATGCTCTAAAGCTTGTAGGGAAGAAGTTTACAGAAATTAAAGTTACTATAAGTGGAGCTGGTGCCGCTGGAATTGCAATAGCTAAGCTTTTGCATCATGTTGGCGTTAAAGAAATCATAGTAGTCGATAGAGCTGGAATAATCTATGAGGGAAGGAAGGAAAACATGAATCCGTACAAAGAAGAGATTGCAAAGTTCAATATTCACGGCATTCAGGGTAATCTTGCAAAGGCAATGGAAGGGGCAGACGTTTTTATTGGAGTTAGTGTTGCAGGAATAGTTAGTAAAGAGATGGTTGCCAGAATGGCAGATGATGCAATAGTCTTCGCCATGGCAAATCCGGTTCCGGAAATAATGCCAGATGATGCAAAAGAAGCGGGAGCAAGAATTGTAGCAACAGGTAGGAGCGACTTTCCGAATCAAATAAACAACGTTCTTGGTTTTCCAGGAATATTCAGAGGGGCATTGGATGTGAGAGCGAGCGACATAACATTGAACATGAACATTGCAGCCGCTGAGGCTATAGCAAGCTGTGTGAGTGATGATGAGCTTAGCGAAGATTACATAATCCCAACGCCTCTTCACCCGGATGTTTATCCAAAAGAAGCTAGGGCCGTGGCAGAACAGGCGATCAAGGATGGGGTGGCAAGAAGGAAGGTTAGCGGAGAATGGGTTGAGGAGCATACAAGGAAGCTCAGGGAGTTCTATCAGAGGTACATAGCTCCAATAAATGAGGAGAGGAAGAAATGGTCAGCTAAATAATTTTTCTTTATCTTTTTTGTATATTTTGGTCAAGGATATAAGTTAGGAGGAACAAGGAGTGGATTTAATGGAAATAATTAAGGGTAGGAGAGCCGTTAGAGATTTTAGGGATAAGGAAATTCCTAAAGAAAAACTAATGGCTATTTTAGAGGCTGGAATTTGGGCACCAAGTGGGAGCAATATTCAGCCTTGGGAATTCATACTTGTGACAGAAAAGGCTATGATAGAAAAGATAAAACTAATTTCTCCGGGTTTGTTTGGGAATCCAACTGCCATTGTTGTTTTATGCATTAATAGGGAAAGGGCTAAAAGAGGTGGGAGACTTGGTGGAATTACTGCATTGATGGATATTTCGATGGCAGCTCAAAACATGATGCTGATTGCATATTCAATGGGTATTGGCTCATGTCCAATAGTATCTTTCAGCAAATCAGCATGGAAAGAGCTGATAGGTATTCCAGAACACGTCGAGCCGGTTTTGATATTAAGCTTGGGTTATCCTAAGTTTTGGCCTAAACCTCCCAAAAGAAGACCTCTGGAGGAGGTAGTGCACGTTGAAAGATATGGAAGACATTTTAAAGGATGATCATTTCAAGTTGTTGGCATTTTTAATAACTAGTGCAAGAGGATGTGTTGATGAACCTCCGCTTTATGGCCCATTGAGGTTAGTGGATGCAGCCTCAAGACTAATTGAAATTATGAGGAAAGAAGGGAAAGTCAATGAACAAATAATAAAGCTCCAAAAGATGATTAAAGAGAAAATGGATCTAGTAATGTATGATGAAGAAATGTTCATAGAGTTCCTTGATGAGCTCTCTAAAGAGCTTGCAAAGATACTCAAAAGTGAATAGAGTTTTTAATTCCATTACTCTTGTTTTGGTTTATTCTTTAAAAGTTATAAGGAATTTTTAACTAAATTAAAATAGCTATGGGAATTAGGTGATAAAGATGAAAAATAGAAATGACAAAAGTAGAAATAGAAGAGGAGTTATTAAATGGAGTAAAGAGGAGATTGAATTTTGGAAACATATGAGCAAGGGGGAGTTAAGTGATATTGATGTTATGATATATCTAGCCCTGAGAGAAAATGGTAGAATACCGGATACAGAATTAGCAAGAATGCTTGGAGTTTCTGTTCCAACGGCAAGAAGACACAGAATTGCTCTTCAAGAAAAAGGCTATCTTCAAGTAATGGGCATGTTAATTTTTGAAGAATTTGGACTAGCATCTGCTGATGTTATTTTGAAGTTTAGGGAAGATGCCGAGAAAGAAGAAATTGAGGCCTTTATACAGGAGGCAATTGAAAATCCTAAGGTCTTTGAAATAGATGAATATATAGGGGAGTATGATATTGTTATAAAATTTTTCGATAAGGATTTTAAAGAGCTCAAGAAAACAATAGAGAATTTTATCACGGGACGTAAGATAATTCAAAAAAGCCTCATTTTACCAGCAGTATCAAGTCCGAAGCTCTTTACAAAGCCTATGAAATACAAACATGCTCGATGAACATTTATCAACTATAAATTTCGTTATAGTACATCTATGTTCTTAACTTTTCAGAGATGATAAAGTTATAACTCCATAGCAGTTAATATTAGTAAAATCATGTTGTGAACAATCTTGTCAATATATGTTGAAAAAATTGAACAGATAATGTTAAATATTATTAAATCTTTAATTATTTCTGACTAAACTTTAAATTATCAAGATAGTTCAAAAATTCAGAAAGACCTAACAGATATTTTCAAGAAATTAACAAAATGACAAAGAATTTTTGAAAAAATTTAAAAAAATGTGAAAGATTTACGAAGAGTTGCATGTGTAAACAAACGAGGTGGTATATGTGAAAAAAGAGTTTGCTATCTTGGTAGTAGCCGTTATTATATTTGGAGTGATTGCAAGTGGATGTATTGGAGGGGAAACATCAACAACTCAAACACAAAAACCCGCAACTTCCTCTGCACAATCAACGAGTGAAACAACAAATGTTGTAATTTATGGATATGGAAGTGAAATGATAACTTTGGATCCAAGCACAGAATTTTCAAATTCAATAGTGGTTCTTGCAAATGTCTATGAGTGTCTTGTGAAATATACTCCAGAGGGATTAAAACCCTGGCTTGCCACATCTTGGGAAAGCAACGAAAATGGAACAGTCTGGACGTTTCATTTAAGGAAGGGAGTTAAATTCCACACAGGTAATGAAATGACAGCTGAAGACGTCAAGTGGTCAATTGAGAGAACAATTAGAATGGGACTTGGACCAGCATTTATCTGGGATCCTGTAAAGAAAATTGAAATTGTCGATGAGTATACTATCAAATTCTACCTAAAATATCCCGCAAATCTCCCATTAATAGCTTCATCCGCATATGGAGCCTACATAATGGATAGCAAATATCTATCAAAACTTGGTGATGATAATGCAATCGCCGACTGGTTGAACAAGGGACATGATGCAGGAACTGGACCATATATGATAGATAAGTACGATCCAAAGACGGAGGTCATTTTGAAGAAATTCCCTGAATACTGGGGAGGATGGAGTGATGACCAGTTCGATGTGGCGATAATAAAAATTGTTCCAGACGCATCACTGAGAGAACAAATGGTAGTTAGTGGTGAAATCCAAATTACAAGAGACCTGCCTCTTGATGATATACCCAAGCTTAAGGAGAACCCAAATGTTGTCGTTGACCAAACGCCTTCTTATCAAGAACTGTATGCATTCTTCAACACAAAGAAACCACCTTTAGACAACAAACTCGTTAGACAAGCCCTAAGCTATGCTGTTCCTTACCAGGATATCGTTCAGTATGTCCTACATGGATATGGTGAGGTAGCAAAGGGTCCGATACCAAAGGGAATGTTTGGCTACTTTGAGGACTTGCCAACTTATCATTATGACCTCAACAAAGCGAAAGAACTTTTAGCAAAAGCTGGATATCCAAATGGAGGCTTTAAACTAGTTCTCACATACACTCAAGGTGATGAGGCGGAAGCAAAAGTTGCTGAGATAATCAAAGCAGAGTGGAAAAAGCTTGGTATTGAAGTTGAAATAAGACCAATGAACTGGGAGCAACAATGGGCTTTAGCAAAAAGTGACCCAGCGAAAGCCCAAGACATATTCATGATGTATTGGTGGCCAACATATCCAACCCCCTATGACTTCCTCTTTAACATGTTCCATTGTGAAGAGGAGATAAACTTCAACCTCTGTTACTACTGTAATTCAGAGTTTGACAAGCTCATTGATGAGGCAGTTACATTGGAAGGAACCCAACCAGAAAAAGCTGCTGAGCTTTACAAGAAGGCTGAAAAGATACTGATTGAAGATGCCCCTGCGATATTCCTCTACTACCCTGACGATGTCTATGTCTATCACAAGAGCATAAAGGGATTCAAGGACAACCCAGGATATCCACAAGTTGTGTTCTTCTATGAACTGCATAAGGCTTAGCTCCTTTCTTTTTTCTAATTTAAGAGGGTGATAAAATGAAGTTCAGGGAATATGTTGCCTATAGACTCGTGTTGGCGATTTTTGTCATTATTGGTGTTGTTACACTTGTGTTCTTTGTATCTAGAGTAATCCCCTCAGACCCAGCAGCGTTATATGTTGGTGCCCACCCAACCCCAGAAGCTATAGAGAAAGCAAGGGAACAGCTTCATTTAAATGACCCTCTGATAAAACAATACGCTTATTATCTCTGGTCACTTCTTCATGGAGATTTGGGGATTTCAATAAGAACTCATAATCCTGTTGTTCAAGATTTAAAATCAGCTTTTACTGCAACGTTTGAGCTTATCCTTGTTGCGGAATTTATTGCAATACTCATTGGAATTCCCCTTGGCGTTTACTCGGCTGTTAAAAAGGATTCTTGGTTAGATAATCTTAGCAGGCTTTTTGCGATAAGTGGCGTCTCTTTACCTGCATTTTGGTTTGGAATTGTTCTTCAGCTGATATTTTTCAAACACCTGCAGTTGCTCCCTCTGGCTGGTAGAGTTGATACAGTTGTACTTTTGCAACATCCCCTCAAAGTTATAACTGGATTTTATCTCATTGATTCTTTGATAACAGGAAACATTCCGGTATTTATAGATGCACTGAAGCATATTATATTACCGGCAATTACTTTGGCAATGTATCCTATCGGATTAATAACTAGACAAGTTCGCTCAATGATGATTGAGGTTCTCCAAGAAAATTACATAAGGACGGCTTGGGCATATGGAATTCCACCAAGAAGGATATATTTTAAATATGCCCTTAAAAATGCAATAGCTCCAGCGTTGATAACCATTGGATTATCCTTTGCATATACACTTGTTGGAGCATTTCTGGTAGAGCTGATATTCAATTGGCCAGGACTTGGAAGGTATGCAGCATATTCAATTCTCAGCATGGATTATCCAGCTGTTCTTGGAGTTACAATTGTTGCGGCAACTGCTTATGTCTTCATTAACCTGATTGTTGACATAGTCCAAGTTTATCTTGATCCAAGAATAAAGCTGTGAGGGATGGAAATGAGAAAGGAAGAAATGCTTAAAATCCTGTTCAGGAATAAGCTTTCAATTTTAGGGTTATCCATAATTATTGCATTGGTTTTAATAGCCATTCTTGCTCCAATATTGGCCCCATATCCAGAACAAGCTTTGGGTGAGCCTAATTTAAAGGAGCGTTTGCAGCCTCCAAGCTGGAAACATCCATTTGGGACAGATCACCTAGGGAGAGATGTGTTAAGTAGGGTTATTTATGGTACAAGAACATCTTTGATAATAGGATTTTCTGTTGTAGCTCTTGCCCTGTTAATTGGAGTGCCTCTGGGACTAATAGCAGGGTACTTTGGTGGCAAAGTAGATTTGGCAGTAATGCGTATAACTGACATATTCTTGGCGTTTCCACCGCTTCTCTTGGCATTGTTAATAGCCACAACTCTAGGAAGAGGAATGGTCAATGCAATCTTGGCTTTGGCAATAAGCTGGTGGCCATGGTATACGAGACTTGCTAGGGGGATGGCAATATCAGTTAAGGAAAGACCATATGTCGAAGCTGCAAAGGCAATGGGAATTGCTGATTGGAAAATAATGCTTAGGCATATATTGCCGAACTCCATTTCTCCTGTTATAGTCCAAGCAACGATGGACATGGGATCAGCTATACTTGAAGCTGCAGCATTGAGCTTCCTTGGTTTGGGTGTCCAGCCACCAACACCAGATTGGGGGCTTATGGTAAGCGAAGGAAAGGATTACTTCCTCAACTATTGGTGGTATCCTGTTTTCCCAGGTTTGGCAATATTCATTACAGTTATTGCATTCAACTTGCTGGGTGACGCAGTTAGGGAAGTTATTGATCCAAGGCTCAGGAGGAGATTCCTATGAAAGAGCTCCTCCAGATAAAAGACCTATATGTTAACTTTAGAACCCTTTGGGGAATCGCAAAGGTCCTTAATGGTGTGAATCTGACAATACATAAGGGAGAAGTCTTTGGCCTTGTTGGAGAAACTGGATGTGGAAAGAGTGTTACTGCACTTAGCATCTTACGACTCTTGCCATCAAATGCAGAGGTTTCTGGTAAAATACTGTTCAAGGGGGAAAACTTACTTGAGAAATCAGAAGAAGAAATGAGGAAGATAAGGGGCAAAGAAATCTCGATAATCTTCCAAGACCCAATGACATCTCTAAATCCTCTTTTCAAAATAAAAGATCAAATGATTGACGTGATAATGCTTCATGAAGGTCTTGAAAAAGAGCGGGCAATTGAGCATGCGAAGAAACTTCTTAAAGCAGTTGGTCTACCGGCAGATAGAGTGTTAAATTCTTATCCTCATGAGCTCAGTGGTGGAATGAGACAGAGAGTAATGATTGCAATGGCACTTTCCTCCAATCCCTCACTTCTGATAGCTGATGAACCAACAACAGCTTTGGATGTTACAATTCAAAAGCAAATTCTTGAGTTAATTTTAGACTTGAAAAATCAGTACAACTTCTCGGTTTTGCTGATAACTCACGATTTAGGAGTCGTCGCTGAAGTATGTGATAGGGTTGGCGTCATGTACGCCGGAAACATAGTGGAAATTACAGAAACCGAGGAGCTCTTTGAAAACCCACTTCATCCATACACCAAGGGATTGCTTTCGGTTGTTCCAGATCCAAGACAGAAGAAACCACTTAAGCCTCTCAGAGGAAGCGTTCCAAGCTTAATAAATCCGCCAAGTGGATGCAGGTTTCATCCTAGATGTGACCATATGAAGGACATCTGCAAAAAAGCAAAACCTGAACTCATAGAGTATTCTTCGGGGCATTTTGTTGCATGTCACCTTTATGGAGGGGATTTGGATGATTAAAGTTGAACATCTCAAAAAGTATTTCCCCGTAACTCAAGGATTTCTGCGAAAAAAGGTTCTTTGGCTCAAAGCTGTGGATGATGTATCTTTTGAAATTCAAGATGGTGAAACTTTTGGACTCGTAGGTGAGAGTGGAAGCGGTAAATCCACAACGGGAAGAACGATTTTGAGATTATACGAACCAACGGGAGGAAAGGTTTATTTTAATGACATCGAAATCACGGCTTTATCCAAAGAGGAGCTAAAGAGAATAAGGCCTAAAATGCAAATAATCTATCAGGACCCCTATTCTTCTTTGAATCCGAGATTAACGATCTTCGACATAATTGCTGAACCATTGAGAGAATATGGTCATGAGAACATTGAGGACAGGGTTCTTGAACTTCTTGAAGCAGTTGGACTCAGTGAAGAGCATGCAAAGAAGTATCCTGATGAATTGAGCGGTGGACAGTGTCAGAGGGTGGCAATAGCAAGGGCCCTAGCATTGGATCCAGAGTTCTTAGTTTTAGATGAACCAACATCAGCTTTAGATGTCTCTGTTCAGGCTCAGGTTCTCAACCTGTTAGATAGCTTGCAGAAGGAGATGAATTTGACGTACCTCTTTATTTCCCATGATTTGGGTGTTGTGAGGTATCTAGCAGATAAGGTTGGTGTTATGTATCTTGGAAACCTTGTTGAAGTGGGAACATTGGATCAGGTTTTTGACAATCCCATGCATCCATATACGAGAATGCTCCTAAGTTCAATTCCAATTCCAGACCCAAAAGCGAGATCACTCAAGAAAGGTGTCGTTATTGGGGAAATCCCCAGTCCGCTTAACCCACCAAAAGGCTGTAAATTCCATCCCAGATGTCCTTTCTATAAACCCGGGGTTTGTGATGCCAAAGAGCCTGAAATGAGTGAAGTTGAAAGAGGACACTTAGTTAAGTGCCACTTTGCAGGTGAGTTATAATGTTGACGATTTTGGATCCAATAAAGGGGAAAGAGTTCGAGAAAATCGTAAGGGATTATCTAAAGAAATATTTCCCGAAAGATGAGTTCAGAGTCATAACACTTAAAGATGGTCCTAAAACTATAGAAAACTTCACAGATAAAACCTTTGCATGCTCAAAAGTTCTAAAAATCCTTGATGAACTTAAAAATTCATCTGCAATTGTGATAGATTGCTTTGCTGATCCTTGTTTATTTGAACTGAGGGAGAACCTCGATATTCCAGTTTTTGGAGCCGGAGAAACAACGATGCATATCGCAGCAATGCTCGGGGAATTTTCAGTTATTGGTCCCGGAGATAACTTGATATCATGGACAAGAATGCAGGCAAGGGAATATGGAGTATTTGACAAACTCATATCAATCAGGAGGATAAAATTCTCTGTCGAAGATATTTTGGAGAATAGCAGTGAGTTATATGAAGAAACGAAGAAAGCATGCGAAAGAGTTATCGAAGATGGGGCAGATGTAGTTGTTCTGGGATGTACGGGGTTTAGCGTAATTGCAGAGAATTTAAGAAAAGAGATTTGGGATGAATACAAAGTTCCCGTTTTAGAACCTCTTTTGACGACTTACTCCGTTGCACGCTCCTTGTTTAATATTGTCAAACACGGAAAGAAAGGATTGTTTTCTGGGAGGTGAAAAGATGAGAGTGCTGACTGAACAGGACTTAAAAGATTTGATTGAAGGATGCACTGTTTTAGGAACCGGTGGAGGGGGTGAACCAAAAGAGGGATGGGAACTTATTGAAAGGGAGCTAAAAGCAGGGAGGGAGTTTAAACTCGTTAGTCTAGAAGAAATCCCCGACAACGGTATCGTCCCAATGCCGTATTTCGTAGGCTCTCTTTCTGATGAAAAAGTAAAATCGGTTTATGAAGAGGGAGAAGCTGTTAGATCCTACAGACTTCTGGAAGAATTTATGAGAAAAGAGTTTGCTGGGGTAATTTCAACAGAACTCGGTGGTGCAAACACAGCTGTAGCCTTGGCAACAGCTGCAAGACTTGGAAAACCAATAGTTGATGGTGATCCAGCTGGAAGGTCTGTTCCAGAATTACAACACACGACTTATTATATTGTTGGAATTAATATTGCCCCATTTTCAGTTGTTACACCATTCGGGGATGAGATGATTGTTTCGAAGGTTAAAGATGACTTTCAAGCAGAGAAAATTGTGAGATCGATAGCAGCATCTCTAAGAACAAATGTTGGAGTTACATCACATCCAATTCGGGGAAAAGAGTTGAGAAACTCTGTTGTGAAAAATGCAATAAGTTATGCCTTATCACTTGGTAGAGCCCTTAGGACAGCAAGGGAAGAAGGGACAGATCCCATAAACGCCTTACTCGAAGCGGGTAATGGATTCCTATTGTTCAAGGGAATTGCCGTGAAATCAACATGGGAAGACAAAAATGGTTTCACAATAGGCGAATTTGAACTTGAGGGCATTGAAGAGTTTAAAGGGGAAACCTATAGGGTATGGTTCAAAAATGAGAACTTAATATCATGGAGAAACGGCGAAATTGATGTAACTATACCAGATTTGATTTCAGTCCTGACTCCCGAAGGATACCCAGTAACGAATCCACACGTCAAAGAAGGAAAGGAATACATTGTTGTTGGTTTCCCTGCTCCAGAGCTTTGGAGGACCCCAAAAGGTCTTGAGGTGTTTGGACCAGCTTATCTCGGTTTAAACATTCCCTACACTCCAATTGAAAGGAAGTTCTCTCGGTGATTTTTATATTATTTCTTTGTAAGGTGCTGACAATGAAAATTTTGGTGATAAACCCGGTTGGGACGGATGTATGGAATGAGAGTGACAAGAAAATTTATGAAAGCTTTGCCTCGGGAGATACTAAAATTGACGTTGTAAGCTTGGAAGATGGTCCGATTTCTATAGAAACAAGGTACTCTGAAGCTATTGCAGTTCCAAAGATAGTTGAGCTTGCATTGGAGCTTCATGAGGAGTATGACGCTATTATCGTGAATTGTTGTGCAGACCCTGCCGTTGACGTTTTGAGGACGTTGCTTGATAAACCGGTAATAGGGCCTTGTGAGGCATCACTTGCACTTGCATCACTCCTTGGAAAGAAACTAGCCATAGTTACTGTCTCAAAAACCGGAATTCCCATATTTGAAGAGCTTGTTTTGAAATACAAGTTTGATAAACTTGTTACATCAATTAGGGCGATAGAGCTTTCAGTTCCAGAAATTGATAAAGATTTGGGGAGAACCAAGGCATTACTTATCAAAGAGTGCAAAAAAGCTGAAGAAGAAGGAGCAGATGTTGTTCTTCTTGGATGTATCGGATTTGCTGGGCTTGCAAAGGAGATTGAACAAGAAGTTGGTATCCCAGTAATTGATCCCGCGGGAGTTGCAATTAAGGTTGCAGAGGCTCTTGTATCCTTAGGCTTAATGCACAGCAGAAAGAGGTATTTTGGTTAATGGTGGTGTATAATGCCCGGCTTATACTCTGCTGAAGTTTTAGAAAGTGCTCATAAACTATTGAAAGAGATAATGAAGGTTCAACAAGGCGAAACTGTAGTAATTACAGCTGATACCGGAAGTGATTGGCAAGTTATTGAGGCAACAGTTCAGGCGGCAAAGCTTCTGAAGGCAAAACCTTTACTCCTGTGGTATCCCATGCCCCCTCATGTAGGAAAAGCTGCAGACCCTTATCTGCCAATGAAACCACTGGAGGCGGCGTTAAAGAACGCTGATGTATGGGTAGAATTCAACAAAAGCTGGCTTTTATATTCAACGCCATGGGATAGGGTTATGGAACAAGGAACAGTTAGGTATATCTGTCTTGTTGGCATGGACTCAGAGATGCTTGTAAGAACTATAGGCAGAATAAATATCCCAAAACTGCTTGAATTTCAAGAACTTCTCGCTGAAATTACTAGAGAAAGCAGAAAAATGCGAATAACCACTCCAGCAGGAACTGATGTTGAGTTTGAAAATGACCCAGAGAGACCAATTTTTACAGAAGGAGACGTAAAAGGGCCGGGGGATTACATGCTGGTGGGACAAGTGGATTGGGCCCCAATTGAGGAAACGATTAATGGAACTATTGTATTTGATGGCTCTGTATGGCCTCCACAGGAACTTGGGATTTTAAAGAATCCAATTGTGCTGGAAGTTGAGAATGGGACAGTTACGAAAATAAGGGGTGCATGGGAGGCGAAGAGATTTGAAAGATGGCTGAAGAGCTTTAATGACCTAAACATGTTCCGAATTGCTCATTTGTCTTACGGATGCAATCCGGGAGCAAAGTTAACTGGCAACATCTTGGAGGATGAGAGGGTATGGGGAGCTGTGGAATGGGGTCTTGGAAATCAAGCGGAGAGCTTTAGGGGAAAAGTTGGCTCTGCAAAAAGTCATACTGATGGGATATGTTTGAACGCAACAGTTAAAGGAGATGGGGGGTATATTCTAAAAGACGGAGAATACGTGCATCCAAAACTGAAGAAGCTTGGGGAGGATCTGATAGATTCGACAACTGTATAAAGCTGTGTTGACATTTGCAGAAAACTTTAAATATTCTTTTTCTTCTAACTTTTCTCCATGGAGGCAGAAAGGACGTATCAGATGGAATTTAAATCAAAGATTTTCAGTAAAATTGAGAACAGAATTAGCAAGCGTGAATTAATTAGAAAGGCTTGGCACATTTCTCCCGGCATTTTAGGAGCACCGATAATACTTTTCACACCAAAATATGTTACTCTCTTTGTTGTCTGGTTCTTAGCATTCATCTACACCTTGCAGCATCTTAAGCTGAGAAGGGGTTGGAAAATTAAGGTTCCGATTGCTGAGATTAGCTACAGGCAGATGGCGAGAGAAGATGAGCTCAAGGGAAATCACTACATGGGGAGCTTTCTCTTTTGGGTAACTATGGGAATGATATGCACAGTTTTCCCAAAGCTTATAGCTTTAGCAGCTCTTTGGGTCTCCACGTTTGGTGACTGCTTCAACGCCATTGTTGGACAAGCAATCGGTGGAGTTAGAATCCCGTGGAACAAGAATAAAACAGTAATTGGCAGCTTAACGATGTTTGTTGTGTCAATCTTTGCATTGATAGCTGCTCACAAGGTGGTTGGAGCTTCTTATGGGCTTGGGCTCTTGGCATTCGTCGCCTCAGTTGCTACATTCATGGAGAGTTTACCCATTTACTCCGCTTGGGATGAGTTCACAGTTCCAATGAGCACTGCTGTCTTGCTGTGGCTGTTTTATGGTGGTGAGTTATTAAGTGTGGTGTGGTGATGAGTTCTGTTTGCTTTTTAAACACTTTGCAAAAGATGGTGAACTTGCAGATAATTCCAAGATTTGGGACATAATGACTAATTGTTTGATTCTGTACAGTTTGATATAGCACCATACTTGATGGGATTGTAAAACACTGTGTCATTTAAAATAAGAGAAGGAGCAAAAATTGAGAATACGTTATGTTACAATTTAGCTTAAGCTCAATGTAAAAGAGTATAAATTGAGATATAGGAATATTTTTACTTGCTTTACCGATAAGTATTTAAGTTTTACATCCGTATAAGTTATGAAGAACCCCCGTGGGGGTGCTATCTGTGCCCAAAATGAGACAACTCTTTGTATATTTGCTAATTGGAATTTTGGCGGCTGCAATAGTTTCTGGATGTGTCTCCCAAAAAGAAACAACAACACCTACTGCAACTCAAGCCCAAAAAGAAGTTCTTGAAATTTACCACTGGTGGACTGCTGGTGGTGAAAAAGAGGCTTTTGATGCTATTGCCAAGAAATTCCAAGAGAAGTATCCCAACATTGAGATAAAGGCAAATCCTGTAAGTGGTGGTGCTGGAGTTAACATGAAAATGATTCTTCAGTCTTTAATGCTCGCTGGAAAGCCCCCTGACACATTCCAGGTTCACGCAGGTTATGAGATGGCGAGATACATTAAAGCTGACCAGCTTTCTCCAATTGATGACATCTGGACAGATGATATGAAAAAGAATTATCCAGATGTGATTGAGCAAATGGTGATTTTCAACAACCACTATTATGCTGTTCCAATTAACGTTCACAGGGCAAATGTCATCTGGTACAACAAAAAGATATTTGAGAAATATGGAATTGACCCTGCGAGCATAAAGACCATTGATGATCTCTTTGCTGTTGCTGAGAAGCTTAAGGAGAATGGTGTCACGCCATTTGCACTCGGAGATAGAAATAAGTGGCCAGCAACTCAGGTCTTTGAGGTCATGCTTGTTGCAGTGGGAGGAATTGATTACTATCAGAAGTTCATAAACGGCGAGATAAGTGATAACGATCCAACTCTCAAAAAGGTTCTTGAGTATTTTGTAAAGTACGTTGAGTATTCAAATCCGGACCATGCGGCAAAAACATGGGATGAAGCATGTGCAATGGTTTACAAGGGAGAAGCTGCCATGACTCTCATGGGTGATTGGGCAAACGGTTACTTCAAAGCAAAGGGCTGGAAGCCAAACGTTGACTATGGGGCTATTCCAATACCAGCTGGAGTCTATGACCTTGTTATAGACACATTTGTCCTGCCAGCAAAGGCTGCTCATCCTGATGCTGCTAAGAAGTGGCTCAGCTTTATAGGGACTGTTGAGGCTCAGAACACCTTCAACCCAATAAAGGGATCAATACCACCAAGGATGGATGCCCCTGCCGATCCATATGATCCAATTCAGAAGTCTTTCATGGAAGAACTTAAGTCACCGAATACAAAGATGATCCCAAGTATCGCTCACGGAAGTGCAGTTCCAGAGGCATTTGCAGCTGATCTTAATGATATAATCTCCGAACTTGCAACAAGCAAAGATGTGAACAAAGCAATGACAGAAATCGTCAATGCCATGAAGAAGGACTTGATTCCAAACAAGATAAAAGAGTGGAAGCTCAGCTGATCGGGGGGAGATTAATGCGAAAATCCCCCGATCTTCCTTATATTCTTTTATTTTTGGGGCCCGCAGTAATTCTTGTGGGAGTTTTTGTGTATGTTGCTGTTTTGTGGAATATATACATCTCTCTCACAGATTGGAGAGGCCTACTTCCCTCTTATCGTTTCGTTGGTCTCCTTCAATACAAACAGCTCTTTCATGATCCTGTTTTCTGGACTTCTCTGAAAAATAACATCCTACTGTTACTTCTCTTTGTGCCGGGTTCAATTTTAATGGGTCTTATCCTTGCGATCATGCTTGACAGAAAGATTAAATTTGAGGGAGGATTTAGGACAATTTATGCCCTTCCTTTTGCTCTGTCATTTGTAGTTACTGCAACTCTATGGGCATGGATGTATGATCCATCTAGCGGTGTACTGAATACTCTTTTTGGAAAGTTACACTTGGAATTTTTGAAAAGTAGATGGATAACTGACCCGAATATTGCTATGTACTGCATAATAATAGCTTTAATCTGGCAGTTTTCGGGTTATACAATGATAATTTATTTGGCGGGAATAAGATCTATTCCGATAGATCACTATGAGGCCGCTGTAATAGATGGTGCAAGTACGTGGCAGGTTTACAGATATGTTGTGATTCCTCAGCTAGTTAAACCAACGCTTAGTGCTTTCGTAGTCCTCATGGTGTTTTCCTTGAAAGCGTTCGACTTTATCTGGGTGCTCACTCGTGGAGGGCCTGGAACCTCGACATTTATCTTGGCTATTCAGATGTATAAAGAGACCTTTGCAAAGACGAACTTTGCATATGGAGCTGCAATAGCAACAATTCTCCTTTTAATGGCGCTTGCTGTTGTGTTGCCCTATTTGTACTGGAGTTACAGGGGTGAAAAAGAATGAAGGTAAAACTAACACCAGTGAGGGTTCTTATGTACATGATCTTAATCCTCCTTGCTTTTGGGTATCTTCTTCCAATTTGGAGTGCTATAACAACCTCAACAAAAACAGGGGAACAAGTCGCTTTAACCACTCCAATACAGCTTGTTCTTCCTCCATATTTTGGAGCATATAAAATTGCCTTTGAAAATCTCAAGAGACCTATTATAAACAGTTTAATCTTTACTACCCTTGCAACTATTTTTTCAACTGTGCTTGGGTCTTTAGCTGGCTTTACATTGGCAAAACTCATAAGAGGTAGTGTTTCAAGAAAATTGTTAATTTTAATAACATTCGGTGTATTCTTACCATATCAGTCAATCCTGATACCCTTAGTAAGGCTAATTTCGAGCCTTGGCCTCTACAATACTATTCCAGGACTTGTTCTAACTCATACCGCATATGGAATCCCAATAACCACTTTGCTCTTCACAAACTATTACTATGAGATCCCAGATGAGCTCGTTGAGGCTGCAAAAGTTGATGGAGCAAGTGCTGCTGGAATCTATACAAAGATTATTCTACCTCTCTCAATGCCAGCATTTGTCGTTACTGCTATCTATCAATTCACAAGCATTTGGAATGACTATCTCTTCGGAGTTGTGCTTACAAGAGGAGAAGAAGCAATGCCAGCGACTGTTATGCTTGCAAACCTTAAGGGAAGCTTTGTTGCAAACTGGAACGTTCAAATGGCTGGAGCTCTAATGGTTGCTCTCCCCACGCTGATCATTATGATAGCTTTAGGTAAATATCTCATAAGAGGATACACGAGCGGTGCAATCAAGGGATGAGCCTCTTTAAATTCTAATTTTTGGGTCTTTTATGTTCTGTTTATCGTCTTTATGACCATTTAGTCAGAAACTTGGTAAAATCTTCGACAAATAAAACAAAATCTGCTTGCTATGAATGTAGGATTCAGAGGTAATTCGCTTGTGTTATAATAACATATAAATACAACTTTTGCCAACTTTATCTTGTCTTTTCTTTAAATCAGACTTATGGGGAGGTGAGACTATGAGTGGGGAAGCTTCTGAGTTGAGAGCGTTGTTGAAAATGATTAGGGACTTTGGTGGTAGTGCTTCTTGGCCAGTCCTTGTGAATAATTGCAACAAGTATGGGATTCCTCTCCTTGATTTGAAACCCTTGCTGGAGATTGCCAAAGAGAGAGGGCTCATAAAAGAAGAGGCTGGGATTTATACGTTGGTTAGGGCTGTGAAGCATTGAGACTATTAGTCTGGGGAGTTAATTCACAAATAAGGAGTTTATGAGCTTTGGTCCAGATTGCCTGATAGATTAGTCATTTTAAGAGTGTGTCTGCCAGTTCTGCCTGTTATGTGTGGTTTTCACAAAAATATCCAGCTTTCTAATCTTGAGTCCTTCTTCTTTTTAATGCCCAAAAGGTATTATACTTGGAGGGACTCGCTGAAGAGCAGCGAATTGAGAGGAAATCCAGCACAAAAACACTCCTTTTGAGATGTGCATCTCAAAAAATCAGTATTTTAAAAGCAGTTAGAAACTTTCCGCCAGCGCTTGCGGAAGCAAGGGCTGTTATGGGGCCGGGGCCGGGATTTGAACCCGGGTAGGGGATCCACAGCCTGAAAGGGCTTTATTCGCCAAAAGAAGGACGGAGACAGCAGAAAATTTTGAAGGACAAAACGTCGCCATGCCAGCATTTGTACATGAACGAGCGGACGACAACCAGTACATAATAACAAAAAGACACCTCGACATTCTTTTACTCGAACTAAAGGCCAACAACGTTGCTGAACACCATCTAAAGTTCGTGAACCGTGTGGTTCATAAATTCCTGGACAAAACAACCCAACATGGCGATTACTGGTCGTTCACGGTCGAAGACTTGATTTCACACCTCCAGAACCTTCAGAAACAGTATTCCCCCTCCATGTATCGCAAGCACATCACATATCTCAAAAAGCTCTTCAGAATCGCCGGCATTCCGCTTGAACACAACCTCAAAAGCCCGAGATATGTTGGAGTGGACATGACAGTCATCACCGTTCAGGACGTCCAAACCCTCCTAAAGGTAATACACAGGGTTCAGTTTGCGAAAAGGGAAGAAGTCTCCGGAAGAATTGCCAACAAAATCATGCTGGGCCTCTTAATAATGGCGACGAGCGGTCTTAGAGTGTATGAGCTCACAAAATTACCCCTTTTGTATATTGACATTGACCGAGGACTCATCAAAGTGCCACCAAACGTCGCCAAAACGGGCCAGGCGCGGGTAACGTTCATAACAAAGGAAGTTCAGAGCCTGCTGAAGCAGTATGTCGAGAGATACAGCCCAAACCCCGATAAGCCAGTCATCTCTTACTTCAGCCTCGAAAAACCATTCATTCGAAAGGAAGAGCTGGCCAACCAGCCGATCCGGCCCAAGCACATGAGGAAATTCTTCTCGCAGGAATGGGACAGGCGGAACGGCAATGCAACGGTTAAGAAGCTTCTCATGGGGCACTCAATCAGGGGCGATATAAACGCGCTCCATTACTCCCACCACACAACGGAGAGCCTTCAGAGCGTTTACGATAAAGTCTTCAAAAAATTGAAATTCGGGGCAAAGCTCGTATGAGTGCCTTAGATGGATTTCTCAATTTCTTCCAATCTCGTTTCGAGAATCGCCTGCCGTAAGGGACGCTCTGGAATCTGGTAAACGCCCCGCTTGGGTTTTACTAAGAAACCCCCATCAACGAGGTTCTTGAGGACCTCCTTTGCCCGTCTTTCGGAGATTCCCACAACGGACGTTATTTCAGTAAGGACTTCCTCGGTCGTCACGCCATACGAGGGCCCCTTGGCGATCCTTTTCAGGGCGATTATATACGCGGGAGACCTGTATATCCTGATGAAGTCTCTCAAATCCTTCTTCCAAAGCCTGACAGCGTGATGAATCGTCCTCGCCAACGCTTCCCTGTGGGAATCCACCTTAACCCTCAGCTTACCGTAATACGCCAGAAAACCTGGAACATTTGAAAGCTCCCGGGCGGCCTCATAAAGCTCCTCCTCTGGGGCATCTGGAAGACCCTTCCTCAAGTACTCAACACTTTCCTCAACCGTCCACCTAGAGATGTGAATTTTCTCAACGTATCTCGCGAAGAATGGCTTATCTCCTGAGGGGTTTATTATCCTCTCCAGAAGGCCAGGCATCGAGCCAGAGAGGACAACCGTTACATTCTCAAAGCCGTCTGAAATCGTCTGAAGCATGCCGAGCATGTTCAGTGGAGCGAACCTCGGAAGGACCTGGGCTTCATCAAATACCACCACCGTCTTTTTTCCCGACCTGTTCAGGTGCCTGAGGAGGTTCAGAAACGCATTCTGGAACTCGGCGATTCCCTTTGGCTTAACATCCATCTTCACGACTCCGAGGCTCAGTGTGGCGGAGTATTCTAGCTCTTCTGGTATGTTCGTCGAAACGGGGACGAGTTCGGTGTAACTTATTGCCTCACGCCCCATTCCAAAGGCCAGGTCATAATAAAGGTAATTGTATTTCGAGCGGTGCTTGTTGAGAAAGACGTTGATGACGCTGGTTTTGCCGACCCTCCTCGAACCCAAAATCGCCACAAAGTCGCCTTCATCAACAGCATTTTTGAGTTCCCTAACCGCCCTCCTGTGTGCTTCTCCATGGAGGTTTTTCTCATCCCTTATCGGGCGCGTGCTGAACAAAGTGAACACCCCATCACTAGTGACGGGCCGTCACTTTTAAAGGTTTCCATGCAGAAGTCTTTGACACCCTGAGACATGAAAAGCGAACTAAGCCCAACTTTGGAACCAAGAAAAAAGAAAGACACAGGAAATCTCACCTTCTTCTCCTGCGCTTTCTTTTGCCCTTTTTGGGGAGATACCGTGAAACCATCGCCCGCTGTTTCTTCGTCAGGAATTGGACGTTGCCGAAGACCCTGTTGTATTCCTCAAAGAGCTTCTTGTGGTGCAATCCCCTTGCATAATGGAGCTCGTGAACCGTGCTCGGCGAGTGCCCGACGAGTTTTTTGAGTATGAGCTCGTTTCCGCCCTTTTCATACCAATATTGGATGAAGAACTTCCTGAACATGCCCGCCGTGAGCGTCCCCGGGCTGTAAATGAGCTTCACCCTCAGGCTCTTGTGCTTTTTGATGAGTGCATCGAAGAACGTCGGGTTCTCGGATTTTCTTGTCGGCACGGCGAAGAGGTATCCATCGTTCGCTTCGACAGCGTATTTGAATTTGGTTGTGTACATTTTGAGGCAGGCCCTTGCCTCCGGATGCAACGGGAGAATCTCGAAGCCTTCCACTTCCTTCAACTGTCTGCCGACTTTAGTCGCTGAGTGGGGAAGTCTGATTATGTTGTGCTCAAAGTCGAACCAGCTAATGTGCGCCCTCGCGATTTCTTCTTTCCTTCTGCCCGTCGTTGCCAGCAACAGCAGGAACGCGAGCGTCTTGCAGTACTGCTCCTCCTTTATTTCATAATCCTCAAAGAGGTCTTCGAGGGCCCGAAAGAGGTTGTCAATGTCTTCCTTGGTGACCGTTTTGGTGTTCATTGCAACGTGCATCTTCCACTTTCTCCTGAGCTCTGTTTCCACGGCTTTGAGCCTGTTTATTATCTCAGGGTCGTTGATACCAACTGCCGTCAAGAACCTTCTCACAGTCGCGATTCTGTCCTTTTTCACCTTGTATCCGAGATTCTGGCCGTCCTTGCCCTTGAGGGAGTCCAGGTATTCCAGGTACTCTTCGATGGTCACAGCACTTACAACGTAAATCTGCTCCGATGACTGGCCGAGCACGGGCAGGACTGAGAGAAACTCTTTGAGGAACTGGATTTGCTTTTTCTTGTGCTTCTCACTGATGTCTTTGAGCTCCAGCTCGTTGAGGTACCTCTCGATTTCGCTGGCTGGTATTCCGTATCTTTCCCCGCGTGTCCTCTGGACGATTTGGATTCCGGCTGGAAGCTGGGCCTCGTATACACTTTTCACCATCGCCTCTGCCATACAAATCCACCCAAAATCTGAAGTTGGGAGTGGGCAATTAAATATAACTCCCCCGATTGAATGAAGAAGATGTCATATGGAAATGGACAGCGAGAAGTTGAGGGTAAACCGACGAATGAAAAGGTACATGAACTTCAGGGGGCCTGCTCTTCACTAAAAAATTAAAATTTGGTAAGGAGCTTAAACTCCAGGCCCTTCGTGGCGTAATTGAGCATCTTCAAGAAGACCTTCTCCCGGTTGCCATCGCTTAGGTGCAGGGTTAGCTGGATGATGTTCCTAGCTTCGGGAGCTTTTATCAGGATGTTTCGTCGTCGATTGTGACCATCCTTGGTACCCTGGACCTTCCATATTCTTGCCTCAATGCGGGTATCAACCCTGAATGTATCGACATATATGAAGAAGGTATCGAACTCTTTATCCTGAATGGCACTGGCTAAAGCGGTTACGGATTCTGGGGGCAGGTGCAGGGTGGTTACCCCTCCGAAGTATTTTGGCAGGTCAGTTGCCTTCAGCACTGCAGTGGGTTCAGGTTCGAGTTCGATGGTTAGGGAGCCGATTTTCCGAACCTGCCTCATCATGTCTAACACCTCGGCTCCGAGCGGGGGGTGGGGAGTTAAAACTAACGGATCACTTCTGTGTTTAACTTACGACCCTAAGCTCAACAAATTGCCACCAAAAAGTAAAACTTATAAGCAAAATTTGCATTTAAGTTAAACAAAAAACACAATTAGGTGGCCATCATGGGCTGGGACCAAGGCCTGGATTACGAAGAGACTTATCGGCTTCTGCTCAAAGATCTCAGAGAGGCAAGAAAGAAGGAAGGTGTAAAGGCACTCAAGAGAAGAATGTACTTAGTGATACTTTTGACACAGCTTAGAAACGGTTCACGAATTGGAGAGGCAATTGAATTCATCTCCAAGGTCTCAAGAGAATACTCACGGGAAGCATTCATTACAGTTGAGAAACGGCGAGACGGATATCAACGATTGATGATCTTGCCCAGAGAGGTCAAAAAAGCGGATTTATTGGCCCTCGAGGGGCTCCTTGAACGGGAACTTCAGAAGCATGGTAAGAAAGGAGTCGTCATCAAAATATCAACGTGGGTGAAGAAAACATACGGCTTCAACACCCACAGCCTAAGATACGCGTTCGTGGGTTACTTAGCAGAAAAAAAGTATCCACCCCAACTCATTGCCAAAATAACTGGCCACAAAAGGCTAGATTATATCCTGCATTACACGCAGGAGAAGGCCGCCCACGAACTGCTCCTGAGATTAGATTCGATCTAAGTCCTCCGGACAATTCCAAAGAATACTTACACAAGTGTTAATTCAGTGTAAGGCATTTGCCTTACACCAGTAAAGGATTTTTTACTTAACACAATTTGACAAATTGGGCCAGAGCAATCCCGCTTATTGGGTTCGAAAATGAAACAAAATGCACAAGGGGATTTCAACCATCTCGAACGGGCGTGAGACTCCTCTCGCCGTAATCTTTGAGGAGTATTCCAGCCGCGTGGATGAGCGCGTCGATGAACCACTCGCTCGGCTCGACCTCGAAGTATGCCATAATGGGCTTCCCGTTAAGTGCTCCCTTTAGGAGAACCCTGTCCTTGGAGAGTTTAATGAGAATCAAATCTGCAATTGCACCCGTTTTATGATTCCGTATAACCATTCCTCGGGAAATTAACATAAAACCGTTAATCCAAAATGCCTTAACGTCTTCTCCGTTGTGAACTTTAAATATTTTGACTTTTTTGATATTGATGCTGACGTCGAGATCGGGCGAGAAGTATCCATCGGCGATTGGGTCAATACCAATGTCCCCTGGCTGTGCTTCTTCGAGTTTCAAGTCCGGGTTATCTTTGATTAGTTTGACCACAATCTCGGAGGGAGTTAAGTTCTCCTCGTCCATCGGCACCACCTTCACGACCCCGAAGAAGACTGTGGGAGGCTGAAGTTTAAAAGAACTGCGTCAGGCTCCTGCCTTACACTGATTGTTCTTTTGGCTTACCTTCTTTCTGCTGGTTTCAGGAAAATTAGCATTCCCAGTTTTCCGTGATTCCCATGAGACGAGCAGATTGCGACATCATGTTTTCCAATTAATGTCATGTTCTAATAAATGTTCCATAACGTGTTATTAAGTTATTAAGGTTCATGAACTGTGGCTTGGAATTTATGGAGATTGTGGAAAGAAATCAAGGGAGCACATGACAACCTTCATGAGGGGAATTAAAGAGGGTGGGGAATACATTCCGTGTTTTCCATAAAATCCAAAGGCTTCCCAAACACCTTTATTCCCTGCGAAAGGCGGGAGAACCATCGATGTACACACTTGGTGCTTTCCATAATTCCCCCAAGAACTTCCAGAACATTCACCATGGTCCTCACAATCTGCTCAAAGGCGTTATGTTTAATTCCCCCTTCTCATCCAATCGCTGGGTGAAAGGAATGATGGAGGAGTTCATCACAGAGCTCAAGGAGTACACCGAGCATTATCTCAAGATGGGTTTAACCCCCATAAAGGTCAAATTCAGAGACAAGGCCCCTGCTGGGCCCTGGGAAAGTGCCACAATAACCCGCAAGAATTTCTCCGAACAGCTTGAAGACGGCCCTTGGAACATCGGTATCCTTTGCGGTAAGAAAAGCGGAGGATTAATCGTATTCGATTATGAAAGCCAAGAGGCCATTTCAGAGCATTATGTTGTTCTCGAAGAATACGGGCTCACAGAGCTCTTTGAGACTTGGATCGTTGAAACCGGAAAAGGTGTCCATGTTTACTTTTTAGTTGACTGGAAAGACCCAAATGCCTCGGTGATGATGAAGACCATAAGCCTCGGGAAATTCTTCTCGTCGCTTGAGATACGGGGAGAGGGGGCCCTCGTCGTTGCTCCTCCCAGCGTACATCCCAGCGGGACTCGATATAAATTTATTCTGGGGCCGTACCTCCCCATTAGAACCATAACTTCAAGAGAATACGCCATTCTTCTTTACACGTATGCAAAAACTGGAGATATAACATCCATAAAGTTCGAGGAGCTTCATGGTATTCTCTCTGAGCTTTATCCGTCATATCAGGAAATTGAACTTCAGCCTCCACGAAAGCCCTCGGAAATCCCCCAGATATCTGAAAGATTTTACGCGAAGCTTCCCGTTACAGAGGATGTCAACTCAGCGACAATCGCCGAACTTGTTCGGCAATATCTCAAATACTTACCTCGTCAGGATTTCACATTAACTCTCGCATCAGCACTTGCCCGGCTGGGACTCCACCCACTCAAATCTGCCGAGATCCTTGCCAACCTCCTTGACGATCCCGAATTTACCAGAAAGAGAAGCCCCAGCGACGGCCAGCCATCACAGGAGGCGAAGAAAAGGGTTCAGGCATGGGTATACGCGTACAATAACGCTTGGATAACACTTCGTGGAAAATCCCTTGAAGAGGACTTCCCTGAAATTAAAAACGAGTTCATAACCCTTCTGAAAGAGCGCTCTGAATTATTTACCGACTCGATTCGGCAGGACTGGTGGTATGCACCGAATTCGGGCTCCCGAGAACGTTTAAGGGGAATACCTGCTCTCACAGAGATGATTGCAGACGCAATACAGCGCAGGTATGAGCAGGAGGGAAAGTCAGTAAGTCCCGAAATGGCCAAGGAGGAGGCATCAAGGATTGTTCGCCGTATTATATCTGCTGTGAAGCCTGCCAGGAGAAAAGTCGAACAGTTTGCCCGCAATACGCGAGTATATGTGATGGGGGTTTTGAATGAACGACATATCTCCCCCCGGAGCGATCTCTTTGGCTTCCTAGCTCACAAATTAGAACTGATTGATCCCGATCTTCCAGTTCCCCCAAGAGCTCTGAAGAACCTTTATTTCAAAATTAGGGTTCAGAGGGTAATATTCCAAGACAAGAAGGGCATTGTGTGGAAAGGGAAGAAGAAGCTGTATTATTTTAAATATGAAGAACGCCCGTGGGAAATTTTTGACTCAGAGCTCATAACTGAAACTCCTCTGACGTCCAAACCCATCGAACTCATCAAGGCAATATTTTACCGGGGCATGACTTTTATCAAGCTTTATGTGGGAGGAGCTGTAATTGAGGGCTCTGTCGAGAAAGTTGTCGAGGATCTCGCGAGGAATGGAATAACAACGAGCCACGAAAAGGAACTTCTAAAGAAGTACTTCACATGGCTGAGCCAGATACACAATGGGCACGCTTATTTTGCTCCGGGAATTTATGAGGCGAATCATGGGAATTTTGTCGCTGCACTTCCAAACACAACCGATGTTCTCCTGCCAAACTCTCCACTTGCAGCAGAAGTAACGGATAAGCTAAAAGAATGGAGCCTGAAAATTACAGAGGAAGAGTACGAAGAGTTCCTTGAAGGAATAATTAAGTATCGGGAATTCCTGCCGCCTCACGTTTACTATGCCTCAATGGCCTATATGGGCATTGCTGGGTTCCTCTCCGCGATAATCGACCTCACGGGCATAAAGCCAGCACTGCTCTTCCTTGGAAGAACGGCAGGAACCGGCAAGAGCCACATCGCCCAGTTCATCGCAGTAAACGCTTACGGCTCATACGTCTGGGAGTCCTCAGCATACCGTTCGGATTTCAGATTCGACGAGCTTTTCAGCGCCTCAACCTTCCCCGTGCTTCTCGATGACATTCACGAATATAACTCAAAGAAACTCGCGGACCTTAAGGCAATCCTCACCTCAAACGCGAAGAGCTTCAGAGGTCGTGGAATCGCAAGCGTTAAGCTTTACGAACTTACTGCTGTGCCCGTGTTCACGGCAAACAAGCTCGTCCCAGAATTCGAAAACGACACCGCACTAATGGACAGGCTGATAATACTTGAGCTCAACACTCCCCTCGATAACAAGAAGAAGCAGAGATACCGCCAAGAACTCGACGGGCCTGTCGGAATTACACGAGGCATTGTTTATGCTCCGTACTTCGTTAAACAACTCGTTGATGTCGCCAACGATCTGGGTGGAAAGCACTTCATCAAGGGAAGGTTTAGAAGGTGGTACGATTATGCAGTCCAAAACAACATAATCGAGGGCCGTGATCCAGAGAAGTTTGCGACTCTCATGGTCGGTGCGGAGCTCCTCGCCGCACTCCTTCACAGGCACGGCCTTGAGTTCGATATTGGGGAAGCGGCGCGGCATATCTCTAAAGTGTTCCACGAAAGAGAAACTCGCATTCCGCCGGAGCTTGAAGACCTCATTCAGGCCGTTTCCATCGAGAAGAAAGGCATAATCCTTGAGAGGGGCCTTTTAATATCGACCAAAACTCTCGCAGAACTCAGAAAAGATTATCCAGGATGGAAAATCCCACGCAAGCCAAGAATCGTTGCAAAGTACCTTGAGGGTATGGGATACAAGCTGGAAGAAATCCTGCCCCAGAAAGGAGTGTATGTTCCCGAGCTCAAGAAGCAGGTTTACGGGGTAATACTCCCCTGGGAGATCATTAACGAGGTAATCAACGGGCACATTACAGAAGATGGCGAGATCGGCCTTAAACTGGCAGATGAGGTCGTTAACGTGCTCTCCATGGAGCCAAATCTGACCTTTGACGAGCTCATTGAACGAATCAATGCCCCAGAAGAAGAGCTTTCAAAGACTGTCAGATGGCTCATTGATAATGGAATCGTGCTCCCAAAAGAGGGCAGGTACAAGCTCAATGAAAAGAAGGCCAAAGAGGCTGGGTTTAACATTGTGGAAACATTTATCAGTAAGAGAGCCCCGGGAACAGCGAATCAAGCCGCCCCAGGATGATATCTCAAACCAACACCTTTTTCTTTCTTCTGCTAACGTCAAACGCCCACACAATCCGAACCCTTAAGTGCCCTAAGGCTTTGCAAAAATCTTGTATTTTTGTTTCGAATTTTACTATGTATGGAAACACCACATACACCCAACACCCCTCCCCAGTAACCACCACCGAGGCCTTAAGCCCTTTGCAAAAATCCTACATTTTTGTTGACGGGATTGCTATGTATGGGGGACACACATACAACACCAAATCAACACCACATAAAACCCTTTTCCCGCCCTGTGAACTTTTCGTTTTTCCTTCTCCGCAAAATAACACCAAGGGGTGTGGATATGGAGTTTGGGGTGTTTAAAAACGAGTTAATCGCCGAGCCTGTGGAAGTGGCCATCGTGGGGGTGAGAAAATGAAACCACGGACAAAGTTCCGTGACGTCATGCCAGTGATTGTGTCCCTCACTCCTCACGGGCTGTGGGCCTTCGACCTCAGGACCGAAGAAGACCGCTATATCGTCAACTTCCCCGAAGACCTTGACCGCGTTGCTCTCTCCCTCTCAGCGACATACCTTCCATACAAGTCGCCTCACATCATACGCAGATACCTCATCCACCTTTTGGATTATCTTGAGACCCGCGACGCGTACATTGTGGACGGTGACCTCGTCAGAATCGAGGACGTCAAGCCTTGGGGCACCAAGACCATGCCTGAGCTCGCAGAAGAGCTGAGGAGAATATATGGAGAAGACATGGAGGAGCTTCTCATTGGTCTTTATCGGCTCCTCATGGATCTCAGAAAAAGTTCATAACTGATAGAATACACTATGAGGGGAAGATTGAGGTTTGAGAATTCTTCAGCCTCAGAGTGCATCGGCTGGTGCTAAATATGAGCTCCTCAGTGTCAAGTAATCGCCTGACACTGGAATCAATAATGATTGTTCGCAGCGTTTGGGGTTCTTCAAAGACCAGAGAATAATTAAGTTAAATGATTTTAACTTATCAATTAAGCTAAACTAAAACCAAAAAGCTTTTAAGCGATAACGACATTAATTACTTTGGTGACACCCATGCCGAGGTCAAAGGCAAAGACCAAGAACGGTGTTAAAAACGGTGCCGACGAGTGGGCGATTCTCGAAGAACTCCAGTCCTGGGTTCGCGAAAGATACCTTCTGATAAAAGACGCATTCAGGGACAAAGAATTCACCCAGGAAGACGTGGAAAAGCTCTTTGAGGAAAAGAGAAAGGAACTCATGGAGAAGGGCATCAAAGAACCAAAATTCACGACTAAAAACGTGGGTGAAGTTCTCTCAATCCTAAGAAAGGCCGGCCTGATAACGGCCAGGAAAGACGTGTACGACTTCAGAAGGACATATTACCGCCTGAAGTTCCCGGCTGAGAGCAAAATCACCCGCGACAGGCTCATCTCACTCCTCAAGGCCGCGGCCGACCAGATAAGGGGCGGCCTCGATTACAAAGCTTTGCTCGTGTTCCTGTTTTACAAGGCAATCAGCGACCGCTGGATGAAAATTGCCCAGGATCTCATGAAGGAAGGCAAACCCAAGGTTCAGGCTTACATCATCACAAACAAGAGGTATTACAAACTCTTCGACGAGGAGACTGGAAAACTTTACACCTGGCACGAGGTTGTGAAGAGCAGGGAAAGCATCAAGGAGATGGCAAATGCACTCATAAAGATCTCGGAGATGAACGAAGAGCTAAGCGACCTCAAGAAGCTCGTCGAGGTTCTCGGCCTTATCGGCTTCATCAAGGAGGACAACCTCCACAAGCTTGAGGAGATCGTCAAGATATTCAACCGCGTTGATTTTGCGGAGTTCGACAGCGACATACTGGGCGATGCATACGAGTGGATCCTCTCGTACTTCGCACCCCAGAAGGCCAAGGAGGGGGAGGTTTACACGCCGAGGGAAGTGATAAGGCTCCTCGTCGAGTTGCTCGACATTGAAGACGGGAGCGACGTCCTCGACCCGGCCAGCGGTTCCGGCGGAATGCTCATCGAGGCGTACAGGTACGTCAAGGAGAAACTCGAAAGGGAAGGCCTCGACGGTGAGCCCGCGATAATGCTCTACGGCCAGGAGCTCAACGAGACCACCGCGGCGCTGTCAAAGCTCAACCTCATCCTGCACGGCATTCAGGAGTTCAGGATATTCGAAGGCGCCGACAGCCTCGTAAACCCCCGGTGGGAGGAGGAGCTCAGGGAGAACGGGGTCGAGGACGGAAAGGTTGATTACGTCATTGCCAACCCGCCCTGGAACCAGGACGGCTACGATGAAGCCCGTCTAAGCGACAGGAGGATAAAGCACATTTACAGGTACGGGTACACGACCAAGCAGTCCGCGGACTGGGCGTGGGTCCAGCTGATGCTCTACTACGCCCGGAGAAAGGTCGGCATCGTCCTCGACAGCGGGGCCCTCTTCAGGGGCGGGGCCGAGAAGGCCATAAGGCAGGGAATCGTCGAGGACGACCTCATCGAGGCCGTTGTTCTCCTTCCAGAGAAGCTGTTTTACAACACCGGCGCGCCGGGAATCATAATGGTGCTCAACCCGAACAAGCCCGAGGAGCGGAAGGGCAAGATACTCTTCATCAACGCCTCGAAGGAGTTCAGGAAGCACCCCGAGGTCAGGAAGCTCAACCAGCTCGCTCCGGAGCATATCGAGAAAATCGTGAAGGCTTACAGGGAGTTCAAGGAGGTGGAAGGCTTTTCGAGGGTTGTGGCCCTTGATGAGATAAGAAAGAACGACTACAACCTCAACGTCAGCCTCTACGTCTTCCCAGAGGACGAGAGGGAGCACATCGACTTAGCCAAGGAGTTCAAGGATTTCAGGGAAATCGAGGAGAGGGAGAAGGAGTTAGTGGAGAAGGCCAAAACCTACATTGAGGGCATAATCAGGGTGATGGGCGATGAGTGAGGCCCTCCCAGCTTTCCAGTTTTACAGGGAGACGAGGCTCAAGGAGGTCGAGCTGAACGGCAGGAAGGTGAGGATTCCTGAGGAGTGGGAGGTTGTTGAGCTTGGAGAGATTGCAAAGTTTCAGAGGGGGTACTCATATCGGAGGGCAGATCTTTCAGAGACAAGAACCTCAAAGAGGTTCATCACGATAAATGACCTTGAGAAGGAGGGTGGAGTAAAGCGAACTGCGGAAAGGATATACCTTAAGGAGTCTGTTCAAGTTAAAGAGAGATTCATCCTTTCCCCTGGAGACATTTTAATCGCGAATACAGACATGACAAAGGGATTTATCATCGGAGCCCCACTGATTATAACTTCCGACCTTATTCCAGAGGATGGGATTGCAGTATTCTCAATGGATCTCACCAAATTAATCTTTGACAAGGAGAATATCAACAGTCATTTCCTCTTTTACTGGCTCTCTTGGGGCACAGTGAGGACAATAATGAAAGCATTCTCTCAAGGTCTTAATGTACAACATCTTAACCACGATCTGGTTAAAACTGTAAAAGTGGTTCTCCCACCCCTCGAAGAGCAGAAGAAAATCGCCGGGGTGCTCCGCTCGATTGACGAGGCGATTCAGGCAATCGAGGAGAGCATCGCCAAGCTGGAGAGGCTCAAGAAGGGGACGATGGAGACGCTTTTAACGAGGGGCATAAACCACACCCGCTTCAAGACCGTCGAGCTGAACGGGCGGAAGGTCGAGATCCCGGAGGAGTGGGAGGTTGTTGAACTTGGAGAAGTCGCCGAGAGAATAAAAAAGTCAATTGATCCACAGAAGCTCCCGAACGAGTTATTTGAACTTTACAGCATTCCAGCATTTCACGAAACAGGAAAACCTGAAATCGTGAAAGGAAGTTCTATAAAAAGCACAAAATTTGTTATAGATGTGGGAGTTGTTCTTTTCGGAAAGCTTAACCCAAGGATACCAAAAATATGGCTTGTTACTGGAGAGAGCGACTACAAAAAAATATCCTCAACAGAGTTTATACCTCTGAAACCAGTCAGAAATTTAAAGTCTGAATTCCTTTATTATGCACTTCAAGACAAATACTTCATCCAGATTTCCCAACAGGTTGTAACAGGAAGTACTCCCAGCAGACAAAGAATTAACCCAAATAAATTCATGAAACTCAAAATCCCCCTCCCCCCCATCGAAGAGCAGAAGAAAATCGCCGAAATCCTCAGAACCATCGACGGGGCCATCGAGGCAAAGAGGGAAAAGCGGGAGAAGCTCGAACGCATGAAGAGGGCCGTCATGGAGAAGCTCCTCACCGGCGAGGTGAGGGTGAGGTGAAGGTCGGGCGGGCAACCCCCACCTTCATTCCTTTAATGTTTCAGCGTGGAATATTAATACATTGTCCTGTCTCAAAAACCCAAACATTTTTATAAAATCGTTCGGAAGTTTGAGACATGACACTCACGAAGGCCGAGCTTAGGGTCCTCCTCTCAATTGAAGAACCAATCACAATGACCGAGTTAGCCAATAAGCTCAGCCTCTCGAAGGGCACGCTCTCCGCCCTCCTGCACTCCCTTGAGGGGAAGGGTCTCGTCGAGCTTGAAGGGAAGAAGCCGATGGTTGTTAAGCCCGCTGAGAACAGGGTGAACCACCTCCTCAGAAGCATAAAGCTGGAGTACCCCCACGTCAAAATGGAGGACATTCTAACCGGAAGCCGTCTCAAAGTCCTTTCGACCCTCGAAGTTGAAAAACCTCAGCCCCTTTGGCTCATTCAGCTGAAGGCCAACGTGAGCAGGGCAACGCTTCACAGGGTTCTCAACGGGCTCATGGAACCGCTGGTTGTGGGAAGGAAAAAGGAGGGTTACTTCGTAAGCGAGCGCTTTGCCCCCTTCAAGGCCTTCGCGGATGAATACTTTTACCTCCAGAACTCGATTAAGGCGAAAGAACTCGACCCAAACGCCTCCGTCGTCTGGAGTGGTGTTGAAGAGCTGATCCTTGCCACAAGCTCCTTTAAAGGAAAAAGCGTCGGCGAGTTTCAGCTCACCGGTCTGGCTCGGTTCGCGGACTTTGGGCTACCGCTAATCTCATCGGGGGTTTATCATTATTACTGGCCCGGGCAAAAGCTCAGCCTCGAAGAGGTCATCGTTCATGCGTTGAAGCTTGGCCGGGACGCGAGGGGACTGCTTTACTCCATCGTTCTCCTCAGGGGAAAGGGCTTTGATGAGCGCAAACTCAAGAGGCTCGCGGCCAAATTCGATGTCTCCGATATCGTTGGGGAACTGCTTGAATACCTCAGCGGTGTGGATAAGCCGTATCCGTTCCCCTCTCGCGAGGAGGTCGAAGAGCTCTGCCGTCAATACTTTGGAGGTTCCCGCGATGATAACAAGGGAGAGACTGCTTGAAGAGTTTGCCCTGCTCGATGAGAAGGCCCGGCTCATGGGCTCGGAGGTGATTCGCCTTTACCCCATCGGGAGCGGAAACCTCGCTTTGAAGGGCCTGAGGAGTTCAGGTCTGGATAAGTTTATTAGTTCCCTTGAGGAGTTGTTATCTGGATCAGAGGTGAAAGGGTATGGCTCTGATACCTGAGTCCGCCGTTCATCGGGAGATAAAGGAGAATCTTCTCCGAATCGGCTGGGAGGACGGCAATGAAAAGTTTGGAATTGAGGAGCACAAGATGGTTTCAAAGTACAGCGGGCTTGAAGGCTCGCTCGGAAGCTTCCTTCTCTGGAACGTCCTTGAAGAGAAGATACGCGAGCTCAACAGGGGCTTCTTTGCCAACCTGACTGAGGAGGAAGAGGAGAAGGTCTGGGAGGAGATAAGGGGCAACCTCGAAAAGGCCGACGAGGTTGAGATGCTGGAATACATCAAGTACGGTCTTCCGCTCACGTCCCTGGGCAGGCACGACAGGGTTATTCTCATTGATTACGACAATCCAGCCAACAACGTCTTTTTCTTCCTTCATGAAGCCAAGTATCCGGGCTTTCCCGAGAACATCAAGCCCGACTTTACTCTCTTCATAAACGGCATTCCAGTCGTCATCATCGAGGCGAAGGCCAAGGGCATCATCGAGCTTGAGGACATCGACTGGAGAAGGTGGTCGAAGGTTCATGGCACGGAAGAGGAGGCCTTAACCCAGATAAGGAGGTATGAGAGATATTCCAAGCCACTCTTCCGATTCGTCCAGCTTGGAGTGGCATACGGTGATAAGCAGCTTTACACCCCCACGATGCCGAGGGAATCCGGGGGTGCCCCGGCCTTCGAGTGGAGGTATCCGAACGAGGAAAGGCCCGATGTCTTCGACCTCCTCTCCCCCGAAAGGCTCCTCGACGTGTTAAGGTATTACACCTTCTTCTTCAGGAAGAACGAGAGGGGCGCGAAAAGGATTAAGGTCATCGCGAGGTGGAACCAGTACAGGGCAACGAAGAGGATTATCGAGAGAATCGAGGAATACCTCTCCCAAAGCGACGGGAAGAGGAACGGCCTTGTCTGGCAGTGGCAGGGGAGCGGGAAGACGTTCATAATGTTCTTCGTGGCGAACTGGTTTCTCAACAGGTACAAAGGGCGGAACCCCGTTGTGTTCTTCGTCGTGGACAGGACCGACCTCAAGGAGCAACACTCCGGTGTTTTCGAGGCGGTTGAGGACAGGGAGTTCAGGGAACACTTTGATGTCATAAAGAACATCTCCGAACTGAGGAAGCGCATCGAGGAGATGATGAAGAGCGAGGAAACCGGAAGGGTTATCCCCACCGGTTTGCACATAACAACGATTCAGAAGTTCCAGTACGGCAAGTTCAAGGACCTGGTAAGGGTGAGGAAAGTCAAAGGTGAGGAGAAGTTCGAGGCCGAGAAGGCCGTTAAAAAGCCTGAGGTCCTCTTCCTCATCGACGAGGCCCACAGAACCCAGTATGGCCGGCTTGCCGCGGTTATGAGGGCTCTCTTCCCGAGGGCGATGTTCTTCGGATTCACGGGGACGCCGATATTCAAGAGGAGCAGAAACACCTTCCAGGAGTTCGCTTACCCCAAAGACGGCGAGTACTTCCTCGACGTTTACTTCATAAGCGACTCCATCAGGGACGGCTTCACCCTCGACATAACCCATGAGGTCATCGAGGAGGAAGGCGTCTCAATTGCCCTCGACGAGAACAAGCTCAAGGCGTTCATCAATGCTTACCAGCTCAACGACCCCGAGGAGGTCGAGGCCTTCCTCATGGGCCGAAAGAAGGGCCTGAAGATGAGCTCAAGGGAACTCGCCGAAGAGCTCAGAAAGTCGAGGGTCTTCCTTGAGAGCCCCAGGGAAATCGAGCGCTTTGCCGAATACATCGCCAAGAGGATTTATGACGACACAATGGGTTTCAGCTTCAAGGCGATGGTTGTTGCTGTGAACAGGGAGGCCTGCGTGCACTTCAAGAAAGCCCTCGACAGGGCGTTTAGGGAATACTTCTGCTCCAGGGTTAGGGAGCTCGAAAAGGAGGGGAAAGTTGAGGTTGCCGAGCACTTCAGAGAGCTCTGCGAGAACGCTGAAAGGCTTTCCGAGGTCGTCATGACCTACCAGCACAACGAGACGAGCGAAGTAATCGAGGAGTTCAAGAGGTGGCTCAAGACGAGAAGAGAATTCCAAAAGAAAGATTATGACACCATTAACAGGCTCATCGTTGAGCGGTTCCAAGAGGAGGATTATCCCAAGGTTCTCATCGTTACCGACATGCTCCTAACGGGCTTCGATGCGCCGATTCTAAGAGTAATGTACCTTTACAAGCCGATATTCGAGCACAGGCTCCTTCAGGCGGTCACGAGGGTGAACCGGCCTTACCCAAACAAAGAGACTGGGGTGGTGGTGGACGGCGTTGGCCTCTTGCCCGCGGTAATCCGCGTGAAGAGCATTTACGAGATGCTGGCAAAGCAGGATCCCAAGGTGCTTGAGGACTTCCAGCGCAACTTTGCGAGGAGCATTGAAGAGAAGGTGAAGGAGTTCGAGGACAAACTCCAGAGCGTTAAGGAAGAGCTCTCAAGGATTGGTATCGAGGTCGATGTTCTCAAGGCCTTCCGGAAACAGGGCAGGTGGAAGGAGCTTGAGGGGGAGATGGACAGGGTTCGTAATATACTCGCACCGATCGCACTCGACTTCAAGGGCAACGAGCCAAGGGCCGTGAGGCTCTTCAACGACTTGCGTGAAGTTGTTTCAATGTACCGCTCCCTTGGGGCACACCCGGCGAGGCTCGCTTACATGGACGACATGGTGGCGGTTGGTGCGGTTTACTCTGCCTTCGTCCGCCTCGTTGGATTCACGGGTAAAAAGAGCAAGTTCTGGGACGATTTGCTCCGCTTCGTCCACGAGCATATGGAAGTCGGGCCGATGAGGGAGCTTGTTAAGGTGAGGCTCGGCGAGCTTTCTGGAAAAGAGGCGTCCTTCGAGATTGTTGCGCGCTTCTATAAGCTGTATTATCAGGCGGAAGACAACGCCCACGACCCCGTTTACAAGGCCATCCTTGAGAGGCTCAACCGTCTCCTTGAGGAGTGGCTCAACAGGAATATGGACCTTAAGGCCCTTGCAAAGCAGGTGAAGCTCCTTGAGGAGCAGGCCGAGGAGTATGAAAAGAAGAAGGCAGGAAGAACATGGCAGGAGTCCCTCGTTGAGTCGGTTAAGTTCTACGCCTCAAATTATCTGGGGCTTGAGAACGTTGAGCTTAAGAGGTTCCAGAGGGAGCTCAAGCGTCTCAGAAAGCTGAATCCGAGAACGGTTAGAAGACTCTCAAGTGCCCTCTTTGAGGACATTATGGAGGCCGTTACAGGGGACGACCTCGAGAAATACCGGGAACTTTCTAAGGAGATTGACAGGCTCGTGGAGGAATCCGTTGTTCCAGAGGTGCGCAGGCATGTTGGAGGAGCTGCTTGAGCGTGCCAGAGAACTTTTGGACTGCCAGAGGGACGTGAAGGTCAAGGTTAGGCCATTGAAAACCTCAATCGCCAGGGTTTCATTCAGGTATGGCACAATTACCCTCGACCCTTCGGTCCTTAAGCTGGAGGAGGAAGAGATACTTTACGTGCTCGTCCATGAACTTGCACACTTGAAGGCAGAGACGACGTATCATTCCTCCGCCTTCTGGATGGAAGTTGAAAAGGCATTTCCAAGGGAGAGGGCCAAAGAATTGGAAGACAATGTAATGATGAAACTCCACAGGAAAATGGTATGAGGTGATGGGATGGAGAAAAGGATGGTATCCCTGACGTTTTTGATTTTACTCCTCTTTGTATCCTTTGTTTTGGCGGGTGACCCGCAAACTTCTCCACAACAGACCTCTCAGACATCAAACAATGAGCTTGCAGAGTGTGAAGCGAATTTATCTCTCCTTCAGCAACAATTACAGGGACTGAATCAGACTCTTGAAAACGTCACCAGAGAAAGGGATTATTACAAAACCCTCTATGAGAATGTAACTGTAAACGTCACAAACTTGGAGCTTATCCAAATAAAGCAGAATATAACGATTCTCAACCAGCAGATACAGCAACTTAACATGTCTCTTGTGAATATTGAGAGGAAGATATATGACATCAAAGTTTGGTCTGTTGAATTAGCGTTTGGATCAATTGTTGGAGTTACGCTGTTAAACAGCCTCGTGTATTACGCCTTCGAGAAACGAAGAGACAAGCCCCCACAAGAAAAGGAGGAGAAAGAAAAGGGGGAAGAGCGTAAAAATGGATTCAAAGGAGCCAGACATCCGGAAAGTCACTCTTAAATATGCTCTGAAGAAAATCACAAGAGTGATCATGAAAACCCTTATGGCATATGTGGTCATATCTTTGGTACTTATCACCATTCCACAAGCTTACAAATTTATCAGAGGAGACAAAATAATGAGTGAAGTCCTCGATCAAATTGGTCTAAACACAACGAACCCAAACGAACTTGCTTTGAGAATATACTCGTGGGAACAGCAAAACTTTGCGAATCCTTACTTTGTACAACCTGAGAATATGTCGCTCATTGAGAAGTTATTGGCTGGATACGGTTTTTATCATAATAATCAGGGTGAACTTCACCTGTTCAGACCCTTTAACTCTTTTCCCGTTCCCCCTCAGTGGGTTCTCCATTCAAAACTCGCAAACTGTGAAGAGTACGCCAAGGTCTTTGTGTACCTAATGAACCAAGAGGGAGTTAAGGCGAGAATCGTAAGAGCCCCTGGAGAAGATCACAGCTGGGCTGAGTATTATGTCGGAAATTATAAAATAATATTCGACCCAAGCAATCCCAAGAATCCTGTCATCGTGAATCCCAAGCAGTTTGGCCAGCTTAAGAATTTCTCATATGTCGAGGCTTATGATCTCGCAAATCCCGATCACAAGGAAGATGTCTCAGACGAGTACATCGAAAGGGGAACGCTTGTTGTTAAAGTCGTTAAAGGCAACGAGCCTGTTTCAGGTGCAACCGTGGAGGTGCTGAGCACTTATCTTATGGAAAGGTTCCCCGAAAGGTATGATGCACCCCGGCGTGTTGTGGCTAATGAGACTGGAAAAGAGGGGACAACTCAGTTTAAACTTGGTCCGAAGGAATACCAGATTGTGGGCAAAAAATGTTCTTTTCCCGTATGTTGGAAGGGAGAAAGCACCGGAAAAGTCATTGCTGGCTCCACAACTTATGCGAAGCTTGAACTGGGAGTTGATTACGTAACAACTGTGATATTGTGGGCTCTGATAATTATTCCCACTGGAGTCCTTGTGGTGGTAATCCACAAAAGATATGTGTATCAAAGACAACAGTAAAAGCGGTGGTTTGAAATGAAGTACTGGCTCTGCATCACCAATCGCGACAACTGGGAGGTTGTCAAAAAGAAGAACGTCTGGGGCGTGGCTAAGAGACACAAGAACACCATCGCCAAGGTTAAACCTGGCGACAGGCTCGTCTTTTACGTCAAGCAGGAAAGGAAGAACAAAGAAGTTCTCGAACCCAAAATCGTCGGCATCTTTGAGGTCGTTAGCGAGCCTTACACCGACTCAAGCAGAATCTTCAAGAGCCCGCCTCACCTCAACGAGACTTATCCACTTAGGATTAAGATCAAGCCCCTAAAGCTCGGCGAACTTGACTTCAAGCCCCTCATTCCAAAGCTGAAGTTCATCACCAACAAGAAGCGCTGGAGCGGCCACCTGATGGGCAAGGCAATGAGAGAAATCCCGGAAGAGGATTACAAGCTGATTGAAGGCCTTCTTTGAACCCCCAGATTTCTTCACCAACTTTTTTGCGAACGGTTCGGTGTAAGGCAAACGCCTTACACCGGCATCTCTAAGAGCACATTTCTGTACACCCACATGAAAACGGGGTTTTCTGAGGGCTCGTCCACCCCATTGTCGCGCCACAAACCGCCCAAGGGGGTTGCCCGGAAATTATGGGAAAACGCTGTATCGCACCTTTCGTGAGACTTTTTGTTTTAGCATCGTTTTTCAGCTAATTCAAGCCTTCTCGTGCCTTCTTTTTTGGACGTGATTTAGTGAATGTACAAGTTTATGCGTTGCATTTTTTGCAACTCGCATTCAAATGCAAAAATTAATGAAAACAGCCCAATGAAAAGAGGCCCTCTCCGCTCTTCTTTTACACTTCACGAGTTGCAAAAAATGAAACTCGGGGGGCTTCCGAGTTATCAAATTTGATAACTCGAGCCAAAGGGGATTTCTTAATGACTTCACTCAGTGGTCAAGAGTTATGTTTAATTGCTCATCTTGAGGGGCGGGTGTTGGTGGTTGGCGATGGAAGCGGTCGGAGTGGTTGTATCCAAACTCTTCCAGGAAATTGGAAGCCTAAACCTTGAGGAGGTCCATGAGAAGGTGGCTGGGGCACTGGTTGAGCGTTTGAGCGAACTTGACGTGCCAAAAGAGTTCTGGCGGGAGGTTTACTCCCTGCTGATTGGGACTTATGCAGACCGTGAGGCTCTCCTTGATGCCAGGAACCTCTTCAATCACGTCCTCGACGACTTTGTTGAGCGGGGGTTGGTTGATTTAAAGAGTGCTCTTAAGCTTCGGATATTCGTTGAGTACTTCGAGCACGTGCTGTTCCCAAGGAGGCAGGACTGTGTGAGGGTTCCTTCCGTCACCGCCCTTGAGGCGTTCTTCATTCTCGCTTACGGCGAGGTGGATTAATGCCCTTTATTATTTTTTGGCTTTCAGTGTAAGGCATTTGCCTTACACCGGTTTCTGCGTGCGAAAGTTGTTTAAATCGGGGTTCTTCACTCTTTTTGGTGTCAGGCTATGGGACCAAACACGTGTAAATACACGTGCATTTGCACGGGTGATGTACGGAAGCGTTCAGAGACGCGTAATGTAACGCTGAGAATCCGGGCTGATTTGGTTGAGTTTGCAAGGAAAGAGGGCATTAACATGTCGCGTTTGCTGGAGTTGGCTTTGGAAGCTTTTTATTCTGGGAGAACAATAATTCTGGGGCCGGGGCCGGGATTTGAACCCGGGCTAGGGGATCCACAGTCCCCTGTGCTAACCAGGCTACACCACCCCGGCCACTTCCAGCTTAACTTTTTGGGATATCTTTATAAAGTTTTCGCCAAAATACATCAAAGAACAAATCTCAGAGCATTTAATCCAGTTTAACCCAGAATTTGTGGAGTTTTAAATCAGTCGAGCTGTTAGGGGTGAAATTGCAATGAAAGCCAAGAGAGAAGCACTCCAAAGCCTGTTCACAGCGATAAGAGAGAAAAAAGTTGATGAGGACATTGTTGACCTTCTCATGCTTATCAACTCAATCAAAGGCGTTTACACCACAAGCTCATGCTCAGGAAGAATAGGAATTATCGAAGAGCCAGATTTAGGTGCAAAGCCCCTCTCAAGATGGCTCATAAAAGAGCACAGACCAATAACATTTGAAGAGGCAAAAGAGAGTCTAAAGAAAGCTCAAAGGGGATTCATCTTCTTAAAATCCCAACCCCCAATTTTCCATATAGTTGCGGAGAGCTTTGATGTAGCTAAAAAGCTCCATGAACTTGGCTTAGCCTCCGGCTTCAAGTACACAACATTCAAAGCTGTGAAAGAGAGAATTCTCGTCGAGATAAACGGAACTGAGTATCTAACAGCGCCTTTAGGAAAAGATGGCAAAATTCTGGTTGATGATGAATACCTAAAGTTTGCCGTTGAGTTGGGCAATACAATGCTTATGAGAGCAAAATCTCGTCTTCCGAGACTTAAAGAGAACTTTAAAAAGCTGAAAGATGAACTTGGCGAGGATGAGCTGTTTTATGAGGTTAAAAGGAAGTTTTTGACTTAGTTAACAAATGTTTAGTGGCAGAAAAAGAAGGAAAAAGAAACCTCCGTCCTCACTCTTCTCTAAATGCTCCGTACTTCTTCGGGTCATAGAACGGTGGGTTAACTGTTATTGCTTTCTTCTTCTGACCTCTAATTTCGACTTCAATCTCAACTCCAGGAACAGCATACTCTGGCTTAACAAAAGCTATACCAATTCCAATGCCCAAGAGCGGAGACATTGTACCGCTTGTGACTTCTCCGATCTCTTTTCCGTCTTTGTAAACCTTATAGCCAGCCCTTGGAATGCCCTTGTCTACCATCTTGAAATGCACCATCTTGCTCGGCAACCCTCTCTCTTTCTGCTTGAGTAAGGCCTCTTTTCCTATGAACTCCTTGTCCCAGAAGATTGCAAATTCGAGGTTAGCTTGCAGAGGTGTTACCTCATCAATGTCAGTGCTCAAAAGCTGCAATTCCTTCGTCTCGTTTCCATAGAGTGTATAGCCAGCTTCCAATCTAAGTGTATCTCTTGCTCCAAGGCCAGCTGGCTTTATTCCGTACTTCTTGCCAACTTCAAGGATTTTCTCCCAGACATAGAGAGCCTTCTCTGGCTTTCCTCTCTTCTCTGGATCAGGATGGTATGGATTTGCATCCTCAAAGTAAACCTCAAATCCGTTCTCTCCAGTGTACCCGCTCCTTGAGAGAATCATCTTTATTCCATCAAGCTCAACCTCTTTAGCCTGGAACCACCAGAGCTCGTTTATGTCAATTCCAAAGAGCTCCATAGCTACATCTCCTGCTTTAGGCCCTTGGATTGAAAACATTGCCATGTCATAGGTTTTATTCTCTATCTCCAAATCCAGCTCGGTGTACTGCTCAATTGCCCCTTTTATTGAGACAAACCACGCATAGAGCTTTTCAAAGGCATCACTGTCACAGACCATCATGTATGTATCGTTACCCATATTGAAAACCAAAGTCTCATCCTTAACAGCTCCTCTCTCATTTAAAACAAGTGTGTAAGTTCCGCTTATCGCTGGAGGTCTTGAGATATCGTTTGTTGTAACATATTGCAAAAACTTTAAGGCATCTTTACCACGGAAGAATATCTCTCCCATGTGGGAGACATCAAAAATTCCAACACCATTTCTAACAGCCAAGTGCTCCTCTTTTATGCTTGAATACCAGATTGGCATTTCCCAACCAGCAAACTCCTCAACCTTCTTTGCATGCTCCTTATGCCAGTCAAAAAGGTGAACCCTCTTCATGATACCACCCAAATTGAATTGCTTCGATGAGAATATAATCCTTTTCATTCAACATACCTCAAAGCCTCAACTGGGCTCAGGTCTGATGCCTTCTTTGCTGGATACAGACTTGAGATTATTCCAATTAGGATTGTTATTACAAAAGCTATTGCAATGACATTCATGTCAATTATTGGATCAGGTAACAACTGGCCTCTCTGCCTGAAGATGAAGACCACCATTTTCGCAGCCCCAATTCCAAAGAAAAAGCCCAAAATGCCACCAATGCTTGTCAATATTATTCCCTCAATGAAAATCATTTTTAGGATAAAGCTCTTCTTTGCCCCAATTGCCCTATAAGTTCCAATCTCCCTTGTCCTCTCCATTACTGAAGTTAAAAGCGTGTTCATAACTCCAAGGGCCCCTACAAATAGAGCAATGCTACCAATTCCAATCAAAAGATTGTGCATCATTTTTTGAATCATAAGAACCATTTGAACGCTCTGCCTTGCCGTGATGACTGTAACCCCGGGGACTTCTTTTTCAATTTCTTTCTTAACTTCATCAATGAACGTAACGTCATCAACCCATACATCAACTATGCTGACTTTTCCTTCTTCATGGAACATTTCTTGAAGTGTATCTAACGGAACAACTACCATCATATCCAAGAAACCCGCTAAGAAAGACTGTCCGCTCTCCTCAAAGTTTCCAATAACCTTAAACTCGTATGCATTCCCCTGGTCATCGTAGATTATTATTCTCTGTCCGGGCATGATGTCCCAGTTAACAGGTTCTCCGTCAAAAGTTGCGAACTTCCCATGAGCTAACAGATAGCCGAGAATAGCCTTGTATCTATCGTTTTTCCTCAAAAATACACCCCTCTCTAAGTGAAGTCCACGGAGAGCGAAAAACTTCTCTGCCCGCTTTGGATCAACTCCCATGATTGTGAGCTCAAGAATCCAGTCATCATACTTAATCGTCGTAAACTTTATTAAAGCGGGGTTTACAGCTTCGACATGGTCGATTTTTTCTATTTTCTTCACTATGTCCTCGCTCATTGTACTAGTTGCTGCTCTAATTATGGAAACACTCACTCCGGGCATCACCATGAGAACATTGCTTGTGCTCTCAAGTTCCTGCTCTATTGCCATTCGAGAACCTTGAGTTATGGAAACTAAGGCAGTAACTGAGCCAACGGCTATTATAATTCCTAACATTGTGAAGAGTGTTCTAAGCTTTCTTCTTGTTAAGTTTCTAACTGCAATTTTAACTAGCTCACTCCACACCTTTTCTCCTCCACAGAAGGATTATTATGAGCAGCAATAGAATTCCTCCACCGATGTAGTACTCATAGGGCTTTTTCTCTGAATATGTTAAAGTTTCGGGGATTCTAATGACTAAATCTTTTTCGAAACTCTTTTCCTGACCTTTTTCGTCTTTATAATATACCTTGGCATGAATAACGTATTCTCCCTTCGGAATAGTCCTGTTTAGAATTTGGAAGTTTACACTGTCGTAGTCCAATCCAGCAATACTCCCCACGTATCTTTGACCAACTGGAAACAGCTCAAGCTGCTCTGAAGTGACATCAAGAGTTACCCCTCTTGCAACGTCTTTGCCTTCATTGACAACATAAACTTCAAAGTTATATCTTCCGCCACTCTCCCAGATGTTCCCTATATAAAGGTCGAGAAGAGGATAGGCACTCACCTCAACCCCAAACATAGTTTTTTCCTTATAGATAACACCATTTTCATCTTCGTAGGTGATTGTGACATAGAGGGGATAGATCCCTCTCTGAACCTGCTTTATCTTGAAGTATAGTTCCCCTTCAGCGGTCGTATTGACTTCAGAGAAGTAAAGGAGGTTTTGTCTGCTTATGGGGAATATGTCAATCTCTTGCTGCACTGTTCCTTCGCTGGAGGGGAAGTATGGATAGGTTACCTGCCTTTCTTCTTCCGGCTTTTCACTCGTAACTTTGACTTTAACATGCTTAGCAATTGAATTTCCAATATTTCTGAGCTTTATTCTAACTGTGAAGTTTGAATCGGGCTGAACAACAGACGGAATTACTTTAAACTCCTCGATAATGACTTTTGGTCTTATCTTGTCCTCAACCGGAATTCCCACCTGAACTTCCTTGCTTTTCTTTGCTCCATCTTCGTCTTGGTATTCAATCCTAATGTAAAGTGGATAAACATCTTCTTTGAGGTTCTTTGAGGAAATTAATGTGAAAACAATTGTCTTCTCATCTCCTGGAGCTAAAACTTCGAGATATTTAATTGGACTTTCTCTGTAGGCAGCGAAGGGCAAAGAAGATTCAAATTGGGGAATCGTGATTGTTGGGAGAATCGTTTGGACTTGTTCTTCTTGGATCTGCTCTTTGGAATACAAATAGATGCTTATGAATCGGGCGTTTTTGTTCCCTACATTTCTCAGCGTTATAGTCAGCTTAAAGGGTGAACCTATTTCAACCTCTCCAAAATCAACTTTCTCAATAGTTATTTCCGCTCCTCTGATAATTGCATACTGGGCATATTTTGGTGCTCTAATTTTCAGTCTCACTGTCTTGTTTGTTATGTTTTCCACATAGATGGAAAGATCATTCCAGTAGTAATAACCAGTTCCAAAATAACGGTAGTCGGCCTCTCCCTTCTTCTCATATCTCGCCAGAAATGTTTCATTTTCTATTTCAAGGATTATGAACTTTATAGGCCCGTATCTAAAGATTGACCTCTCGTAGGCATCTCCATAAAACACATCAACGGCTTTTGAGTAAATTCTGATTAATGCCCTGGGATTATCCTCAAGAGTTATAACAACGAGCTTAATCTTCACGTCTTTGTACTGATACTCTTCACCTTCTTTAAGGGAGAATGTGGTCTCCTCAAACGCAGTATTATCTCTAAGCTTAAACAAAACACTACTGGCAACTCCAGTTTTGGGGCTGGAGAGTACGTCTATAACAGTCAAGGTGTAGTTCCCGAAAGTTAAGACATCTCCGATTCCTAAATAACCAGAAAAGGTCAGTAAATATTCCTCTCCATCTTCTTCTTGACGCTGGGCATTGATTATGCTTGATACAGTTAACATGAATATTAACAGCATGATGGTGATCTTTTTCATAACTTTTCCACCCCACTAATCTTCCCATCTCTTATTTGAAGAATTCTTTCTGCTTCTTTTGCGATCTCAACATCGTGAGTCACTATTACGAAGGTTGTTCCTTTCTCTTGATTTATTTTCTTCATTAAAGCTATTATCTCTTTCGATGTCTGGGTGTCAAGATTTCCAGTTGGTTCATCTGCTAAGACTATGCTTGGATTATTAGCTAAAGCTCTTGCAATAGCAACTCTTTGTTGTTGTCCTCCGCTCATTTCATTTGGTTTGTGATGCATGAACTTTTCCAATCCAACGGATTTGAGAAGCTCTTTTGCTCTTTTGATCCTCTTCTTCTTTGGGATTCCTGCTAGAAGCATTGGTAGCTCAACGTTTTCTAATGCTGTCAAAATGGGAACCAAGTTGTAATATTGGAAAACAAAGCCAATTTTCCTCAATCTGATTTCAGAAAGCTGATTATCGTTAAGATTGCTAACATCAATTCCATCAATATACACTTTTCCGCTTGTGGGTCTGTCTAATAGGCCGAGCATATTAAGAAGTGTAGTTTTTCCGCTTCCGCTGGGTCCAATTATTGCAACAAATTCTCCTTCATAAATCTTTAGACTAACCCCTCTAAGAGCTGGAACCACTATCTTTCTCCCAATGTAATAATTCTTAACAAGATTGACGGTCTCTAAGACGACTCTTCGCTCCATTACAAAGGATAATACGTGTGAGTGTTTATATTCCCTTCGGCAACACCTAAATACTTCAACAGCATAAAATATTATGGTGAATCCGATGTTTGAGAAGATACTTTTCCCAACGGATTTTTCTGAAGTGTCCTTACATGCTTTAAGGAACTGTGTCCCAAAGTTCTTTGAGCTTGGAGCTAAAAAGCTCTACCTTGTACACATAGTTGATATTACTGCAACCGATATTGAAGCTCTTGAGCTTATGAAGATTGATGAGGAACAACTAAACAACTTGGCGGATGAGCTTAGAGGGAGAGGAATAGAAGTTGAACCAATTGTAAAGCTTGGAATTCCTTCATTGGAGATAGCGGAGATTGCCAAAGAAAAGAATGTTGATCTTATTATAAGCCCCTCAAAAGGAGAAAACATCTTGCGCCAGATGTTTTTAGGCAGTACTGCCTCAAATCTTGTAAGGGCAACTAAAAAGCCTGTTCTCTTAATTAGATACGAATGGGATGAGGAAGAGAAGAGGATAAAGTGTCTGAGTGACTGCGAGAAAATTTTTGACAAACCACTGGTGGCTTTGGATTTCTCACCATGTTCAATACGGATAATGGAGGCTGTTAAGAAGTTTGAGGAGCTTGTTAAGGAAGGAATCCTTCTTCATATTGTTGATTATGGTAAAGCTGAGGAGCTTGAAGAAAATATAGCAAAGGCTAAGCAGAACCTTGAGAAATATGCAAAAATCGTGAAGTTCCCGGTTGAAAGGGAGGTCTTTGCTGGCGTCGCATCTCAGGGAATAATTGGATTCTCAATAGCAAAAGGTGCAACGCTTATTGTAATGGGCAAGAAGGGGCGAAGCATCATTAAAGATTTGCTCCTTGGAAGCACGGCAGAAAGGGTCATAAGAGATTCAAAGCTGCCTGTGCTTTTGGTGCCGTGCGAATAGCCTCAGACTGGAACGGCTTCGTCATCAATCGGCAGCTACCCTGTTGCCATCATCGGCTATAGTGAATAGCTTTGTTTAGCTTTTAACTCTTTTTGTAGATCGAATTTCCATGTGAATCAATGGCAACTAAAAGCGGAAACTTTTCAACCTCTAAAACCCAAACTGCCTCAGGGATGCCAAGTTCATCGAGCCAGTAAACATCTAGGATTCTCTTAATACTTTTGGCTGCTAAAGATCCAGCTCCGCCTGTGAAGGCAAAGTAAACGGCTTTGTGTCTTTTGAAAGGCTCTGGGTTCATTCCTCCCTTCCCGATAACTCCCTTAACTCCCAAGGACAGAATTTCGTCGAGATAGTAGTTCATCCTTGCACTTGTTGTTGGGCCAGCTGAGACTATTTCAAATTCTCCCTCATTTTTTCGGACAACAGGTCCGCAGTGGTAAATAACAGTGCCTTCTAAGTTAAAGGGCAGTTCATCTCGTTTAGCAAGCTCGATGATCTTTCTGTGGGCTAAATCCCTTGCCGTGTATATGATTCCAGAAAGATGAACGATGTCGCCAGTTTTAAGTTTTAGGACATCTTTCTCGCTCAAAGGGACTTTTAGCTTCATGACATCACCATAATAAGGTTTAACTCCAACCTTAAAGCTTTTTTGGGTTTGACTAATTCTTTCAAACCCAGCTCGTAAGTACCAGTTTAGGCAATTTAACGTAGGTGATACCATGAATGCCAAAATTATTGGTTCGGGAGTTCTCGTTGCACTGCTTGTGTTTTCCATAGCGGGTTACGTCGGAGCATTTGGAGGCGGAGGAGAAGGAAAGCTTGAGTACAAAGTTTACTCAAAGGAGCAAATAATGTCTGGAGCATACAAAGTCTACGGCAATCCAAAACTCGGCTTTTGGGTTGCAAAGATCGTTCTTCACAATTCAGGAAACGGTGCGATAAAGAACATAAAAATAAGGTACTTTATTGACAACTATGCTTCGGAGACTGAGAAAAGTTACCCAATTCTTGTGCCCAACGGGACGATAGTTGATCTTTACTATCCGATTCTCTCAAGTGAGGTTACAAAACTGACAGCGGCGACCCCATCGAATCTCAGGATAACCATAACCTACGAAGTGAACGGAGAGATCAAAGAGGAGAGTATAACAAAGCCTTTGAACATACTGGGAGTTAACGACTTTGTGTTCTCTTCACTCAGTCCGGAGGAAAGCACCGGTAGCTTTTATGACACCTTCAGCAACGCTCCGCTTTTGACGGCATGGGTGACGCCGAGTGATCCCATCGTTAGAGAGTTCGCTGATATGGGTAATAAACTGGCTGGAGGAGCAGGTGCAAGTTTAAGTGATGAAGAAGCCATCAAAAGCCTCAGCGGCATGTGGGCTCTAGCGGTGATGAACGGCTTCTCCTACAAGACAGAGCCCACAGGATACTGGACAGGCAAAGCTTCCCAGCACGTAATGTTTCCACGTGACGTAATCAGGGATAAGAGCGGGACATGCATTGATCTAGCACTGTGGTTTGCTTCTTTGGCCATGTCCCAGGGACTTAAGGCATACATAGTCCTGATGCCAGGGCATGCCTTCCCTCTGATAGAGCTGCCCAGTGGAGCAATAATTCCTGTTGAAGCAACGGCGATAAACGCGGGCGTTTCATTCCAGCAAGCTGTTCAAGTTGGCATACAAAAGACCTGGCAGGAGGCCATGAGCGGACCCCACATAATAATCGACATAGCTAAGCTTCACAGTGAAGGCATAGTACCCCCGGAGCTTCCACAGCTGCCAGCTGATATCCTCAGCAGGTGGGGGATAACACTGCAGCCTGCTGGTGGAGGAGCTACGGGAGGGACAACTGGTGGTGTAACTGGGGGTACTGGAGGTACAGGAGGCGGAACGGGCGGAGAAACTAGTGGAGGCACACAGACCCAATGGAACACCTATCTTAGCGACTACTTCTCCTTTGACTATCCAGCCAACTGGGATGCTCCTGAAGATTATGGCGGCTACGTCTATCTGATGAGCCCTGATGGGGAGTTTGAGTTCATGGTGCTTTACTCTCATGGGGCAAGTGTTCAGGACATGGTTTATGCATTTGAGCAGAGCTTAGCTGATATAGGAGCAACGATAAAAGATAGGCAGGAAACTCAGGCAAGCATAGCTGGTCAAACAGTTTACACAGTTCTTTACACAATTGACACAGGTTATGGGGACTACTCAGCAGTTGCAAGGTACTTCACAGCGAATGGAATGGGATTTGCGGTTGTTTACGACTTCCCGGCTGGCAACAGTGAGTACAACCAGCTGGGTGAGTACATTGTGAGTACCTTTAAGCTGGGGTGATGAAAATGAGGAAGGTCCTGGTTTTATTCTTCCTCCTGCTCCTTCCTCTCGCTGTGGCTCAGGAGATTAAGATTGTTGAGTACAAAATTGATGGAACAATGAAGGTCACGGTTGATAAGGTTGGTAATGCCCACGTTACTGAGATGTGGAAGTTCACCCCAAACCTTTACCTCCAGATGAAGCAAGCTTATCCAACTACATACATGCTGAGGAGGGAGTTTGAAAACAAGAGAAGCGACACAGAGTACAAGAATATGAAGATTGAGTGGGATGATTCAAACAATCAGATTAAAGCAAGCTATGTAATGCTTGGAGCAGCTGTAAATAAAGGCTCATATTGGGAGTTCAAGCTTGGAGAAAGTGACTTGACCCTTTCAACGCAAACTGGAAACACCGTTGTTCTCACAGCAGTTCAGCCGCTCTTTGGAGGGCAGGGAAGACTGGTTGAGACAATCACAATCGTCCTGCCTGAGGATGCAAAGAACATTCGCTTTGAAAATGGGGTCATTAAGTATGAACTCCCATACAATGAGAGCAGCAAGAATCCTGTTTTCTTGGCCCTTGCTGGGCTTGCAATAGCTGGTCTTGTAATTCTCAATATTCCTCTGAAGAGGGAAAAGCAATGATCAGGGAGATAAAGAAGGAGCTTGTGGAGTACATAAGCAGAAGTACGGGGGTCGATAAGAGGACTGTTATTGAGGTACTGAGGGCTGAAGAAGCTTTTTTCATGATGCAGATTAAAAAGGCTCTTGAAAAGAAAAACGGTTCTCCTCCTCTTTAAATTTTGGCATGGTGGCATATGTAATCAACTAGATATCAAGAACTGATACATATAAGAAAGTGTAAATCTATATAAACCAACTATGGAGATGATTCAAACCTTCCAAACGTGGTTTTTATTTTTTCCTCTTCCTCAACTTTTTTAGCTTTAGCAATTCTGAATGTAATTTATGAAAGGTTTAATTCAATGTATGTTTCAAATTATCCAGCGATGAATATAAAAACATAATAATGCATAATTAAACAAGGAAAGGTGTAGGTAATGGACACTCCTCAACTAATGAAAGTTCTCTCCAGTGAAGTAAATCTCCAGATTTTGTCTATTCTTAAATCTGGATCATTCAACCCCAGAGAACTTGCCAGGATTCTTCAAAAGGATGAGACTGACATTTCAAGACGTTTAAAGATGCTAGAGAGACTGGGATTTGTTCAAGGCAAATGGACGAGAGTTAGGGGAAAGAATATCAGAGTTTACTCCTTAAAAGTTAGGGAAGTTAAAATTAGCTTTGAACCTGGAGAAGTGATAATCAAAACTTCTGAGAATAAAAGCTATGAAGTGTCCCTCCTTGAAAGCAAGATACCAAATGTGGAGAAATTCTTCGGAAGAAAGACTGAGGTAGAGACATTGTTATCCTCAGAAAAATCTGTAATAGTGATTTACGGAATAGCAGGAATTGGAAAAACGACTTTGGCAGCAAAAGTTTTTGGAGACGCTTTCTGGTACCAGATGAGCGAGATTGATAGTTTTGATTATTTTGTCTGGCAAATTGGTTTGTTTTTAAACACCCTTGATTATTCTCTGCTTTTGGAGTACTTGAGGAGTGGAGGTAAGGAGGAAAGGGATATATTTGAGCTGATGCTGGAAGGGGTGGAAAATACAAAAGCCAAAATTGTCGTTGATGATGTGTATAAGTGCTCTGATGAAAAGATACTCAAGTTACTTTCATTTTTAGCTCTGAGGATAAGAAAGGGAAGGCTTGTTTTGATATCCAGAGAAAGGTTACATCTTGGTGCTAGTGAAAATATTTTGTATTTCCACTTAAAGGGTCTCGGTCTTAAGGATGCGTATACCCTCTTAAGAGCGAAGGGCTTGAATCTTGATGTATCTGACTTCGTTGAGATTTACAATTTAAAGAAGGGCCACCCTCTGGCTCTAACTCTCTTTGGGGAAGCATATAAAGAAAATAAAAGAATAAAAGCAGACAACGTTTTTGATTTCCTCTTCAGTGAGGTATATCAGCAGTTGAACTCCGATGAAAAGCTAATGCTCCAGATAATTTCTTTGTTTGATGAACCTCTTGAATATGAGGCAATTAAGGCACTATATGGAAAGAAGAACTCATTTGTTGTCCTGTATTCTTTGTTGAACAAAGGAATAATCGAAAAGAGAGGGGAAGTTTACTTTCTCCATGATTTGCTCAAAGGTTTTGCAAGGGAACTAAGAGAAATTGATGAAAAGGAATACTATTTGGAGTATTTAGATTATCTGCTGAAAAGGAATACTGCCAAGAATTTCTTGACGGCATTTAGATATGCGGTTAAGCTTGGCGATGAAAAGAGAATTAAAGATCTGACTGAGTTGAGAGTGAGGAAATTTAAGAGAGTTGTCCAAGATTTTCCTGATGCATACATGAAGATTCTCTTTCAGATCAAAGATAATCCCTACGCTAAAAAAGAACTGGGGAATATATACTTTCAGAAGGGCTTCTTTGAAAAAGCTCTCAAGCTCTGGCTTGAAATTGAGGATGATATTGATGGGATTCACAGGGCAGATGTCATAAGCTCCCTGGCGGATGTTTACATGGAGCTTAATGACTTCAAGAAAGCGGAAAAATACTTGAAAGAGCTTGAAAGCATTGTAAAAGGTATAGATGATGCAGAGATCGAGCTCTGGTATTATGTGCAACTCACGAAGTTCTATTTCTATATGGAAAAGCTTGAAGATGCCTTCAAAAGTGCTTTTAAAGAGCTTGAGATAATAAGGAAAATGGAGCTGTATCCAGAACTTGAAGCCGTTGTATTGCTTCATATCGGAGATATTTATACAGAAATGGAAAAACTTGAAGATGGGCTAAAGTATTACTTACAGGCACTGGAAGTTGCAAGGGCATACAATCTGTTGTTTTTGGAGCATATGTCCTATATGGAACTTATAAAAGCTTATTTCCTCCTCAAAGACTACGAAAGAGCTGTTGAATATGGAAAGAAAGCTGTGGATTATTTCATCAGAGTCAGAAACTACCGTAGGGCCGCTGATACTCTTTCATATAGATGCCTTGCTTACATAGCACTAGGGAAGCTTGATGATGCTGAAAAAGATGCTGAAGAAATGATAAGAATTGCTCAAAGCACGAATTATCCTCTTGGCTGGGCTGGGTACATCTTTTTAGGTGCCGTTAAGGACCTTAACGGAGAAGGTGGAAAAGAGTATTTTGTAATTGGAAAGAAGAGATTGAAAGAGTACACCTGGCTTTATGATGCTGTTTTGGAGGAACTTGGGAAGGTATTTGATGTCTCAAAAATTACTGCCAGATCTTAGTACTCCCTTCTTTGTCTATCTCTATGAACGCTTTTCTGTGAGCCCAGCACTGAACTATCAATCCAACGGGCTGAGATGCTGGATGTCTGTGAGCGTATTCTATCTTAACGTCCAAAGCCGTTGTTCTACCTCCCATACCCATCGGCCCAATTCCAAGTGAATTAATCTCTTCCAGGATTTCTTTCTCCAATTGGGCAATTTTTTCATTCTCATGCCTTATTCCAAGAGGTCTTAAAAGTGATTTTTTAGCAAGCTTTAAAGCCAAATCTGCACTTCCCCCGATTCCAATGCCTAAAACAATTGGAGGACATGGTTTTCCTCCGCATTCTTTGACTCTTTCTATAACAAACTTTTTAACCCCTTCAAAGCCTTCACCTGGGTTCAACATTGCCAAAGCGGAGCAGTTTTCACTCCCGCCACCCTTAGGCAGAACTGCGATTCTGATCTTATCTCCATCAACAAGTTCCCAGTGGAGTATTGGAGTAAATCTACCGGTATTATCTCCGGAATTTTTGTTTGTGAGAATATCGACAGCATTAGGTCTTAAAGGAATTTTCTGTGTGGCCTGTTTTGTCGCTTCCACTAAAATTTCTCTAATTTCGCTAAGATACGGATTTTTGATCCCGGCTTCAACGAAAAAAGTTATCGTTCCAGTATCTTGGCAGATTGGAATTTTCTCGGATTTGCTGATTTCAATCGATTTAAGAATGTTCTCGAGGTTAAATTTTGCAATTTTGCTTTCTTCTCTTTCATATGCTTCTTTTATTGCGTTAACAACGTCTTTGGGAAGATTTGTCACAGCCAGCTGAATTGCTTCAACAGTTGCTTTGATAAGGTTTTCTTCCAATATCTAACACCCATAATTAAGCTCCTAACTTTCAGTTATAAACTTCTTGAAAGACAAAGAAGGGGATCAAACTAAGGCTTTCAAGAAGCTCAAATATATTTTCTTAACTCTCTTCACTGAGCTTATACTGACCCATTCGTCGGCAGAGTGCCAGTTTCCTCCGATTGGGCCAAAAACTAACGTCGGCTTTCCTAAATAAGTGCCAAAGTAGTTAAAATCTCCAACACTCTTTCCATAGGTTATTTCCACTTCTCTGCCTGTTTTCTGTTTAAATATACGCCTAAATGTTTTTACAATCTTAAGGTTCTCTTTAACATAGTAGGGTAGCATTTCTGGAGTAGGTCTCTTGAATTTCTCAATTTTCAGCTGGGCTTTTATTTTAAGTTTCTGAGCAAGCTTTTCAAGTGTCCCCTTGACAAATTCCCAGTCTTCTCCAACTACCGTATGCCTGTCAACTATTGCCTTTGCATATTCGGGAACACTTAGTCCATCTGCTTTTCCTTCAATTTCAAGTGTGCAGAAACCTCCTTCCCCCAGTTTTCGATGCTTTTTTAGTTTTGCCTTACCTAAATTCGCTAGAAGCTTTGAAAGCTCTTCTATTGCGTTGATACCTTGATCAGGCCTTGCAGCATGAGCTTTCTTACCAAATGCTTCAATTTGAATAACAAACCTTCCTCTTGCCCCTAACATGAGTTTTTCATTTGTAGGTTCTCCTAATAAAACAACATCCACCTTGTTAAGTTTTTTACTTTTGATCAATTCCCAAGCACCTCGAGAATAACCTTCTTCGTCAACGACGGCAGTAAATATTATATTGGGTCTTTCACGCCGTGAAAGCTCTGCAATTTCAACAAAAGCGCTCATTAATGCTGCTAAGCCTCCTTTCATGTCAGCGCTTCCGAGGCCGTAAAATCTGTCCTCTTCAATTTGCCCCCATGGGTTTTTTGTCCATCCATTACTCAATCCAACCGTATCCATATGACCATTAAGCACAACTGTATTTTTCACACCTTTTAAATATGCAATAACATTGTTCCCAAATCCATTGACTTTTTGAACTTCGACTTTGGCATAAGGCTCAAGAAACGAAGCTATGAATTCAGAAATCCTTTCTTCTTTACCAAAGTGGGATGGTATAGAAACAAGTTTTTTCAACAATTCAACTTCCACAAATATCACCATGTGTTATTACGTTATTAAGTTTATTAACGTTTGTCCTATGTTTTATTTCATCTCTACTAGACTCAGAGATCAAAGAAATAGACTTTAAAATTCAATACAGCTGGGAAAGTAAGTTGATATGATCTATGGCTAATTCTTCTTTTTGAATTTTCAGAAAAGACAAAGTATTGGTGGACCGGGCGGGATTTGAACCCGCGGCCTCTGCCTTGCGAGGGCAGCGCTCTCCCAGGCTGAGCTACCGGCCCACACCCATTGATGAAAACCAAAACTGGCTATTTAAATATTTCGCCGAGGAAGGGTATAAAAAGAAAATTAAGAAAATATCATCCCTTTTTCTGCTTGAGGATCTCTATGACCTTTTCTACAACTTGGACGCCAGCTCTCTCTTGAGCCTCCCAGGTGCTTGCTCCAATGTGAGGTGTTAGGACAACATTGTCAAGCTTTGTTAGCGGATGGTCTTTTGGAAGTGGTTCTTCCTCGAATACATCCAATCCAGCACCATAAATCCAGCCTTCTTTGAGTGCCTTAACCAGAGCTTCTGTGTCAACTATTGGGCCTCTCGCTGGGTTGATCAGAATTGCATTCTTCTTCATGAGCTTGAGCTTTTCCTCGTTAATGAGATGGTACGTGCTGTCTAAGAGCGGAACGTGAATTGTTATAACATCACTCTCTCTCAAAAGCTCCTCAAGCTCGACGAACTTTCCACCAACTTCTTCAGCTTTCTCATAGTTCTTGATGACATCGTAGAGAAGAATTCTCATTCCGAAGCCCTTTGCTATTTTCGCAACGTTGTAGCCAATTCTTCCAAATCCTATGATTCCAATCGTCTTACCTTCAAGCTCAATTCCCATGCACTGCTTCTTTGCCCAAACTCCTTCCCTCATCTTTCTGTCGGCAAAGGCAACTTTTCTTGCAACTGCTAAAATTAAAGCCCAAGTTAGCTCAGCAACGCTCCTGCTTGATGCTGCTGGTGAATTTACGACTTCAATTCCCTTTTCCTTTGCAGCTTCAAGGTCAATGTTATCCAAGCCAACTCCAGCTCTTCCAATTACCTTGAGTTTCTCTGCGGCTTCAATTACTTTTCTTGTAACTTTTGGCTTGCTTCTGACGATTATAGCATCAACGTTCTTTGCAAGTTCAATGAGTCTCTCTTCATCCGGATATTCTTCATAGATAACCTCAAAACCTTCGCTCTTTAGAAGTTCGATGGCCTTTGGGTGCAATGGTGCGGCAACTAAGATTTTCACATCAACCCCTCCTCTTTATTGCCATCAACATAACTTGGTCTGAGGCATCTTCAGCCCTATCTGCGATGTCTCCGATTTTAGTTATGACTTGATTCCAAATTAGCTTTGCATAGGTTGTTACTTTTTCGCTTTCAAATATCTTTTTGAGTATATCATACTCAAGCTTGTCTGCTTCTTCTTCCTGTTCCTCTGTTCTCTTTGCATACTCGAGAGCTTCATTTACATCCTCATTCAACAGTTCTGTTGCCTTCTTTACTAGTTCATAGGTTTTAAGAGATTCATTAACAAGCTGCATTATTTCCTCTTTGAGCTCCTTTGGAACTCTTGGTTTTGCCAAAATAAGCACATGAGCTGCACTTTCAGCTGCATCAGCTGTATTATCTATAAGTTCTGAAAGTCTAACGTAATCTCCCCTGTTTGCAGGTAGAAATGCCCCTTGATAAAGCATTGTTTCAATCTCTCTTCTGAGGTGATCTGCTTCCCTTTCATACTGTTCAACTTCTCTCATTAATCCTTCTGCTTTTTCAAAATCTCCTTCAAGGTAAACTTCCATCATTTCTTTGAATTTTTCCAATGTAAGCTTTACCATCTCTAAGTGTTTGTTTATTGTCTCAAACACATTGCTTTCTTTTCCTCCAAATATTGCCATCTTCATTCCCCCATATTAATATTCATTAGTTGCTTTATTTACTTTGCGTCAGATGTTCCTTCGCTTTTATTAAACTCCACAGCAAATTATTCATGGGTGCTGAAAGTCCAATATTCTCGGCATATTCAACTATCTTGCCGTTTATGTAATCAACCTCTGTTTTTTTGCCCCTCTTCAAATCTTGAAGCATGGAATTGTAATTGTCTTTGGTTCTCTCAAGTGTGTCTATGAGAACTTCAAGAGGATGCTCTTCGAACTCAATCCCCCACTGCATTGCGACTCTACAGCCTTCTTTTACAATTTCCATCAAAATTGCCTGCAGATATTCATTTTCAAGCAGGAATCCGTTTTTAACTTCAAGCAAAGCCCCAACAGGGTTAATGGCTGAATTTACCAGTGCTTTAACCCACTTCCAGCTTATTATGTTTTCACTCACCTGAGTCTCAATGCCAGCATTATTAAATACTCTGGCTACTTTTTCAGCCATTTCATTCTTCCCCTTAGGATAGACGCCAATTTTTGTTATTCCCTTACCCGTCCACCTAACAACTCCCCATTCCTCAAGCATTGCTCCGTTTGTAGTTATTCCTCCAAGAACATTTTTTGTATACTTTAATGCCAAGTCTTCATTGCCAAGTCCATTTTGTATGCTCAAAATCCAAGTTTTCTTTCCAATGCAGTGTTTGGCACAGCTCAAAGCATGGGCTGTTGAATATGATTTTGTTGCCAGTATTATCAAATCAGGCTCATTCTCGGGAGCATAAGTTACGGCTTTTGGATAAACTGTAAACTCTTCAACACCAACAATTCTGAGTCCTTTCTCATTTATTGCCTTCACGTGTTCTTCTCTTCCTATGAGTGTTACTTCATTTCCAGCTTTCGCTAATAAAGCGCCGAAAAGGGAGCCAATTGAACCAGCTCCAAGTATGCAAATCTCCATTTTCTCACCTCAAAAGCTTTCTTAAGGGAATTAGGGAATATGTAATCAGAACAACTGAAGCTGCCCAAAAAGTCTGCCAGCTTATTTGTGGATTATAGTTGAGAGCATATAGAGCGTATGCGGCTGAGCAGTAAAACGTTGCTAGGAGAGGAATTCCGCCGCTCGCTATTACCCTGTTCTTGGAGAACATCAATAAAGCACCAATTGCTCCGAGTAGAAATATCAATAGCTTCACCTTATTGGGCCAGACAAAATTCCATGCCTCTGCTAGTGCAAATATGGATGCTACTCCTATGACAGCATTTATTATCCTCTCATTTAGGCTGACCTGCTGCTTATCTTTTGGAAAACCAACTACGAGTGCAAATAGAGAAAGCACGAGTCCAGCAAGTGGAATCACATAGATGGTAATATCTGCTCTTTGAACTATCATTAAGACAAATGCTGAAAAGAGAGAGATACTAGCAAAAAACCTCGCTTTTCTCTTGAAGAATGCCAAAGACAGGAGAACTAAAGCGATAATTGGTGCTTCCATCATGAGCAAGGTATTTCCTTCTACACTTCTCCCCAAAACTATTGCCTCATTTGTTAGAATTACCATCACAATACCAAGCATCATGTAGAGCGGGATTACAAAAGCTGAAAGGTAAATGAATAATGCAAGCTTCTCTCTTTTCATTCTCCCACCGCAAGCATTTTTAATCCCTTACCTTAAATCCTTTCCGATAAAAATGAAAGTTGCGGTAGTTTTAGTGGAGCCGGAGTATCAGATGAACATTGGTTTTGTTGCAAGGGTTATGAAAAACTTTGGTGTTAGAGAATTAATATTAGTTAATCCACCAGAACTTACTGGTGAGGCATACAAATTTGCAATGCATGCCAAAGATGTTCTAGAGAATGCGAAAATAGTCACAACTCTGGATGAAGCGCTGAAAATGGTTGATGTGGCTGTGGGAACAACTGGGGTAAGTGGGAAAGTTTATCTTCCGGAGAGGACACCAATAAGTCCTGAAGAATTTGCAAAGAGATCTTTTCTTTACAGCGGTAAAATTGGGATTTTCTTCGGCAGAGAGAGTAAAGGCTTAAGCAATGATGAACTGGAAAAAATGGACTTTACAGTTACAATTCCAACAAGTGAGGAGTATCCAATAATGAACCTAAGCCATGCTGTTGCTGTTGTTCTCTATGAGGTTTACAAGCAGAAGATTAAAGCAGAAACTTCCACAGAAGAAAACAGACATTTAAGAAAAGCTACTAGGGAAGAAAAAGACATTTTAGTTAGATACTGGAGCGAGCTTTTGGAAACTCTAAACTACCCAAAAGACCCAATAAGGCGGAAATACTATACTATAATGTTCCGCCGTGTCATTGGTAGATCGTTCATATATGCAAGGGAAATTTATTCCCTATACGGACCTTTAAGGCTGGCAATGGAAAAGATCAAGAGGTGTGAAAATGATAAGCATTGAAAAGTTTGAAATTCTTGGAAGAGAAATCTGGATTGCTGTAATTTTTGAGCAGAAAATTGATGGATTGACTTTTTCTCTTGATGGATATGAATATCTCAAGGAGCGAATAAACTCATTAAAAGCACTTCTCGAGCACAGAAAGGTTTTGGTAAATTTAGTTGAAGAAAAAACGGATTACCCGGAGATTGTTTATAATGCGCTGGTTGGTAGAATTGAAAACGAAGATGCTTTGGAATTTCTAAGCTTCAGAGGTATCACTCCTTTTGAGAGGAAAGTTTATGAAATTTTAACAAAAAAGGTTAAAAGAGGAAGCGTTATAACCTATGGAGAGCTTGCCAAGATGTTATCGACATCTCCGAGGGCTATAGGCAATGCAATGCGGAGAAATCCATACCCAATAATTGTTCCATGTCATAGAGTTGTTTTAAAATCAGGTCTAGGAAACTACACACCAAAAAAGGAGTACAAGAAGGTTTTACTTGAGCTAGAGGGGGTGAAAGTATGGACAAGTTGAAACTTTATATCATAGGATTTTTGGCCCTAATAATTGCGATAGCTGGAGGGATAATCTACAAATGGGGCTTTTGGATGCTTGTTAGAATTGTCCTAAGCCTAGGATTTTTGGGACTAACCTTGATGCTAGGCTTCTTCCTTGTGCTGACTCTCTATGCAGAGAGCTGGAAGTATGCAGCTTACCTATTAGTCCCAACAGCTCTCAGTGCCTATGCGACTTACCTAAGCATAACTTGGCAGAAGCTCAAGATTGTTGGAGGAATAATAGTTCTGTTCATTTTAGGATTGGCTTTTGGAATATGGTATATTAGTGAGCCAGACTTAGGCTTAATTGACCGCTTTAAAAGTGCTGAAAAGCTGGAAAGGGAAGGCAACTATAAGGCAGCTGCAAGGAAGTATGAAAAGAAAGGAAACTATCTGAAGGCTGCTGAGATGTATGAAAAGCTTGGCTGGATGGAAAGTGCGGCATGGGCATATGAGAAAGCTGAGAAATATGAAAAAGCCGCTGAAATTTATGAGCAACTCTATGAGAAGGAGAAGGACACATACTATCTCAAAGAAGCTCATGAATACTGGAAGAAAGCTGGGAACATGGAGCGGGCTGCAAAGGCTTTGGAGCGTTACGCTGAAGAAGAACCTTGGTTCTGGGAGGATGTTGCAAAGCTTTATGAGGAGTTGGGCAACGAAGAGAAAGCGAGAGAAGCATGGCAGAAGGCTTTGGAATACTATATGAAAGAGGCTCAAGAGGAGGGTGTATTTTGGGAGGATGTTGGAAACATAGCGAGAAAACTTGGCAACGAAGAGCTTGCCAGAGAGGCATATCAGAAGTTCCTTGAGTACTGCTTGAAAGAGGCAGAAGAGGATCCAATGTGGTGGAAACATGTGGCTGAGGCTTACGAGTACTTGGGTGAGAAGGAGAAGGCCGAAGAAGCTAGGAAAAAGTACGAGGAGTATAGGAAAAAGATAATGCAGACCAACGAAGAGACCTGGACAGAGCCGAAAGAAGAGAAGAGCGAGTGAACTTTTTCTTTTCTTCTTAAAGCACTTTTCACATCTCTCTTGTGGGCTGGAAGCCTCATCTTTTAGGATGGAAGGAAATTGGACTCTATCACAACGGATTTAATGGTCTTTTTTTGAGATGCTCGTAAGAAGTTCGGAGTAGCAACAGAAGGCAGAACCAAGAATAACATGAAATCTATAACCGGCGAAAATGCTTTGTGAGTGTCGTATCATAAAATTTAAAATCCTTGAAAGGTATAAAGGTCTTCACTAGCAATGAAAGCAGCTTGATTTAACCTTTATAAGAAGCTCCACCGTAGACTAAGGAGCGGAGGGTGTCGGCGTTGCCGGAAGATAAGGAAAAACCTAAGCTAAACGTGTTTAAGCTCTCGAAGATGCCAATAAAACTTGCAATGGAAAGGAACTTTCTAAGACTCTCTCCAGAAGACAAGATTGAGAAGCTTATTAAGGAGCTTGAGCATGAAACCTGTGCTGTTGTTACAGATGATAAAGGAAAGCTCCTTGGGTTTATTTCGATTGATGAAATAATTAATTTTATGCTTCCGCCTTCCGACTATATTCTCGTTGGTCTGGATGCAATTAAAGAGGCACACTTTGATTGGGACAGGCCGGTAAAAGAGATCATGAACACTCGTCCAATAATCCTAAGTCCCAACGACAGTCTTGGCTATGCCCTTGAGATGATGCTTGAAACTGGTGTCAGACAGTTTCCTATTGTGGATAAGAATAAAATCGTGGTTGGAACGTTTTCTGCCCAAAACGTCATAAGGCTCCTCAGGATTTTCGCTCGGTGATCTTGATGGAACTGGAGCTTATACTTTATTTAGCACTTATGTTGATGACTGCTGAGACCTTTGGGTGGATATTTGCAAGAATAGGACAGCCTATCGTTTTAGGCCAGATAATCGGTGGAATACTTCTCGGGATGCTCTTCCCACCAACTACTGAAGTGATAGACATTTCAATGCTGGGGGTGCTTTTCCTTCTCTTCATGGCTGGTCTTGAGAGTAGTGTTGATGAACTTAAAGAAGCTGGTAAGGTTGGATTTTTAACGGCTGTTGTAGGTGTTGTAGTTGCTTTCTTAATCGGATTTGCTGTTGTATACCCGTTTAAGGGCTTTAAGCAGGCCCTTCTCTACGGTGCATTGACAACTCCAACTAGTGTCAGTTTAACGGTTAGGGTCCTCATGGAGCTTGATGCTTTGAAGACAGTGGAGGGTAATGCAATAATAACTGCCGCAATAGTTGATGACATCCTTGGAATCATAATTCTCAGCGTTGTTATTTCAATCTTAGTTCAAGGAGGGGCAAATTCCATTGGCATAGGGATTATATTGCTCAAAGTTATGGCTTTTCTGGTGGCATCCATCTATATAACTCCGCCGGCAATTGACTGGCTACTCAGGAAGGTCGTTCGTCTTGGCTTTGCTGATTCAACTATAACCCTTTCGATGGCAGTTCTCTTTGCATTTGCTTATCTAGCTGAGCACATGAACCTTGCATCAATCCTTGGGGCATACCTTTTTGGCTTGGCCTTAAGTGAGACTGAATTTAGGAAGCCAATATTCGAGCATACAAGAATTGTGGCGCACTCAATATTTATCCCGCTATTTTTCGTTGATGTTGGAATGAACATTCCGCTCAAAAACATATCTCATGTTGGAATCTTTGCCCTTATCTTTACAGTTGGAGCAATAGTTAGTAAAATAATTGGCTGTGGTCTTGGAGCGTTTATTGCTGGACTTAATTTAAGGCAGTCACTCAGAATAGGCATCGGTATGATACCAAGAATGGGAGTTGAGCTTGCAATGCTTGCCATAGCCATGAATGCTGGCATAGTCGGGGAAGATGCTTATGTTGTTATAGTACTCATGATATTCCTCAGCACTCTTGTCACTCCGCCTCTCCTTAAGATGTCCTTCAGCAGAGAGAACTCGGAAGAAACCTAGACACTTTTTATCCTAATTTTCACGCTAACTATAAATACCCCAAACCTCTGAGCTTTTGTAGGTGGTGTAAATGTTTCCAATGAAGGGCATGAATCCAAAGCAGATGAAAAAAATGATGAAACAACTTGGAATTAAGATGGAGGAGCTTGAGGGGGTTAAGGAAGTCATAATACGCTTTGAAAACAAGGAGATTATAATCAGCGAGCCGATAGTTACAGTAATTGAGGCAATGGGAGAGAAAAGCTATCAGATAGTTGGCAAAGAGGAGGTTAGGGAAATATTGAACATTCCAGAGGAGGACATTAAGCTCGTCATGGAGCAGACCGGTGTAGATTATGAAACTGCTAAAAAAGCGTTGGAAGAAGCAAAGGGAGATTTGGCAGAGGCTATCCTCAAACTTCAGGAAGCTTAATCACTCTTTTGCTTTATGTTCTCTTTCTTCCAAAAGAATATAAACCCCTATACATTAGCTCAATCCGATGAAAGTAATTGGTGTTATTAGACATTCACCCAGAAAAAGGGTAAATAAAGCGGAGTTTGAAGATCTTCTGCGTAGTGCAGGCTATGAAGTTCTTGCAATAGTTGAGCAGGTTAGAGAGGAGCATCCAAAGTACAACATCGGTCCGGGAAAGCTTCAACAGATCAAAGAGCTTATTAAGGAGCTTAAACCAGATAAAATAATTTTTGCAAACCAGCTTACACCCTCTCAAGCTTTTAACATTGCGAAGGAGCTTCGAATTGAAATTATGGATAAGTGGCAACTCGTCCTTGAGATTTTTGAAAAGAGAGCTCATTCTAAAGAGGCAAAGCTTCAAGTCGAGCTTGCTAATTTGAGATATGAACTACCCCTCGTTAGAGAAGCAATTAGAAGGACTAAAATGGGTGAGCAGCCAGGTTTTAAGGGTATGGGTGAGTATCAAATCCACCAGTATCTGAAGCACATTCGCTATAGGATGGGTAAAATAAGGAAAGAGCTTGAGAGAGTTAGAGAGGATAGGGAGGTTAAGAGAAAAAGGAGAGAGGAAGTGGGATTTATCCTTATAGCCCTTGCTGGATACACCAATGCTGGAAAATCAACGCTTTTGAATGCCTTAGCGAGAGAGGAAATCCCAGCCAAAGATCAGATGTTCACAACCCTCGACACCACAACGAGGAGATTTAAAGTTGGACAAAAGAGGGTTCTGGTGACTGATACAGTCGGGTTTATAGATGACTTACCCCCTTTCATTGTTGAAGCTTTTCACTCAACCCTTGAGGAGATAACAAAAGCTGATATAATCCTTCTCGTTTTGGACGTTAGTGAACCTTGGGGAGAAATTAAGCGAAAGTTTTTGGCTTCTCTCAAAATTCTGAGAGAGCTTAGGGCTTTAGATAAGCCTATAATTGTTGTCTTGAATAAGCAGGACTTAACGACAAAAGTTGACGTTGAAGATAAAAAGAAGGCAATTAAAGAGCTTGCGGATAAGAGAGGAGTGGTTATTTTTGATGTTATCAGCATATCAGCAAAGCTGAATCAGTTGGAAGAGCTTTACAATGCCCTTGAAAGGGCAATACTAACTCTGCCAAAGTATAAGCCCTTTGAGATTGTTGTTAAGGAGAGGGATAAAGTTCCCCAGGTGGTTGCTCTGATAAACTCAATTGGAGAAGTTCTCAATATTGAATATGGGGAATTTACAAAGATTTTAGCTTACATTCAGGTGGGAATGATTAAGAGCCTAACAAAGTTAGGGGTGGAGGTGAGGTATTCGCCAGTAGAAGAGAGTAAAGTAGAAAGCTAAATCAATCCAAATACAGAGAACAGCTTGAAAATTCCAAGTGCAATTATTATAGCCGTCGTTGGCGTTGCAACCCATCCGAAGATAATATCTTTTATAGTCGATTTATCAATGCCTTCTCCTGTTATTATACCTACCCCCACGACCCCACCAACAATTGCCTGACTTGAACTAACAGGCAATCCTAGGATGTTAGCTAAACTTACAGCAATAGCTGAGCCAAACTGGGCAGCGAAAGCTGAAGCCGGTCCTAAAGCGGTTATCTTTTTTCCAACGGTGTACATCACAGCATAACTGAACGTTAATGATCCCAAAGCTAAGCTTATCGCACCAAAAATACCAGCAACCTTTGGCTCCAAAAACCCTGCTCCAACTAGTGGTCCAGTAGCATTTGCAACCTCATTTGCTCCAAAGTTGAAAGCCATGTAAGAACCACCAAGAACAGCCAACCACTTATACAGAAGCTCAATACGACCGATAGTCTTCATCTGATTTATGAGATACCCATAAAACTTGTACAAAATCATTGCAAGAATACCAGCAACGATGGGTGAAACTACCATGCTGCGGCGATTTTAGAGAGGGTGAACCACTTTATGGGAGCATGAATAGCCAAACCAACTCCCACAACTCCACCAACAATTGCTTGGGTAGTGGAAACTGGCAAGCCCTTAATAGTTGCAATAGTTACCCAAACACCAGCAGCTAAGAGGGCTATTACGGCCATCTCAATCGTTAGATATCCTTCAGGGACAATTCCTTTTCCTACTGTTTTCATGACTTTGTAGCCTTTGAGGTAAGCACCCAGAAGAACAAACACTGCAATTGTAAAAGTGGCCTGTCTGAAGCTTAAAACTCCAGCTCCAACTGCTGTTCCCATTGCGTTGGCTGAATCATTTGCTCCAATATTCCATGCAATGTAGAATCCAACTGCCAATGCTGCTATCACCAGTCCATTCATGTCGTCACCTCCACCTCTCTGAATCTATAGAGTATATAGTCTATATAGACTCCAGATTATTTAAAAGATTTTGCTTTCTGACCTCATCAAAGTCTGTGAAGTTTACGTAGCTACAGAGATTGGAACCTCAACTTCCAACATCTTTACAAATGTAAACTATCATTTTAGTGGTGCTTGATGTTCCTTTATAGACACCAACCACAAAGCGTGTTCATTCTTACCCAAAGACACCTAGTGAAAGCTTCTTCTTTCTATACCGAAAACTAAATAAATGCATTCTTTCAAAACTAATACCGAAAAACTTTAGGGGGCAAAGATGATGATAGAAGTTCGTTTTCATGGTAGAGGTGGACAAGGTGCAGTTACTGCTGCAAACATTTTGGCTGAGGCAGCTTTCTTAGAGGGCAAGTATGTGCAGGCATTCCCATTCTTCGGTGTTGAGAGAAGGGGAGCACCAGTTACAGCATTCACAAGAATTGATGAAAAGCCAATCAGGATAAAGACCCAGATTTATGAGCCGGATATAGTCGTTGTTTTGGACCCATCACTACTGGAGACCGTTGACGTTACAGCTGGTCTCAAGGAGGGTGGAATTGTTATAGTCAATACAGAAAAGAGCAAAGAGGAGGTTTTAGAAAAGCTCAAGAAGAAGCCAGCAAAACTTGCTTTAGTTGATGCAACTGGAATAGCACTTGAGATTCTTGGATTGCCAATTACGAACACTTCTATTCTCGGGGCTTTCGCAAAGGCAACAGGAATAGTTAAAATTGAAAGCGTTGAAACAGCAATTAAGGAAACGTTCTCTGGGGAACTCGGAGAGAAGAACGCAAAAGCTGCAAGGGAAGCTTTTGAGAAAACTGTTGTTTATGAGCTCTGATTTCTTTCCTTTAAAATCCTTTAGGGGTGAACACTTTGAACACTTTATTTGGGGAGAAGAAGACAAAAGCGGAGAAGTTAGTATTTAAATCTGTTGATGAATATCCCGAGGCTCCAATAAGCCTTGGAACCACTTTAATAAACTTCACGGGTGATTGGAGAACCTTTATTCCAGTAGTGGATGAGAGCAAGTGTATCAAGTGTTATATCTGCTGGAAGTTCTGTCCAGAGCCTTCAATTTACATCAAGGAGGATGGCTATGTGGCAATAGACTATGACTATTGTAAGGGCTGTGGTATTTGTGCAAATGAGTGTCCGACTAAGGCAATCACAATGGTAAGGGAAGAGAAGTGAGGTGATAATTATGCCGAAGAAAGTTGTGAGTGGAAACTATGCAGCTGCTTATGCAGCCAAACACGCGAGAGTTGAAGTTGTTGCCGCTTACCCAATTACTCCACAAACATCAATAATTGAGAAGATTGCTGAGTTCATTGCAAATGGTGAAGCTGAAATACAGTACGTACCTGTTGAGAGCGAGCACTCAGCTATGGCTGCTTGTATAGGTGCCGCCGCTACCGGTGCGAGAGCTTTCACTGCCACATCAGCTCAAGGTTTAGCTTTAATGCATGAGATGCTTCACTGGGCAAGTGGAGCTAGATTGCCGGTAGTCATGGTTGATGTCAACAGAGCAATGGCCCCACCATGGAGCGTTTGGGATGATCAGACCGACAGCTTATCTCAAAGAGACACTGGCTGGATGCAGTTCTATGCTGAAAACAACCAAGAGGTTTACGACGGAGTTCTGATGGCGTTTAAGATTGCTGAGACAGTTAATCTTCCAGCGATGATAGTTGAAAGTGCATTCATATTGAGTCACACTTATGACATTGTGGATATGCCTCCACAAGAAGAGATTGACGAGTTTTTACCACCAAGGAAGCCACTTTACACACTTACAGACTTTGACAATCCAATAGCAGTTGGAGCTTTGGGAACTCCAGCTGATTACTATGAATTCAGATACAAGATTGAGAAGGCAATGGAAGAGGCAAGGAAGGTTATCAAGGAAGTAGGTAAAGAGTTTGGTGAAAGATTTGGAAGGGACTATTCTCAGATGATTGAACTCTACAAAACAGACGACGCAGAGTTCATCTTCATGGGAATGGGCTCACTCATGGGAACAGTCAAAGAGGCTGTTGATTTACTCAGAAAAGAGGGATACAAAGTTGGTGCAGCTAAAGTGAGATGGTTCAGACCCTTCCCGAAGAAGGAGCTTTATGAATTGGCTAAGAACGTTGAAGGAATTGCAGTCCTTGACAGAAACTTCTCCTTTGGACAGGAGGGGATACTCTTCAACGAGGCCAAGGGTGTCTTATACAACACTGACGCTCACCCAATAATGAAGAATTACATCGTTGGACTTGGTGGAAGGGACTTTACTGTCAGCGATATCAAGATAATAGCTAAGAACATGAAGGAAATAATCGAGAAAGGCAAGCTTGATAGAGAGATTGAATGGTATCATCTCAAGAGGTGAGAGGAATGGAGATTCCAGAGAATGTTAAGAAAAGATTGAGCATACCGTTTGAGGAGAACTTCTTTGCCGGACACACTGCATGCCAAGGTTGTGGGGCTGCTCTTGGATTGAGATATGTCCTTAAGGCCTATGGAAAGAAAACAATCCTTGCAATTCCAGCTTGCTGTTCAACAATCATAGCTGGTCCATGGCCATACTCCGCTATTAACGCTAACCTATTCCATACAGCTTTTGAGACTACAGGTGCAGTTATAAGCGGGATTGAGGCTGCTTTAAAGGCTAAGGGATACAAGGTCAAGGGCGAAGATGGAGTAATGGTCGTAGGTTGGGCTGGAGATGGTGGGACTGCTGACATTGGACTTCAGGCATTGAGCGGATTCCTTGAGAGAGGACATGATGCATTATACATTATGTATGACAACGAGGCTTATATGAATACTGGTATTCAGAGGTCTTCATCAACACCATATGGAGCATGGACAACCAATACACCTGGTGGAAAGAAGCACTTTGTTGAGAAAAGACACAAGAAGAAGGTTATTGACATCGTTATCGCTCACAAAATACCTTATGCAGCAACGGCAAGCATTGCATTCCCAGAAGACTTCATAAGGAAGCTCAAGAAAGCCCAAAAGATACCAGGGCCAAGCTTTATCCAGCTCTTTGCTCCATGTCCAACTGGATGGAGAAGTCCAACTGACAAGTCCATTGAACTTGCAAGGTTGGCTGTTCAGACAGCATACTTCCCGCTTTTCGAATATGAAAACGGCAAGTACAAAATAAACATGCCAAATCCAAAGAAAGAGCCAAAGCCAATTGAAGAGTTCCTCAAGCTCCAGGGAAGATTCAAGTACATGACTAAGGAAGATATCCAGATACTTCAAGAGTGGGTACTCAAAGAATGGGAGGAGCTTAAGAAAAAAGCCGAAATCTTTGGCTGATTTCCCCTTTCCTTTGTTTGATGAGTGTTGAAAAAATTTAAAGTCCCAGAATAAAAACTCACTTGAGGTGATATATATGGCTGAGAGTCCGTTTAAGGCCGATATTGAAAGAGCCCAGAAGGAGCTGACTGAAAAAATGACACCGGGAGCAATTGCATACATCCCAGGAAGCAGCGTAATAAACAAGACCGGTTCTTGGAGAGTCTTCAAGCCTGAGTTCAACAAGGACAAGTGTGTAAGATGCTTTTTGTGCTACACATACTGTCCAGAGCCGGCAATCTACTTGGATGAGGAAAACTACCCAGTTTTTGACTACGACTATTGTAAGGGCTGTGGTATTTGTGCGAATGAGTGTCCGACTAAGGCAATCACAATGGTTAGAGAGGTTAAGTGAGGTGATTTAGATGCCCATGAAAAAGGTTATGAAAGGTAATGAGGCAGCTGCTTGGGCTGCAAAGTTGGCTAAGCCAAAAGTCATTGCAGCATTCCCAATTACACCATCAACTCTTGTTCCAGAGAAGATTAGTGAATTCGTTGCCAACGGTGAATTAGATGCCGAATTCATCAAAGTTGAGAGCGAGCACTCTGCAATTTCAGCGTGTGTTGGTGCTTCAGCCGCTGGAGTAAGAACATTCACAGCAACAGCTTCACAAGGTTTAGCTTTAATGCACGAGATCCTCTTCATTGCAGCTGGTATGAGGTTGCCAATCGTTATGGCTATTGGTAACAGAGCACTTTCAGCTCCAATTAACATCTGGAATGACTGGCAGGACACAATTAGTGAGAGAGACACTGGATGGATTCAATTCTATGCTGAGAACAACCAAGAGGCTTTGGACTTAATCTTAATTGCATTCAAGGTTGCTGAGGATGAGAGGGTTTTACTTCCAGCAATGACTGGATTCGATGCATTCATCCTGACCCACACAGTTGAGCCTGTCGAAATCCCAGACCAAGAACTTGTCGATGAATTCTTAGGCGAATACAAGCCAAAGCACGCCTACCTCGATCCAAAGAGACCCATCACTCAGGGAACACTTGGATTCCCAGCTCACTACATGGAGGCAAGATATAAGGTATGGGAAGCAATGGAAAATGCGAGAGAAGTCATTAAGGAAGCCTTTGAGGAGTTCGAGAAGAAGTTCGGAAGAAAGTACCAGATGGTTGAGGAGTACAAGACTGATGACGCTGAGATTATCATGATAACAATGGGTTCACTCGCTGGAACTCTCAAGGAATTCGTTGATAAGAAGAGAGAAGAAGGAGTTAAGATCGGTGCTGCAAAGATTACAGTCTACAGACCATTCCCAATTGAGGAGATTAGGGCTCTGGCTAAGAAGGCAAAGGTCTTGGCAATCCTTGAGAAGGATGTCAGCTTTGGCTCAGGTGGAGCAGTCTTTGCTGATGTTGCAAGATCACTCATCAACGAGAAGGAGAAGCCAATAATTCTCGACTTCATAATCGGTCTTGGTGGAAGAGACGTCACATTCGAGCAGCTTGAAGAGGCATTAGGCATTGCAGAGAAGGCCATAAAAGAGGGTGTCGAGGAGGATGTTTATTGGATCGGCTTAAGGAAGGAGATTTTGTGAGGTGATTAAAATGGCCGTAAGAAAACCCCCTATCACAACTCGCGAGTACTGGGCACCTGGTCACGCTGCATGTGCTGGATGTGGATGTGCAATAATCATGCGTTTGGCTACCAAAGCATTTAGCGAAGCTATGGAAGAGAAATATGGCGACCCAGATGCCTTCGCAATAGCTCATGCAACTGGATGTATGGAAGTTGTGTCTGCAGTCTTCCCATACACAGCTTGGAAGGCTCCATGGATCCATGTGGCATTTGAAAACGCCGCAGCTGTTGCAAGTGGTGTTGAGGCAGCATGGAAGAAGCTCGGTTACAAAGGAAAGATACTTGCATTCGGTGGAGATGGTGGTACAGCTGATATAGGATTACAAGCACTCTCTGGAATGCTTGAAAGAAGGCACAACGTCGTTTACATTATGTATGACAATGAGGCTTATATGAATACTGGTATTCAGAGATCAAGTTCAACACCATACGGAGCATGGACAACCACTTCACCACCAGGAAAGTACTCAATCGGTGAGGACAAGCCGAAGAAGTGGGTTGCTCTAATTGCAGCCGCTCACCAAATTCCATACGTCGCAACGGCAAGCATTGCAGATCCATATGACCTCTATAGGAAAGTTAAGAAGGCAGCAAAGATCGATGGTCCAGCATTCCTCCAGATACATGGCCCTTGTGTCCCAGGATGGCGTATTCCGCCAGAGAAGACAGTTGAAGTTGCAAAATTGGCAATTGAGACAGGTGTCTGGCCACTGTTTGAAATTGAAAACGGTGACATCAGGAACATCAAGTTCCAGAGATTCCCCAAGGATGGAAAGTTCAAGAAGCCAATTGAAGAATACCTTAAGTTGCAAGGAAGATTCAAGCACTTACTCAAGAACCCAGAGGCAATACAGGAGTTAAAAGAGCAGATCAAGGAGATGTGGAGAGTTCTTGGAAAGGAAGTTGAGCTTCCTTGATTCTTTTTAAGTTTTTATTTCTATGAAGTCGTTATTATTTCTAGTACTCTGAATTCTAAGCTTTTCTTGTTATACATTTTTGTCCAATAGTGCATTTATTTATGACAAAGCTTATAAGTTGTTAGGATAATCTAATTTTAACAATTGAAGAGGTGATGATGATGACAATAAAAACTCCTCCCTCATTTAATGTGCCTGGGTTGGGTGTTGATCCGTTAACCCAGAGAATTAAGGAGAAGGAAAAGAAATGGAAGTACAAGATAGCTGTTCTCAGTGGTAAGGGTGGTGTTGGAAAAAGTACAGTCGCTGTTAATCTGGCAGCAGCTTTAGCTAAGCTCGGCTACTTTGTTGGAGTCCTGGATGCTGATGTTCATGGTCCAAACATAGCCAAAATGCTTGGCGTTGAGAAGGCTGAAATCCTAGCTGAAAAAGTGGATGATCACTTTGAAATGATACCCCCAACTGCAGATTTCATGGGTCAGGTGACGCCGATTAAGGTCATGAGCATGGGTATGATGGTTCCGGAAGATCAGCCAATCATTTGGAGAGGAGCATTGGTTACAAAAGCACTCAAGCAGCTTTTGGGAGATGTCAAATGGGGCGAGCTTGACTTCATGATAATAGACTTCCCTCCAGGAACTGGAGACCAGATCCTAACGGTAGTCCAGACTATTCAGCTTGATGCTGCTATTGTTGTTACAACTCCCCAAGAGGTTGCTCTGCTAGATACAGGGAAGGCTGTAAACATGATGAAACAGATGGAAGTGCCCTACATTGCTGTTGTTGAGAACATGAGTTACCTCATTTGTCCACACTGCGGAAACAAGATTGATCTCTTTGGTGAAGGTGGAGGAGAAAAGTTAGCTCAGAAAGAAGGAGTTGACTTCCTTGGGAAAGTTCCAATTGACTTAAAAGCTAGGGAAGCAAGTGATTTGGGAATTCCAATTGTCCTTTATGAAGACACTCTAGCAGCTAAGGCATTTATGGAAATCACCCAGAGGTTTGTGAAAAAGCTTGAAGAGATGAAAAAAGAGGGGTAAAGCTTAAATTTTCTCTCCTTTATATTCTAATGGCATGCGCGGCTGAGGTCGGGGGAACCCGTAACTGTGATGCCGCGCTGGACCGGGCTACATAACTTTTTTAATGGTGCTGAAATTAAAATCAGAAAGGTGATGGGTATTCAAGTAAGTACTTCACTAGGTCAACTTTTTCCATTTGTATCTAGTTGGCTTCAACTTCATCCTGCTACTGCACGTATTATTGTTTTATTTATCCTATTCCTTATCCTCTCTGGCTTAATCTACAATCTGTTTAAAGAGAGTCGCGATGCTTTTGTCCTATATCTTTTAGTGCTCTTCATGAGTGTCCTATGGTTTTTTGACTCGGAGGAATTTGTTATACGTTTAGTTTTTTTGGATTCTTATTCTTCTTCTCTAATTCATCTTTCCTTTTTGCTTCTTTTGTCATGTTTTGTCTTCTACCTTGCACCGAAGCCATCCCGAGAGTTTGGTTTCTTAATTTACGGATTAACTTTTGCATCTCCAACTTTCAGGGAAACAATAAAAACCTTTGACAGAAACTTCTTTGCTCTCTTTTTCTTTATATTAACTTTAGCTGTCATTATGAACTTCTCTTTTACTTTGAATACTTCTAGAATAACCTCAGAAACATTTTTGTTGTATATTTTTGCCGCAGTTACTGTTGCACTGAATATTTATGCTTCAATAATTCTATTGGCATTTATAATTACCCTTCCAAAAGGGTACAGGAAGGATTATATTTACATTGGATTAATGGTAATTGGGACAATAGTCCTGTTAAATATATTTGGAGCGTCTACCTTAACGAAATTAGTCACTAAAAACAGTCCATTTATGTTGACAAGATTTATAAAGGAAAGTTTAGTTCAGCTTGTTCTTCTTTGCTATCTGTTTGTTACTAATTTTAAAATAGCAATTAGAATGAGGGGGCAAATTCTATTTTTGTTGATTTTAACAGTTGTGTATCTCCCACTTTTAACTATTTATTCCCCGCTTTTTGCCCCGCTTATTGTTATTGTGTCCACTCTCTCCATTAGGTTGACTCATAAGCTTTATCTAGTTACTCAAACTTAATTGCCCCAATTACTGCTGACCTTATGTATGGTCCAATTTCCTTTATTATTCCTGGTGCTTGTGTTCCTTTTTTCAGAACTAGAAGTGTTTCCATAAGACCAAGTTCTTCTAGCCTTTTGATGTCTCTTGAATGTCCGGTTTTTATCAGCGCTTCTTCAACTTTTTCACTTATTGTTCCCACAATGAAAAGCTTGTCATATCCGTCGCTTATCCATGATTTAATTCTCTTCAGTTGTTTTTCTGTAAAGTGTGCTTCAACTTCCCTTGCACCAAATTCCACTCTCTCAATTTTAACTTCAACAGGTAGATAGTCAACCCATCCAAACTCCCTAATCATCTGCCTCACGGGTTTTTCTCCAAATTCTTTCTTTAAGTAGTAGAGCGGGACTAGGACATCTTTAGGGGTTGGAGAAAAGATTCCTATGTCCACATAAACTCCATATCCAACTTTTCCTAAGTCAATAAACCGTCCCTTGTAAATTTGTCCTTCTTTTACGCTGCTAAGCTTGTAAGGAACTTCTCCAAATTCCTCCCTTATTAGGTTGGCAGAGATTTCCTCGTCTTCTCCTTCAAGCCTAATCTTGACCCATTGCTTCTGGGTGATTCCTATTTTCCATTCAACTTCTAAATCTCCAATTAATGATTTTAATTTTCGATTAAGCTTTTCAAAGCCACTTCTATCTCCATAAATCTTCTCCAAAATCACTAATTCTTGCATTTTACCATCCCCGAAGTTCATAAGTCAATAAACACAAAAACTATTTCTTAATTCCTAACTCCTTCTCAAGCTGTGCAATTCGCTTTTTAAGTTCTTCTACAATTTTGGTATTGTCGTACTGTTGGAGCATTTTGCCACATATTGGACATTGAAATTCATATTCTAGAGCCTCATCAAAAGTCAGCTTTGGATGCCCAGGGGTACCGCAGTGATAATAAATCTCGCTTGTTTCCTCTTCAAGCATCTGCTTGAGTTTTTTGAGCTCTTGCATTTTTCTTGTCCTTATTATTTCAGGTAGTCTCTTAGTTTCTAGATGCCAATAATAGTAGTACCAACCGGTCTCTTTGTCCCTTGTCCTCCTAAACTCTGCAAGCTGATGATCATAAAGGGCATAGAGGATTTTGCGAACTGTATTTACCCTTATGCCTGTCATTTCAGCGAGTTCTTCATCTGTGGCTTCACCTTTTTTCTCAAGAGCCTTAATTATCTCAACGGCTTCTTCCCCTCCAATGTCCATTGCAAGTTCTATGAGCTCCTTGTTTTTCCGTCTTGGCATGAAAAAACCTCCTTAGCAGCTTATTTTAGCAAAATTTAGTTCCTGTGATCCAGGGAGGAAGTCTCTCAATAATGTATTATGTTTGCCGTGATATATATATGTTTTTGTTAAAATTGGCTTAGTAGTGCACATTAGTGGACATTGAAAATTGAGAAGATTAGTCAGTAAAATATTCATCAACAAGTTCTTTTGCTGAAGGCTTATAAAGCTCTAGAATCTCAATGTCTTCAATAACGTTGCCTTCTCTAAGCCTGAGCTTCACTTTGCCACCATAAACTTGTAAATCTAGCAGACCATAAATCGCATCCTCAGCTTCCAATGGGCTTTTAAACTTCATAATATACTCGCCACTTTCATCAATGAGCTTGACCCAGTACTCATTCTTTCTCTTGAACGGTCTCGTTATTTTCGGTTTAAACTTCTCAACTATGATTTCCAATGAAGCCACCTCCGAAATGCTGAGAGTTTAAAAATTTTTGGTCATTCTAAATCTTTTTAGTTTTTTGATTTTTAAGTATTTCTTTGTGAATCTCTTTTTAAAAGTTGTGAGCACTAAGTTTATATCAATTGAGCAGAGCTATAAAATTAAGGTGAGTAAAATGTATGCAATTGACGTCAGTGAACTCAGAAAAAGTTATCCCAAGAAAATCCCCTTGCCTTTCAGGAAAGTTGAGTGGATTGAGGCTGTTAAAGGAATAAGCTTCAAGGTCAAGAAGGGAGAGCTTTTCGGACTTTTAGGACCTAACGGCGCTGGAAAAACCACCACGATTAAAATGCTCACAACCCTCCTTGAGCCAAGCGGAGGAACAGCAAAAATTCTCGGATATGATATTAGAAAAGATGCAAGAGAGATCAGGAAAAGAATTAACTTGGTTGCTGAAGGGGAGAGAACTCTCTACTGGCGCTTATCAGCATATGAAAACTTGAAGTATTTTGCGAGGATTTATTATGTTCCCAAGAGTGAGGAAAAAGAGAGAATTGAAAGTCTTTTGAAGCTCGTTGGACTGTGGGAGAGGAAAGATGATTTGGTAATGAACTACTCTCGAGGAATGAAACAAAGGCTAGCTATAGCAAAAGCTCTAATAAATGACCCCGAAGTTCTCTTTCTTGATGAACCTACTTTGGGACTTGATGTCCAAAGTGCAATCTTTGTGCGGGAATTCATAAGAAAGCTTGTTGATGAGCAGAAAAAGACTGTTCTTTTGACAACCCATTATATGGTTGAGGCTGAAGAGCTCTGTGATAGAATTGCGATAATTGATCATGGGAAAATAATTGCCCTTGACACTCCAGAAGGCTTGAAAAGGCTTGTAAAAGGAGAGGATGTTGTTGAAATAAAGGTTAGAGACTTTTCAGTTCAAAAGCTGGAAAACTTTCCTTGGAAGCTTGCCGTCATAAAGGAAGATGCCGAGAGAGGAATAACAACACTTAGAGGCCAGATTACCGAAGAAGATTTGCCAAAAGTTGTTGAGCTTTTAGTAAAGAACGGCGCTAGGATCTTAAGCGTTGAACAAAAAGAGCCAACTCTTGAGGATGTTTTCATAAAACTTACAGGTAGGGCGTTGAGGGATTGAAGATGCCTCTTATTGCTATAATTGAGAAGGAGCTTAGAATGTTCTTCCGCTATCCATTAAGGGTTTTCAGTGCAGTTTTAGTTGGTATTATCTTTCTCATCCAGTTTGTTTTCTTTGGGCAGGCAGTTCTTGGGGGAAGATATTCTCAGCTTTTAGCATCTTCAACTGGAATTGGAGACTATCCAACTTATGCACTAATAGGATATGTTTTGTGGTGGCTGTCTGTTTCTCCGATGGAGGCTTATGTCTGGGGAATTAGAAGAGAACTCCAAAGAGGAACTTTTGAAACCAACATAGCTGCTCCGATAAGAATTACTGAGCTTTTACTTGGCTTAGCTGTGAGCTGGCTCATCATGGATTCTGTTTTAATGGTTATAGTCTTTGCATTTGGAGTTTTAATTTTTGACATTTCTTTAACATTCTCCATTCTGCTAAAGTCTTTGCCCATTCTATTACTTTCTTTCTTAGCTTTCTTGGGCTTCGGCTTTATTTTCGCTGGGTTAGTCATGATGCTCAAGCACATAGGACCCTTTGCCCAAATCTTTGAATTTGCAATGCTTTTCTTCTCTGGGGTTTTCTTCCCGCTCAATGTAATGCCTAGAGCAATAATAGAATTCTCTAAAATTCTTCCTTTGACTCATTCAATAACTGCCATTAGAGGCATTTTTGTTGGAAAGACCTACGCTGAAATCGCTTCATCAATAACTTGGCTTCTTCTTCTAGTTCTCGTTTACTGGCTAGTGGGTTATATCCTCTTTAGATGGGCTGAGAGAATAACAAAGGTGATGGGTTATGGTGGTTACTGAGGAACTGAGAGCGCTCTATGGAGTTGCAGTGAAGAGCTGGCGAATTTTCCTTAGTTACAAGTTGTGGATGATTAGCGACATAATGCTTGGATTCTTCTTCGTGGGACAGGCTTTGCTAATAGGAATTGGACTAACGGGACAGAGGAACTCACCAGCTTTGCAGCAGATGACTGGCTATTCTGACTATCTGACTTTTGCCGTTTTGGGGTTCATGGTTCTTGGCTTTGGCTTAACTTTTATGAGTGGCTTTGTGTGGAGCGTTGTTGATGAGCTCTATGCTGGAACTCTTGAATATTCCTTTGCAGCTCCAATGAGGAGAATAACATTCTTTTTGGGCAACGTTTTAGTCAGAATTTTTCTATCGTTCGTTTATATGGCAGTTTATATTCCGCTCTTTGTCCTTGTGTTTGGCGTTCACATAGACCCGGTTGGTTTTTTCAAAGGCATACCAGTTCTTCTCCTTGGAACCGTGGGAATGATCGGCCTTGGAATGACAGCTGCTGGGATTGTGCTCTACTTAAAAGACCCTGGGCCGTTCATAAACATCTTAGAAATGCTTGTTTTTGCCTTGAGCGGAGCGATGTATCCGATAAAAATCCTTCCAAAACCCCTCCAAGTTTTGGCCAAGGCAATGCCATATGCTCCAACGAGTGAAGCAGTGAGAAAAGTTGTTGCTTTTGGATACTCAAATGCGACTAATGAGATTACTTACCTCGTTTTTATCTCAACACTGTATGCTCTTCTCGGCTATCTCGCGTATAAATGGAGTGAAAAGCAGGCAAAAATAGTTGGGTTAAAGAGCTACTAGAAAGGCAGGTTGAGGTTTAATTCTTTTGCTTTCTTCTTTATCTCTTCAAGAGGAACCACGGCACTCCTTGCACCGACTTTCTGAACAGTCAGATAAGCTAATAACATTCCAAGCTTTGCAGCATCCTTTAAGCTCCAGCCGTTGAGGACTCCATAAATAAGTCCAGCATCAAAGGAATCTCCAGCACCTGTAGAATCTATAACTTCGGCACTCAAGCCTCTTACTTCAAAGACATTCTTACTTTCATCTCTAACTAAAGCACCTCCTCCATTTAATGTCACAATTACGTTTTTTGCTTTAACTTCTGTAATCTTCTCCAAGCTTCCGAACTTTCTCTTAAACTCATCCTCGTTCATGAGCAGATATGTTATTTTCTCTTCAATTTCCTCTGGGATTTTTGCCTCTCCGATATCGAGTGAAACTGTAATTCCACGCTCATAAGCAAAGTTTACTGCATCGATGATGAGCTTTTCCGGATTTGATGAAAGATGGATGTGTCTTGTCTTAGCTAAATATTCAAAATCAAGTTCTCTATATGCATTGGCTCCCAAATACTTCACGATTCTCTTGTCTTCGCCCTTTATTATTGCCACGGCAACACCTGAAGGAACATCAACGATTCTTATCCCTTCCACGTCCACGCCAATTTTTTTGAAGAAGTTTATGTGGGCATCTCCAATTTCGTCTTTCCCTACAGCCCCTATAAATCCCACTTTAAGGCCCATATTAGCTAACCATGTCGCTGTATTTCCCGCTGCCCCTCCGAGTCCAAAGTAGGCATCTTTCGCTGGTATCTTTTCATGGAATTCGGGAAAGCGGTCAACGAGCATTATTATGTCGTAGTTGAGGTTCCCTATTGCAACCACGTCAAACATTGCCATCCCTCCGGTAGGTTTTATTTTATTGGATTTCGAAGAAGAAGTCTTTAAAATTTTCCCACAACTTTTACCTTAGAATCAATGAAAAGAAAAGAAAGTTCAGAAGAATGGGTTTCTGAACTTCCTTCCAGGATAATATGCTATGCCCTCAAGCTCTTCCTCAATTCTGATGAGCTGGTTGTACTTTGCGTTTCTGTCACTCCTTGCTGGAGCACCTGTCTTAATCTGCCCAGCGTTTATTGCTACCGCTAGGTCTGCAATTGTTGCATCTTCGGTTTCTCCAGAGCGGTGTGAAACGACAACTCCGTAGCCAGCTCTGAAAGCTAAGTAAGCTGCATCGATTGCTTCACTTAAGGTTCCGATCTGGTTGACTTTTAAGAGCAGAGCATTTGCTGCACCCATTTCAATGCCCTTCTTTAGCCTTTTCACGTTTGTAACAAAGATGTCGTCGCCAACAATCTGTATCTTCTTTCCAAGCTCTTTTGTTATCATTGCAAAGCCCTCAAAGTCTTCCTCGTGCATTGGGTCCTCAATTGATACTATTGGATAAGTGCTGACTAATTCTTTGTAAAGGTCAATGAGCTCTTCCCTTGTGTATTCTTTTCCTCCAACAATATATCTGTCCTTTTCAGCGTTGTAGAACTCACTAGATGCGGCATCTAATGCAAATGCGATTTCATCTCCAACTTTGTATCCTGTCTCTTCAATTGCCTTGACGAGAGCTTCCAGCGGCTCTGTAACCTCTTTCATTGGGGGTGCAAATCCGCCTTCATCACCTACGTTAACTGCTAACTTGCCGTATTTCTCCATGAGAATCTTTTTGAGTGTGTGGTATGTTTCACTGACCATCTGGATACCTTCTTTAAAGCTCTTAGCACCAACAGGCATGATCATGAACTCCTGGAAGTCCAAATCATTTCCGGCGTGAACTCCACCGTTGATGACGTTGCTCATTGGAACTGGCAACACATAAGCATTAGTTCCACCGATGTACTGGTAAAGTGGCAAACCTAGGCTGTTTGCAGCTGCCTTAGCAACTGCAAGTGAAACCCCCAAAATAGCGTTTGCTCCAAGGTTTGACTTATTCTCAGTTCCGTCAAGCTCAATCATGAGCATATCAATATCTCTCTGTAATGTTACATCCATTCCAATGAGTTCTGGAGCAATAATCTTGTTGATGTTCTCAACAGCTCTCCTAACTCCTTTTCCGTGGAATCTCTTTCCGCCGTCTCTAAGCTCTAAAGCTTCATGAGTTCCTGTTGATGCTCCACTTGGCACAGCGGCTCTTCCCATGGCAACTGGGGTGTAGACATCTACCTCTACAGTTGGATTTCCTCTTGAGTCTAAGATTTCTCTTGCTACAATTGCAGTAATTTCAAATGGGTTCTCCATCTTAATCACCTCGAGTGATGTTGACTTTTAGAACTTAAAGCTTTTGCACTTCAAATTGGTTTGAAGCTATGAGCAAAGATAAATACTTTGGGAACATTAACTAGAACTAGGTGAGAATTATGAGAAGGTATGCTATGATTTTCATTTTAATCTTAGCATTACTCCCTTTCGCTCAGGCATGCTTTAGCCCAACTGATAACTTGGCTGTTGAAGTCTACTTCAACAAGCCTGGGATTGCGTACAATCTTGAACCGCTTAAGAATGCGGAAAATGTCTTAATTGAAAATGGAAGACTAATTTACCGCTCTCATTATGATGAGAGAGTAGCCGTCATGCTTTGGGAAAATAAAGGGCTTCACTTAAGAATTGAAATCCCAGTAAAAAGCTGGAACTCAACTGTTCTCTCTGCAAAGTTTACAACATCAATTATACTCCTAGAAAACAGCATCGAGAAAGCTAAAGAGCTTGGATGGAAAGTTGAAGGAAAATATACTTTCAGAAAAGAGAACATTTTGGTTCAGATAACACCTCAAAAGGGAAGAGAGTGTTCAAAAGATTCCGACTGCGCTACGGGAGGATGTTCTGGAGAGATATGCACAACTAGAGAAAACGCAACAAAAGTAATCTCAATTTGTGTTTATAAGGACTGGTATGAGTGTTTGAAGCTTACAACTTGTGGCTGTGTGAATGGTGTGTGCACTTGGAAGCCGAATGATGCTTTTGAACGATGCCTTAAGGAGCATGGAATTGATCCAAGTAAAGTTATAAAGATGCCACAAGCAGATGTTTACATTGCAATTTATGGACAAAAAGAATTAAGTGAGGAAAAAAGAGCTGAGATAAAAGAGCTGTTTTCAGTTTTGGGGATAAGCTGTGTTTTGGAGAATATAAAGTTTGAGAAGCGGGTTACCAGCATGCCGGAGGGAGTTGTTGATCCATATACATTCAACTTTAAAGAAGCGCTGAGAGTTGAAATTGAATGGCTCAAAGAAAATGGAATTTTGGGTATAAGCGATGAAGATATTGAAGAAATCGTAAAAGTCGCTGAAAGAGGAAAAGCTGGTTACAACTCTCATATAGGATGGTATGAGACTAAAGATGGAAAGTATGCGTGGATTCCTTATTATGAGAGCAAAGATGCCAAGCTTTTAAAGTGCACTGCTGAGCCGTTAGCTTATAGATTGCCGAAGGGAACAGTAAAGATAGCATCATCCACTACAACAACCTCGGAGTATTCACCATTGTCACCAACCACTTCTTCCAGAACAATCTGCGGCCCTGCATTCTTAAGCCTAGTGTCTATTTTGCCTCTCATTTGGAGGAGAGTACATTGACTTAATTTTTCTTTCACTTCAAATCATTTTGAAGCTTTAACAACTCTTAAATGTAATCATGAGTAATATTTTTGGTGAGGGCTATGTATAAAAGAAATATTCGGATAGTTCTTTTGGTTGTGGTGATAATAGTCGCTGGGTTTGTTGTCTCAAAGATTTTTCAGAGCGGAGCTTCTTTTAGAGTTGGGAATGAGCTAAAGTACCAGCCTTCGGTTTATGAAGAGAAAGGCTGGGGCATTGAGGCTGAAAGGATTACATACACCCAAACAATGGCATATGCTCCGACTTATACAAGACCAACTGTTACTGCTGCTACTCAAGCTTCCTCAGGACTTGCAAATAATGAAAAGCCTAAGGGAGTAGTCCAGAGACCAAAGAAGGACTATTATGTCGTTATCCAAGATGAGAGTCCAGAAAAGGTTGCTAATGAAATAAAAGCTGAGATTTATTCATTAGGAGGATACGTGATTTCTGAAAATCTTGACAAGAGTGAAGAAAGGGTTGTTTATTACATTGAGTTTAGGATTCCAAACACGGCAGAAAATGAAAATAAAGTTGGGACACTTCTGGAGAAATATAACGTCAAAAGCCTCCGCTTAGATACCCAAGATGTTACAAGCAAATACAACCAGATTCTTGCTGAGATTGAAAGCCTTGAGGCTGAGAAAAATAAGCTCCTCGAATTCTACAATCTTTCAAAGGATATCGATGATTTAATGAGAATTGAATCTAGAATAAGCAGCATAAACTCCCGCTTAAACTATTTGTATTTTCAGAAGGATTACTATGAGAAAGTCACGGATTATATAACTTATCACGTCACAATAGAGAGCAAAGAAAAGCCTGTGTTCGAGATTGATTTAGGCTTCAGAAAGACAATATATCAAGCTGTGACAATACTGCTCATGATAATTAGGGGTATTATTGCTTTACTCATAATAGTCTCTCCGTTTGCAGTGCTTTATCTGGTTGGAAGAAAGCTGTACAAAAAGTATGGAGGGAAACCTCTAAAAGAAGTTGTAGAAACTAAGGAAGAATAAAATGTTATCATTTTCTTCTTGTTTTTGAAATCTTAAATTTCCCAATCAGACTGCTCCATCCTTAGGGAAAAGCTCTAAATATAGGATGAGAATACTTAGTTTTTGGTGATGTGGATGAAAATTGATATTGCCAAGTACATTGATCACACCAATTTGAAGCCTTATGCAACGAAGGAAGATATAATCAAGCTGTGTGAGGAAGCTAAGAAATACGGCTTTTATGCTGTCTGTGTTAATCCCTACCGCGTGAAGCTTGCAAAGGAGCAATTGAAAGGCACAGACATAAAGGTCGCATCGGTTATAGGCTTTCCGCTAGGTGCAACACCTACAGAGGTTAAGGTCTTTGAAGCAAAAAAAGCGCTTGAAGATGGTGCTGATGAGCTTGACATGGTTATAAACATTGGAGCACTGAAAGACAAGGATTACGACTATGTCAAGAGGGACATAGAAGAAGTCGTCAAAGTAGCTCACGAGAAAGGAGCAATAGTGAAGGTAATTATCGAAACGTGCTACCTAACAGATGAAGAGAAGGAAATAGCATGCAGATTGGCAATGGAAGCTGGAGCTGACTTTGTAAAGACTTCAACGGGCTTTGGAACAGGAGGGGCCACGGTGGAGGACGTTAAGCTAATGAGAAGGGTTGTTGGAGACAAGCTCGGAGTTAAGGCTGCTGGAGGAATAAGGAGTTACGAGCAGGCTTTAGAAATGATTAAGGCAGGAGCAAACAGAATTGGCACTTCAAGTGGGGTAAAGATTGTGGAAGGTGCTAAAAAGTGAGGAGGCAGGTTTGTGGAGTATCTCCAAAGTCTACTATTTCCTATATTCAAATGAAAAGAAAGGAAGTGTGGGAAGAAATATAAAAAGTTTAAGTCTGTATAAGGCTTACTATGTCTGGGTATCTTTTCTTTATTATGTACCCTACTCCTCCTCCAACTATAATTCCGCTGACTGCTTGGAGCGTATTTCCTGGGATTTCGACTACTGCACTTGGATATCCATAGAAGAACACTTCAACAAGGAAGTAGCCAAAGACCATGATAAATCCACCAATTATTGTTCCTATGAGTATTCCTGTAAAGTCCTCTCTCTTATAAGCTATATGTCCAACAACTAAACCTTCAAGACCTTTGATTATCAATGTAAAAGGTGCCCAGTGGGCATAGCCAGTGATTGCATCAGCCAAAGCTGAACCAAAACCTCCAGCGAACGCTCCAACGAGAGGACCAAACAGCACACCGCTCAGCATAACCATTGTATCTCCAAGGTTGATATAACCTCTTGTTGGGGGGGTTGGAACCTGAATCACGATTGTCGCGACTGTTACCAGAGCTGTCATAATTGCTGAGATTGCCACAACTTGAGCTTTTTTGAATTCCTCTTTTTTAATAACGAAAATGTACACGAGATAGACCAAAACAGCAAGCGTTAGTATTGGTTTTGCATATGCTCCAATTGCCTCAAATTCCATATTTCGCACCTCCACTTTACATTAATTTCAAGTTAAAACTTGAAATTGATGTTTAAAAGCTTTTTGCAAAAGTGGCAGTTTAAAATTTGAAAGAAATTAATAAAACCTAAAGGGAATAGAAAAATCACTTAAGAGCGGCTTTGAGAGCTTCTTCAAAGATTTCCATGGCGATATCAATCTCTTCCTTGGTAATGATCAGTGGTGGAATGAATCTCAGTGAATTATCACCACAGCCGAGAAGGATTAGTCCTCTCTTTGCGGCTTCCTTAACAACTTTGTTCCTAACCTCTGGGTTCTTTTCCTTTGTATCCTTGTTCTTAACGAATTCTACTGCTTGAGCTAAGCCAAGACCTCTTGCATCGCCGATAACTTCATATTTCTCCTCAAACTCCTTAAGTCTCTTGTGGAGATAATCACCAACTTCTTGGACATGAGGTAGTAACTCTTTGACAATTTCAACGACTTCAAGTGCAGCGGCGATTGCTAATGGGTTTCCACCGAATGTTGATGCATGTCTTCCTGGCTTGTCAAAAGCTATGTCAGCCCTGTGCACAACACCGGCTAATGGAATTCCTCCACCAATAGCTTTACCGAACTGGATTGTGTCTGGTGCGATGCCAAAGTGCTCAATTGCCCAGAACTTTCCAGTTCTTCCAACGCCCATCTGAACTTCGTCATCCGCCAAGAGTATGCCGTATTTGTCTGCAAGTTTCTTGAGCTCCTTGAAGAACTCCTTTGGTGGAACTACATAGCCTCCTTCACCTTGTATTGGTTCAAAGACAATTGCTCCAACCTCCTCTGGTGGAACATGCCTGAAGACATACTCTTCAATGAACTCAATGACTCTGTTCACGAGCTCTTTTGGATCGGCATAACCGTCAATGTGCCATGGGTTTCTGTATGGGTTTGGATATGGAACGTGCTCAACGCCTGGCATTGTTGGGAAGAATCTCTCCTGTTGAACCCATTTGCTTGCTGTTAAGCTAAGAACAGCTTGTGTTCTTCCGTGGAATGCATGGTAGAAAGCTATGAACCTCTTCCTTCCTGTTCCGTACTTGACGAGCTTCATCATAGCTTCGTTAGCTTCAGCACCGCTGTTTTGGTAAACTACCTTCTTTGGAAACTCTCCTGGAGAAAGCTCAGCAAGCTTTTGGGCCAAGATTACAGCGTTCTCATAGAAGAAGTCGTTTAATGCGAAATGAGTGAATTTCTCGGCTTGTTTCTTTATGGCCTCAATAACCCTTGGGTGTGTGTGACCGACATTAAGAACACCAACACCGCTTCCAAAGTCATAGAAAGCGTTGCCATCAACGTCGTAAACCATTATCCCTTCTCCTCTCTCGATAACAATTGGCAATGCCTCTGGATCTTGGGTTGTAACTGCTAAAAGTTCAAAGTTCCTCTCAATAACTTCTTTTGCCTTCGGTCCAGGAAGCTCTTTAACAACTGGTCTCTTCACCATTTTAGCTCACCAAAGAAGAGTTGTAATTATGCTATATAATTCTATGCTCATTAGTGAACAGCTTTGTTCGAAAAAGTTTCGAGAAAAAGTAAAAAAGGTTGAAATTAGGCACCGTTCTTTTCTATCCAGCTCTCAATGAATTCTTTTGCAGAGTTTGCTGCAATTGCCCCCTGACCTACTGCCACAGCAATCTGTTTGAAAACGTTTGTTATATCTCCTGCGGCAAATATACCCGGAGCCTTTGTTCTCATGTGCATGTCCACAGGTATGTAGCCCCACTCATCTGTAATGCCGAGATGCTTAACAAAGTCTGTTTTTGGCTCATATCCAATGAAAATGAATACACCATCAACTTTCTTCTCAAAGACTTTCCCAGTCTTTACATTCTTAAGCACAACGGCCTCAACCTTCTCTTTGCCTTTTATTTCAATTACAACAGTGTCTAAAAGCGTTGGGATACCGGCTTCTTTGAATCTATCTTGGAGAATCTTGTCCGCTCTGAACTTGTCTCTCCTGTGAACCAGTGTAACTTTAACGCCAATGCTGTGGAGATATAATGCTTCTTGAAGTGCTGTGTTTCCACCACCGACAACTATCACTTCTTTCCCAACAAATAAGGGCCCGTCACAAGTTGCACAGTAGCTTACTCCTCTCCCTGTAAGCTCTTTCTCTCCGGGGACGTTGAGCTTCCTCGGCTCTGCTCCAACCGCTATGATAACAGTCTTTGCCTTGTAAACTTTCCCGTTTTTGGTGTAAACAAGCCAGTAGCACTTACCCTCATAGTATGGGCACTCCCCTTTGTCAATTCTCTCGACCTCATCAAAAACTATGTCAACATTGTATTTTCTAACTTGATCGTACATTCTTCTGTTGAGCTCTGAACCGCTTATTCCTTCTGGAAATCCTGGGTAGTTTTCGATTAAGTCCGTTAATGCCATATTTCCTCCTAAATCTCTGCTTATTATGATTGTTTCAAGCCCAAATCTCGCTGCATAGATTGCCGCTGTATATCCAGCTGGTCCAGCGCCGATAATTATGACATCCCAAGTTGTTTTTTCTTCTTTTCCTTTTGAAAATCCAGTTAAGCTGAACATCTTTCTCACCTCCAACCTGCTTCTTAATTGAACAATTTAAAAGCATTATTGGACAAATTTGGGTGATTTTATCTTAGATTAGTTTAATATGTTTGTCTAAGATTAAATGAAGCAGATACCCCATGAATGCTGCAAATCCTACAAAAAGACCCTCTCCAAACTTCAATCCTAGGCCATAAACAGTTATTGCAAAGCTTAGTAAACCGTATATGATAGCAAAACTTACTGAGTGGATTATACCTCTGTGTTTGGGAATTACTGCTGAGAAAACGTACCAAGAAGCAAATGCAAAGAGTGAAGCAATTCCCCATGCTATCGTTAGATTTGCCCATTCATACTCTGTTATAGAAATTCCGCTAAACTTCAGAAAAGCTGAAGTGCCCATAGCAACTGCCACAAGTGGCTTTGTTCCTCGGTGAATGAGAGCATCTGGATGATCCATGTCTGGTAAGTCACTTCCCAGAACATAGAAAGCATATCCCAGTATCATCGCTATAAAACTAAGCTGAAAAGGAACGGCCAAGTAATATTTGAGAAGAGATGCAATTAAAATGGAGAGGGGATATGTAATAATCCCTCCAAGTACATGTTCATCATAGTTCATTCACTTTCCTCCTCTTGTTTCCTCTCCTCTAAGAATTTTCTTACATAATCTGGAACTTTATAGTTGCCTTTTGGATCACCAATTAAGAATCCCAGTCTTATAAGCTCTTCAAGCTGTTCATAAACCTGAATACCTGGCTTTTTGACTTCCTTTGCAATTTGGATATAACTTACTGGTCCTCCGTTAAACTTGTAAACTATTGCTTCAACTAAATCCCTATAGTCCTTTGGAATTCTCATAAGATATTCTTCTAGGCTCTTTGGCTCTTCAAGAATTGTCGTAACAACGTAATCATCGATTGGATCAAACTTATGTTTGCTGGCTTCACTCAGTACGTAATGGAGTAATCTTAAAATCTGTCTTGGATTTCCTTTTCCAAGTTCATGAATAAGCTTTATTGCACCCTCTGTAAAAGGATAAATTGGGTCGTCAGTATCTCTAATCCTAACTTTGTTTAATCTCTTCTTAACGAGCTCAAATGTCTCCTCAAGACTCATAGGTCTGAGTTTAAATTCATAGTGCAGACGCATGAAAAATGCCGGGAAAATCTTTGTATATTCTTCATATGCCTCTGGAATGCATGCGAATGCAAATATACATCCTTGAGGCATGTTGCTTATGAAATGTCTTAGCATTTCAAAAAACTGAATCTTTTCTTGTTCTTTTGCAGTTTGCATGTTCTCAAGCTCATCCAAAAGTAGAGCCGAATATGGATATCTATTTAGCTCTTTTGTTAGCATTTCAGCTATGTCTCTGGATTTATATTCTTGAGTTGAAGATAACATTTTTTCTAATCGATCTATGAAACCGAGTTTCCTTGAGAGATTTTCTAAGAAAATATTTGTTTTGCTCTTTGGAGGTTTTATTGAATTGAAAATGTCACGTGTAATTTTCAAAATGTCATTGGTGTCAACTTTAACGTAAATGGCCTTTCCTCCTTGCTCACTTATAGCTTTGGCGATACTCTTTAACCTTTGAGTTTTTCCCATTCCCAAAGGTCCTACAATAGAAAAAGCAATTGAGCTCTTATTTCCAATAACTTCGGAGATCATCATCGATAATTTCATATCAATTTCTTGATAAACATGAATACTCTCTATGTCTTCAATGCCTTCGCTTGCCAGTTCTCCAAAGGGATTTCTCGATAGGCCATAGACTTCATAGGAAGGAGAGGGATAAACTTTAAGTGTGCTTGACTTTTCCATTTCATCCACCAAGTTTAAATTTTGAAATGTATAGATATAAAAGCTTGTCCGTGGGAGGTGAAAAAATGGTAACACTACTCGTCACTGTACCTTCAGGTAGAGAAGGTGATGCTAGTCTAGAGCTTGAGTGGGCACTAGGAGATGTTAAAATTAGGAGGATGAGATGGCGAGGAGTCTTAATCGTTAGAACTAACTTGACAAAAGAAGAAGCTTTGAGGGTTTTAAAGGACTTTGAGACAACTGCAATTTTCAAGATTGTTCCTCTCGAGAAATTTGTCAAGAGCAAAAAAGATAGGATTATTGAAGAAGGGCTCAAACTTGCAAAGGCTAGGATTAAAGAAGGAGAAAGTTTTGCTGTTCGTTGTAAGAGAAGGGGAAACTGGATACGTTCAAGCAAGGAGATAGAGATAGAGCTTGGCGCAAGGATTAAGGAGAGCTTAAATGCCAAGGTTAATCTTGATGACCCTGACTGGTATGTGTGGATTGAGGTTTTGGGGAACAGAACAGCAATAAGTGTTATCAAGCCAGAAGAGATAATTAAAAAAGAAGTTAGGCTTTAGGCAACTGATTCGATTATAAAGTGAGTTACTGTTTCTTTAACCCCATCAATTGAGGATACCTTATCTAGAATCTCCTCAAATTTTGTCCTATCGACTTCAATTACCATGTCGATGTTCCCTGTAACTCTATATGCCCTTATGCTACTGAGTTCCTTTATCTTTTCGTATACCTCTTTTCTTTTTGTAGGATCAATCTTTACAAAAATAAATGCTTTGTTGTTCTTGCCATTCTCAAGAAACTCGATTGCCTTTTTGGTTAGGTCTATGAATCCTCTTCCAGTTCTTACATATCCCATTTCTTTGAGGGTCTTTAAGTGAAAGCTTAATGCTTGTCTTGTAACTTTAAGTTCTCTTGCAAGTTCATCTTGGCTCTTTTCAACTGTATGGACTTCGATAGGCTTTCCTTCATTGTATAACTTCCTTAAAAGTTCAATTTGCTTTGAGGTAAGCTTTACACCATCTTCCATTTTCTCACCTCCGATTTGTTAAATTACTATTTTCACATTATCCTAGTGTTTTTTGTATAAAACTCTTTTCTTACAGCTTAGTTTTTAACAAAAGGTTAAAATATTTGAAATATTGCAAAATAAAGCTTTGTTATGCCTTTTTTGTAAATTGAGTTGTATGCCTTGAACTGTGCAAGTAAATACTTGCGTTTGTAAATAGTTTTGTTAACCTTTTCAAGTTTCGTAAATATTAAAAAAACAGAAGAAGAGGGCATTCAAATCTTAGGCTCAATGGCATAAACTGTCTTGTCTTCCCCAATCCCTTCGATTAGTCCACGGTGTCTCCTTACGCAGCTCTCACATTCTCCGCAGTGAATTGGCTTTCCATCCTCTGTAAACCCTTTGGGCATGTAACATGAATTTGAGTATTCATACTTTGCATTTAGCTCTTTCAAAAGCTTTGCAATACCCTTTTTATCAAGGTTTATCAGTGGTGCAACAACTTTGACATCACTGAGTGTTCCATATTTCAGCATCTCGTTCATTTTTTCAACGAATTCTGGGGTGTTATCAGGAAACGTTACTCCTTCCTCTGCATTGAAGCCGACTATTATCTCTCCCCCTCCTAAGGCATCTAAAAGTGAAGCAGCTATGGAAATTAACACAACATTTCTTGCTGGAACCCAGACACTTTTAGCTGTTTCCTGTGCGTACTCTAAGTTTTCCAGTTCCTTTGCTGTGACTTTTGGCGTTTCTCCTCCAACTAATGTAGTCCCTCTAAGCTTGGAGAACTCTTCTAAAAAGTCGAGTTTAATAATTTTAAGTGGAACGTTCAGCTCTTTTGAGAAGAATTCTGCTACTTTGTTTGTTGCTTTTTCCTCATTGCTGCCATAGTTTATAGTGAGCATAATGACTTCATCGTAATTTTTCTTTGCCCAGTATAGGCAAGCTGTTGAGTCCAAACCACCACTAAACAAGACAACTGCTCTTTTCATTTTTATCCCTCCAAAGCTATTCCTATTATCTCGTCTATGCCATTAGACTATTCTTCCTTTAAAAATCTCTCTATCCCTTCGCTGATTCTTTAAAAACTTTAAATTCTCTCAACGAGACAGCAGTCCCAATTTGTATAGCCTTTGCACTAGCTATTAGGAATTCAACTGCATCTTACCATGTCGTTATTTCTCCAATTCTGATGAGGTCAACGTCCAGAACTTTTGCTAGATCATAGACACCTCCTAAAGCAACTGATTTAATTTCTAGCCTCGAATAACTGCCAATCTTGTGCTTGAAATTGGCCTTCTTGCATAGATATCAATTGCAATAAAGTGCTAAAAGGGGTTCACTGTTTAATAAGTTTTGCCTCGTTAATTGTAAAGCAAGAGAATTCTTACGGCGGCGGACACGCCCGAGGGTGGGAACCCTCCTCCAGCGACTTCCACCGGGACTCCCTCGCCCCCGCTACCCCACGAGCGCCGAACGTCCCGCCTACCGCTGCTCCCTTCCGGGCCTTGCGGGGTTCGGCGGGCAAAGGGCGTTAGCGGAGCCCTTCAGCTCCGCCTCGCCCACCGCCGGCCCCGTGGGACGAGGGCTCATTGTTTACCCCGGCTTCTGCCGCTGGATTCAGGAACCGCCCCTCGGGCTTCGGCCCCCGCATATCGACGGTTTCGGGTTACAGGGGACGCCGAACCCCCCGGCCTAGTCCGCCGCCATTTAAAAATAGATATGAAGGTTATATAAAGGTTTGGTATCCTAGAAGATTTCAACAACCTTACTAAGAAGAAGCCATTGAAGGACTATTTAGAACAAAAATTCAACCAATGAAGAGAAAAGGATCTACTCCTTCTTCGACTCCCCAGTCATAACTGCTGAAGCTATCATGTGGGCTAATCTGAGAGGCTCTGGAATTAGAGAGCTTTTTTGGGTTATTTTAATTATTTCCTCTGCTATTTTTGGTTTAATTCCATAGGTTTGATAGAACAGCCTCTCGGGTATTAACTCTCTTATTTCTCCGCCCTTCCTCAGCAGCCTAATTCTCTCTTCAGCATCAGAGAAATGCTTTCTCAAGGCATCCTCCATGGCTCTTAAATCCGGTTTCTTCCTAATAACAACAATCACGGGTAAACCCGTCTCTCTGCTGAGCTTTTCTATGTCAACAATATTAAAACCAGCATAGGTTATGCCCTTCAGCATTATGACTCTAAGATCTTTAAAGCGGGAGTTTACAACGGCATCAATCATCTTTTCTGTTACATCCATTCCATCAACTTCGATCCATCTTGACAAAATTCCAACAACATCCTGCGATCCCTTCATGATGACTCCAATCAGAATAGTTTTGTCTCTTTCAATCTTGGATTTAAAAGAAAAAGTACCGTCATCGAAACCGATGACTCTAATTTGCGGTTTTACCTTTCTAATCATTTTGTAACCTCTAACAGCCACTTGAGGTATTCCTTATTTACGGCATCAACATCAATTCTGATTATTGCTGGAACTGTGTAGGGGTGCTTTTCCTTGAGTTCCTTTTTAAGCTCGTCCCAAAGCTCAACTTTTGTCTTAAGAATTGCGCCGATTTCGTTATCTTCCTCTATTTTTCCTTTCCACCAGTAGAATGCTTTGTGCTCTCTTAGATTAGCACACGCTATGAGTTTCTTCTCTAAAAGCTCTTTGACAATCCTTTCCGCGCTTTCCCAGTCTGGAAATGTTGTATAAACAAGTATCATCTCACTCATACTACCACCATTTATAACCTCCTACAAGATAAACTTAAATCTTACGTTGAGTTATTTTTATTGGGGGTTGAGATGGAAATTGTAAGAGCACACCTGAGAATTTATGGCAGAGTTCAGGGTGTTGGCTTTAGATGGAGCATGCAAAGAGAGGCAAGAAAGCTTGGAGTGCATGGGTGGGTAAGGAACTTACCCGATGGGAGTGTTGAAGCTGTAATAGAAGGAGAAAGGGAAAGGGTTGAGGCATTAATCGGCTGGGCACATCAAGGGCCTCCATTTGCAAGAGTCACAAGAGTTGAGATAAAATGGGAAGATCCAAAAGGAGAAAAAGGATTTAAAGTTGTTGGTTAAGCCTTTGAACCAATCTTTTCTAAAACCACTTTTTTTGGACAGTAGCGAACTTCACAGTAGGCACATACAAAGTTTTCTTTTCTCTTCTCTGGCGTGTGGAGAATGAGCTTTTTGAATCCTGGTATATCTTTGATTTTTACAAATACGTCAACTGGCAGAGTCCCATCTATAACTATGTATGCTTTGCTGTCTTCTTGTCTCAAATTTCTGCTGAAAATCTCCATTATTGGAACGTTGTTACCTGAGAGAATCTGGAGAACGCTTGAAATTGCTTGGGAATAAAGGTCTTTCTCAAGTTCTATCTCAAGAACTTCCCAGCCCATTATTGGAGCAACATCAATTAGGCTTGGTAGTGGAGTCAATCGCTCGAAAATAAGCTTTAATGGGTAGGTTTTCTCGATGTATTCAATAGTATGGTAGATTATCTTTCTATTTACTCCGATGACCCTTGATAATTCACTTATTGGAACCTCTACGTCTCTTAGATATATCTTTCCGTTTTTAACACTCAGCCCGTTCTCAAATAAAAACTCTGCGACTTTCCTTCTTGCCGGATAATTCTTAAAGTAAGCTTCTAATATGAGCATCATTTTTGCCACCTCTTACTCATAAATGTGTAGAAATGCATATTTAAACCTTTCTCTACCAAACTTTAGGAAAGTTTGATTAAGTGTGTGTTTTGCTCTCTTAATGTCGAATAAGCATCGGATAATCCTTATAACTCTGCGCTACGCATTAACATGCATGAGCACTCAAAAATCAGCTTATCTCTATGCCTTCCTTGCGGTGTTGCTGTGGTCAACTGTTGCCTCAGCTTTTAAGCTCTCCCTTAGATATCTTGACTATGCAAATCTTCTGCTCTATGCCTCACTAGCATCTCTTCTCATATTTTCTATTTTGACTGTAGTTCAGGGAAAAGTTCATGCCTTGAAAGACTTGTCTGCTCACAGATACTCGGCAGTTCTCGGATTAATCAACCCTTTCCTCTACTATCTCGTCCTTTTCAAAGCGTATTCCCTCCTCCCAGCTCAGGAAGCTCAGGCTTTGAACTATACTTGGCCAATAATGCTGACTTTGCTTTCAATTCCACTACTGAAACAAAAAGTTAGGCTTAGAAACTTTTTAGGTGTTCTCATCAGCTTTTGTGGGGTCTTGATAATTTCTACGCGGGGAAATATAACAGCTCTTAAGTTTGCTAATCCTTACGGAGCTTTCTTGGGTTTAATGAGCGCACTGATTTGGGCAACTTATTGGATTTTGAATCTGAAAGATGAAAGAGAGGCAGTGATTAAAATGTTCTTTAACTTTGTCTTTGGTTTTATTTACACTTTAGTTTTTGTACTCCTCGTTCATGGTCTTACATCCCCTCCCCTCAAAGGCTTAGCTGGTGCAGTCTACATAGGTGCCTTTGAAATGGGCATTACTTTTCTCTTGTGGCTTAAAGCGCTGGAATTATCAGAAACAACAGCCCAAATAGCAAACCTTGTTTACCTAACCCCGTTCATCTCTCTGATTATAATTCACTTTGCAGTGGGGGAGAAGATTTTGATTTCAACAATAATCGGCCTTGCTTTAATAGTGGCTGGAATTATTTATGGCGGTACTAGGAGAGGATAACCAAAAATGTAGAAAGGTTTAAATGTTTTTCAGCCGTAAAACACTCTGGTGGTTCTCATGATTGAGGTAGGCGAATACAAGGTTAAGGAAGGACTATACTACACAAAGGAGCATGAATGGGTTCAAGTTTTAGATGATGGAACTGTTCTTGTTGGAATAAGCGATTATGCTCAAAAAGAGCTTGGCGATGTTGCATACGTTGAGCTTCCAGAAGTTGGAAAAGAGGTCTCACAGGGTGATGTTCTCTGTGAAATTGAGAGCGTCAAGGCTGTGAGCGAAGTTTACGCTCCAGTCAGCGGTGAAATTGTTGAAGTTAATGGAGAGCTTGAGGATTCTCCAGAAAAAATCAACGAGGATCCATATGGAGCATGGATTGCGAAGATTAAGCCATCAAACCTTGAGGAGGACTTAAATAATCTCATGACTGCCGAGCAGTATGCTGAGTATTTGAAGAGTCTCTGATTTTGTTTGGGTTTGTTTTTTCATAATTTCGTTGGAGGTGCTATTTATGAAAACCCTAAAGGAATGGGATGTTAAGGTTAAGCTTGTGAGAACTAAGCGTGGAGCTATTCTCCATAAGATTGAGCTCTCTGAAAATCATTTCTTCCTTGAGCAGAATCCTCTTAAGGATTCTAAGTATGGAGTTGCTTATAGAAAAATCAAGAACAAATTCCCTGAATTCTACATGTTCTGGGAGATTAAGAACAACCGTTACACTGGAAGGCTCTTAGTTGGTTCATTCCTCGAGAAGGAGGAGATTGACGAGTTCATAACTCTCGTTGCACAAAGCGAGGACTTCAAGAAATTTGAACATATCCTTGAGGAGATTGAAGAAGAGGAAAAGGAGTAGCTCGGCTTTCTTTTTTCATCACATTTCAGATACCCTAGAGCTCGTCATCGCTTGTGTCCTTATTACATATATTGTCTTCATAAATCTACCGTCAACTTCTGGAGTGATAGATAACAAGGAATTAAAAGAGAAAGTTAGGCATTCTTTTCTCTCTTTGTGAGATACTCGTGTATTGCTTTTGCGGCTTTTCTTCCGTCTCCCATTGCTAGGATTACGGTTGCTTCTCCTCTTATTGCATCCCCACCAGCAAAAACCCCAGGAATCGAAGTCATCAAATTCTCGTCCACAACAATGGTTCCATTTTTCCCAACTTCTAACCCTGGTGTTGTCTTCCAGATTATCTTGTTTGGAATCTGCCCAATTGCTATAATCACTGTATCAGCTTCGACTGTTATTGTTTCACCTGTTGGAATGATCTTCCTCTTTCCATTGGAATCTCTCTCATTAAGAACCTTCATTTTCATGAACTTAACAGCCTTGACATTGCCGTTTTCATCTCCGATGAACTCGATGGGATTCACAAAGAACATGAACTTAACTCCCTCTTCTTTGGCGTGCTCTATCTCTTCTATTCTTGCTGTCATATCTTCCTCTCCCCTTCTGTATGCTATTATAACTTCACTTCCCAGTCTTAGAGCTGTCCTTGCAGCATCCATTGCTGTGTTTCCAGCTCCAATCACTATCGTCTTCTTGCCGAGTTTTATTGGAGTGTCGTATTCTGGGAACTTATATGCCTTCATCAAATTAACTCTTGTAAGAAACTCGTTGGCTGAGTAAATTCCGTTGAGATTTATTCCTGGCACTTCTGGAAGTTTGGGTGTTCCAGCTCCTGTAGAAATAAACACTGCATCGTATTCCTCAATAAGTTCTGGAATTGTGATCGTTCTTCCAACTATGTGGTCTGTCTTTATCTCAACACCTAAAAGCTCAAGTTTCTTAAGTTCATTTTTCACGATTTCTTTTGGAAGTCTGAACTCTGGAATACCATAGAGGAGAACTCCGCCGGGATAATGCAAAGCCTCAAATACTGTAACATTGTAGCCCATTTTTGCGAGTTCTGCTGCGCATGTTAGACCCGCTGGGCCTGCTCCAACAACAGCTACTTTTTGCTCTTTCTTTTCAATTTTGGGGACAATCTCCATCAAAAGCTCATCGTCTATTTCGTGTTGTCTTGCGTAGTCTGCTACGAATCTTTCTAGTTTTCCTATGTTTATTGGGTCTCCTACTTTGCCCATTACGCAGACTCCTTCACATTGGTCTTCTTGGGGACAAACCCTACCAGTAATAGCAGGCAAAGAATTACAAGCCCAAATAACTCTTAAAGCCTCTTTAACTGCCAAGTATGGATTGTCTCTATGCTCTTTGAGTTTAGCTAGGAAGCCGGGAATGTTTATATTTACGGGGCAGCCTTTGATACATGGGGCATAATTCTCTGGACACTGCAAACAGCGTTCAGCTTCCATTAAAGCAAGTTCAAAGTCATAACCAAGATTAACTTCTTCAAAACCCTTGATTCTCTCATAAACTGGTTTCTCTGGAGTAGGAACCCTATTTTTCATAAGCTTTCTTTTTGCCATCATTGTGCACCCCCTTGAAGCTTCTGCATATATTCTTGCATAGCTCTCATCTCCAAATCCCTATAATAGCTAGACCTCTTGATCAGCTCGTCAAAATCAACCTCATATGCGTTGAATGTTGGGCCATCAACACAGGCAAATCTCACCTTTCCTCCTACTGTTACTCTACAAGCGCCACACATACCAGTCCCGTCAACCATGATAGGATGTAAATCAACAAGCATTGGGACGTTGAATTCTCTGACAACTTCAAAAATTGCTTTTTGATCACCAACTGGCCCAACCATAAATACCAAATCAGGATTGATCTCCTTTATCATATCTCTAACTACTTCTCTGGCTTTAGCAGTCACATTTTTCATATTTTCGGGAAAGCTCTTTTCGGGATCAATTGGAACACCTACAGCAGTGTGTTTTGAAACAGCCTTCTCAAGTTCATCCTTTAAGATAATCATGGGTTCAAAAGTGACTTGGAGGGTGTGAACTTCGTTTCCAATCTCTTGCCATGCTTTGGCTATTGGAAACACTTCAACTATACCAGTGTACAGCCCTATGGCTAATATTTTTCCATATTTTTTCATTGGGGCCGGATTTCCAAGAGGACCAGCAATATTAAGGAAGTAATCCCCTTCTTTGAGTTCAGTATTTATCTGCATTGTTGTTTTTCCTCTTGTGAATACCACAAGTCCCATCCATCCTTCCTCTTTGTCCCACATTACTGGGGTCAGAGGGATCCTTTCGCCATTCTCAAAGGCTCTAACAATCACAAACTGTCCTGGTTGGAGCTTTTTGACTACATGAGGAGCATAAACTTTAAACCAAACATTTCTCATTGCGATTTCTTTCCTTTCGAGTATCTTATACACAATGAACACCTCCGTACATGTGCTCATTCTTGAGCATTTACAAAGGTTTTGAACATTAAGTATTTATAAAAGTATTGTTAACCAAAGGTTAACAACATCGAAAAAAATTTGAGAACAGCAACACTTAACCAAAAATCCTAAAAAGAGGAGTCTAAATTTCAGAATTGGGGATGAGCCTCACGGTACGCTGAGGTGATGATGAACCTCCCTCTCTGCTGATTAAATCTTCCTTGCAAATGTGATATAGCCTGTGTGTGCAATCATTCTAGTTCTCGGCCTTATGCACTCTCTCTTTACTTCCTGCTCTCTAACCAAACATTCAATAGTTTTAGGCCTCATAAAATGCTCCTTAAATTCTCTCAGCTTTTCATAAAGACGAGCAACTTGATTTATACATGGGGTATAAGCGACAAAATATCCTCCGGGTTTTAATGCTTCTATAGCATACTCAACAACTCTCTCTGGCTGGGGCAAGTCGAGAATTATGTGATCAACGTCTTTCTCGTCTATTCCGTCGTAAATGCTTTTGAGCTTTATAGTAACTCTATCATCAAAACCTGCCCATTCAATGTTTTTCCATGCAAGCTTTGCAAAATCTTCTCTAACTTCATAACTGACTATCCTTCCGTTAGGTCCAACTATATTTGCCAAGAAAAGAGTTAGTGCGCCACTTCCAACTCCTGCTTCAACTATAAAATCTCCTGGAGAAATCCCAGCAAATGCCACAATTTGAGCAGCATCTTTTGGATGGATTATCTGAGGACCACGCTTCATCTTATCAATGAAATCAACTATTCTGGGTTTTAGAATTTTGAACTTATACCCTTTGTGAGATTCAACAATATCTCCGAAATTCTTTCCAATTATATCCTCAAGGTTTATCTTTCCTAAATCTGTGTGAAATTCGTCTCTTTTCACAGTTATTAAATATCTCTTTCCCCTAGGATCAACTAATAGAACCTTTTCTCCTTCTGTTATCACTTCTTCTCACCATCAGCTTCCTTTTTTGAGTCTGATTATGTACTCTCCCTCTTCTTGGGTTATATCAAGAATCCACGCTGAAATGTCCTCTAAAACTGCTAATTGGGGCTCTTCTATTAAGGTTTTGTTTATCAGATAAATTGATGTCCAGTCCTCTACTGGAAGATTGCTTCTGCTGAAGAGAATTGCCTGAATTGCTTTTTCCTTTCCAAAGTAGAAGTACTCCGCTAATCCAAAGCTTAGAAAGTATAGGGGCTTGATAGAGTCTACGAGAGCTTTTCTAATCGCATCGTAGTAGTTTTTCATAAATTCAGATATTTCGTATGTTAAGGGTATTTCATCTACGATTGAGCCATAACTGGCCCTTCCAGAGCCTATTTTAATTACTTTTATATGCTTTGTTATATCAATAATTTTTCTATACTCTTTTGGAGAAACTCTTCTAATGTAATTCCTGAAGCTTAAATCCCCAATACCAAAGAAGTCATCAACAACTGTCTGGGTATCATGAGAAATCTCGGGAATAATCTCTCCCCATGCAAGATTTTCAAAAGGATAGGCACTAGGATATTCTATTAAAACAACATCCCCTCCTCGCACTTGACTTTTTAGAAATTTCCCAATAGAGTGAATTCTCATACTACCCACCAAAGAATTTTTAACATTCCTATGCTTTTAAACCTTTTAGGTGTTGAGAATGAGGAAATTTGTAGTATGGACAAGTGAACTGGATGCAAGGTTATCAAGGAAATATGGACGAGAGGTTTCCAAAAATTTAGCAGTTGAGTCTCCCAAACTTAATGAAATCATTGAAGCAGCTGAGACTATTGGTATGAAAGTTGTTGAAGTTAAGTGGAACAAGTTGAATCCGAGATTATCTGGACTAGATGAAGCACTTAAAACGAGAGGAATGGTCATTATTGAAAGCAAATATGGGAAGTCAAAAAGCCTAAGATTAATTGCCCAAAAGATTAGGGAACTTAGGAAGTCTAGGAGGAGGAAAAAGTAGTTATTCTCCCTCTAATTCAACTACTATTGCTGTTGTTGTGTCAATTACACCGTCAATGTTATGTATGTCATGCAATATTTTTCTTGTGAGCTCTCCGAGGTCTGTTGCTTCGATGTGTATTATTGCATCATATGGTCCAGTAACAGCATCTGCTTTTGTAACTCCTGGTATCTTTTTGAGCTCTTCTATAACTTTCTCAACTTTTCCAATTTCAACCGTCAATAAAACATAAGCCCTAACCATTTACACCACCAGAGCAGTTTTTACAGATGGTACTTGCATTTCATCTCATTTAAGTTTTTCGTAGGAAATTTAAAAACTAAAACAGTATTTACAGGTTTTTCAATCCGCTCAAGCTTCTTTGAAAAGTAAGCATCAATCATGTACTCTTTTCCATTTACCTCAAAGATTAAATACGGTACCTCAACTTTCATGCTATCAGCTAGACCAAAAGTCTATAAACGCTTTTCCCTTAGTGGATATGCAATGCAGGTTGATGAGCTTTCAAGATTTGGTGTGGATGAAAGGATAGTCAGGAAAATTAAAGAGCGTGGCATTAGCGAGTTGTATCCCCCCCAAGCTGAGGCTTTGAAAAGCGGTGTTCTCAATGGAGAGAATTTGCTTTTGGCAATTCCAACAGCGAGCGGAAAAACCCTCGTCGCTGAAATTGTGATGCTCCACAAGCTCTTTACTGAAGGAGGGAAGGCAGTTTATTTAGTCCCTCTTAAGGCTTTGGCTGAAGAAAAATACAGAGAGTTCAAAACATGGGAGGACTTGGGGGTTAGGGTTGCTGTAACGACTGGAGATTATGACAGCAGTGAAGAATGGCTTGGAAGATATGACATAATCATAGCAACATCAGAGAAATTCGATTCTCTTTTGAGGCATAAATCGAGATGGATTAAAGATGTAAAGCTCATCGTTGCGGATGAAATTCACCTCCTCGGCTCTTATGATAGAGGAGCAACTTTAGAGATGATATTATCACATATGCTTGGCAAAGCCCAAATTTTGGGATTGAGCGCAACCGTTGGAAATGCTGAGGAGTTAGCTGAATGGCTGAACGCAAAGCTTGTGGTTAGCGAGTGGCGCCCTGTGAAACTTAGGAAAGGTGTCTTTGCTCACGGTCAGCTGATTTGGGAAGATGGTAAAATTGATAAGTTTCCAGCCCAGTGGGACTCTCTCGTAATTGATGCTGTCAAAAGGGGCAAGCAATCTCTGGTTTTTGTAAACACTAGGAGGTCAGCGGAAAAAGAAGCGGCAATGCTTGGCAAGAAAGTTAGACGACTTTTAACAAAACCTGAGGCGAGAAGATTAAAAGAGCTGGCTGAGTCATTGGAGAGCAATCCAACCAATGATAAGCTTAAGGGGGTTTTAGTTAACGGTGCTGCATTTCATCATGCTGGATTAGGAAGAGCGGAGAGAACTTTGATTGAGGATGCATTTAGGGAAGGATTGATAAAAGTCTTAACTGCGACGCCGACATTATGTATGCACCCAGATACTCTGGTTATAACAAGAGATGGTGTGAAAAAGGTTTCTGAACTTAAAAGAGGAGACTTTGTTTTAACCCATACGGGAGAATTTAAGCAAGTTATTACGCCATTGAAGAGGCAGTATAGAGGTAAATTGCTTGTGATCAAAGCTTTTGGAACAGTCCCTATAAAAATAACGCCTGAACATAAAGTTTTTGTTATAAAGCAGATTCGGCACAAATCTCACTATTCTAATGGTCGTCAAGTAATTTGGTGGGAGTATGAAGGGCCATTTTGGGTTACTGCAAGAGATTTGAAGGAACTCATAGAACAGAATAATGACCCAAAAATTTCATATATGCTACTCCAACCAATCCCTAAACTTGTTGTTACCGTTGATAAAATACCTCTCAGAAAACCATCCAAAGTAGTTAATCAATTTGGAGTTACTAATAGGGATCATCCAGCACTTGAGAAAACTCCGGAATTTTTACCATTGAATTTTGAAACAGCACGTTTAATTGGTTTATGGATTGCGGAGGGATCTACTTCAAAAACAGGCGCTATATTTTTTGACATTGCTTCATATGAAGATGATATAACCAGTTTTCTAATTCAGACGATATCTAAGTATTTCCCAAAAGCTAAGATTGTTGTAGAAGATAAAGAGAGAAATAGGCGTAGAATTAGATTCTGCAACAAAAGATTTGCTGAATGGCTGAGGAAAAATATAGGGGCTCATGCAGATAATAAAAGAATACCTGAAGTAATCCTATTTAATGGAAACAGGGAAGTAAAACTTGGGTTATTAAAGGGATTAATAGAAGGCGATGGATATGTAAGGATAAATGCGAGGGACAGATCAAATTATATAACCTACTCTACAGTTTCTCCTCATCTTGCTTATCAACTTCAACTTTTACTTGCTTCATTGGGGTATGTCTCTAGTGTTCGTTATTTTAATAGAAAGGATAAAAGATGGAGCAGAAAAGGATTGTATGAAGTAAGAATAAGCGGAAAAAGCTACTACTCACTTCTTGAAGAATTAGGTTATCCCTTGCCAAAGCTAGGAAATAGAGTTTATCAAGTCAATAAGATTTGGAATGGATATCTCCTTCTGAAAGTTCGGAGAATTGAAGAGCAGGAATATAAGGGAGAAGTCTTTAATCTTGAAGTTGAAGATAATGAAAGCTACAGCGTTGGTTTCATTGTTCATAATTCAGCAGGTGTAAATCTTCCCTCATTTAGGGTTATAATCCGCGATACAAAGAGGTACTCAACTTTTGGCTGGTCTGATATTCCTGTTCTTGAAATCCAGCAGATGATGGGAAGGGCTGGAAGGCCTAAATACGACAAAGAAGGCGAGGCTATTATCGTTGCAAAAACAGAAAAGCTAGAAGAACTCATGGAGAAATATATATTTGGAAAGCCTGAAAAGCTGTTCTCGATGCTCTCCAACGATGCCGCTTTTAGAAGCCAAGTTTTAGCATTAATTACAAACTTTGGAGTTGAAAGCTTCCGCGAGTTGATAGGGTTTTTGGAGAAGACCTTCTATTATCACCAGAGAAAAGACTTGGAAATTCTTGAAGGCAAAGCGAAGAGCATAGTCTACTTCCTCCTTGAGAACGAGTTCATAGATATTGACTTAAATGATCGCTTCATTGCCTTGCCCTTTGGTATAAGAACTTCCCAGCTCTATCTTGACCCTCTCACAGCTAAAAAATTCAAAGACGCTCTGCCCCAGATAGAGGGAAATCCAAATCCTCTCGGCATCTTCCAGCTTTTGGCATCAACTCCAGATATGGGAACGCTCAGCATAAAGAGGAAGGAGCAGGAGGATTATCTCGATTATGCTTATGAGATGGAGGATTATTTGTACCGCTCAATTCCTTACTGGGAGGACTACGAATTTCAAAAGTTTTTGAGTGAAATCAAGACGGCCAAGCTGCTCTTGGATTGGATCAATGAAGTGAGTGAAGCAAAGCTGATTGAAGCTTATGGAATTGATACTGGAGACTTGTATAGGATTATTGAGCTTGCAGACTGGTTAATGTATTCTCTCATTGAGCTTGCGAAGGTTCTCAATGCAAGCAGTGAGACGATTAAATACCTCAGGAGGCTTCATCTGAGACTTAAGCATGGCGTTAGAGAAGAGCTGTTGGAACTGGTAGAGCTTCCAATGATTGGAAGGAAGAGAGCAAGGGCTTTATACAATGCGGGCTTTAAAACCGTTAATGACATTGTAAAGGCTAAGCCGAGTGAGCTTTTAGCCGTTGAAGGCATTGGTGTTAAAGTTCTGGAGAGAATCTACAAGCATTTTGGGGTTGAGCTTCCATTGTTGAAAAATATTAAAGATTCTGACAAATCAGAGGAAAAGAAATCCGAAGCAAAATCCAAACCAAAGAAGGGGACTTTAGACTACTTTTTAAAGTGATTAGTTAACCTTTTAAACCCTCCACATTTAGCTGAGGATGGGCAATGATAATCTGTGTAGTAGGTATGCCCGGTTCTGGTAAAGGTGAAGTTGTGAGGATTTTCTCAAAATATGGCGTTCCTCACGTTTCAATGGGAGATATTGTGAGGGAAGAGGCAGATAAGAGAGGAATCCCAAGGACTCCAGATGGAATGAATAAAATCAGCATTCAGCTAAGGCAGGAATTAGGAGACAACGCTGTTGCAAAGCTGACGGTTCCAAGGGTTAAAGAGCTTTTAAAGAAGCATAAGGCAGTTATCATTGATGGCGTCCGTTCTTTGGATGAAATTCAGACATTCAAAGACGCTTTTCCAGACCATGAGATTATAATAATAGCTGTCCATTCATCTCCGAAGAAGAGATTTGAGCGTTTAAAGCGGAGAGGCAGGAGTGACGATCCCAAAACCTGGGCAGACTTTGAAGCTAGAGACTGGAAGGAGCTTAAATTTGGCATCGGGAATGTTATAGCTCTTGCAGATTACATGATAGTGAACGACAACCACATTGATGATTACAGAAAGGAGATTGAAGAATTAGCGAAAAGGCTTGGATTAGCCAAGCATTGAGTCTAAGAACAGCATCACGTAAAAGCCCAAGAAAAAGCCAATTGTTATGAGGGTTTCATTTTCCTCTTTTTTGTAAATTTCGGGGATCATTTCTTTAACTGTAATATATAGCATTGCCCCTCCAGCTAAACCCAGACCATAGGGCAGAAGCCAGTTAAGTTTGACAAACAGCAGTGCTCCAATAACTGTCATAATCATTTCAGCAACTCCACTCAGAACTCCAATAAGTATTGGCTGCAACCTTTTCTTCTGAAGCACTGCTAGAGGAAGGGCAACAACAACACCCTCTGGAAAATCCTGAATCCCTATCGCTAAAGCTGTAATAAGTCCTGTCTCAAGATTGTAAACTATCGAAGTTCCAACAGCCAGACCTTCTGGAAGGTTGTGAATTATCATAGCGAGAACAATTAGCCAGACCACTTTTAACTTATCTTTAAACTCCTTTGGACCTTCGTATCCCTTGACAATATGTTCATGTGGAATGAGTTTGTCTACTATACAAATCAGCATGACTCCCAAGAGAATTCCAATCCCAGCTGGAGTAAAGCTGTTGGTTGATTCTATCGCTGGCAAAATTAAGCTTGTAAAGCTCGCAACAATCATAACTCCAGCGGCAAAGCTTAAGCTGAACTCAACGCTCCATTCTGGGAGGTTTTTAGCAAATATTGCAACTAAAGAACCGAGAGAAGTCATTAAAGCAACGAACAACCCGGCATAGAATGCAATGAGAATGATGTTTCCGTTTGATGCTGAGAGTATATAGCTTGCTAAACTTTGAATGAAGTTTTCTAGCATACACTACACCTAAATATTTTAGGTTCTCCTAAACTTATAAACGTTGCCCAAAACTTTAAAACCGCCATAGAGAAGAGCAGCAATGGTGAGAGAGATGTTTGAAGAAGTTGAAGTTGAAGCTTATGTTTATCCCACTGAGGACATTGAGAAAGTAAAGAAGGCTATGTTGAATTTAATCCCCGGTTTGGAGTTTGAAGCGTTTGATAAGGGGGACTACATAATTTTAGTTGGGAAAACAAAGAACAAAAAAGCTTTACAAAGGTTGTATGAGCTTTTTAGAGGACAGGCTATTCTTGACACAGCGAGAGCTTTTCTTGAGGACGGCTACTTTGGTGAGGAAATTATAATCAAAGTCCACAAGCAGGTAGCTTATGCTGGAAAGGTGAACTTCAACGAGGAGTCCCCTCTGGGGCCAATAACAATTACAATAAGGACTAAAGACCCCCAAAGGCTTATGAAATGGCTCGCTCCGAGGACAAAAGATGGAGTTCCGATAGAGTAATCAGCTTTTCTCGCATCTAATTTTTATCAATTTGGAAGTGAAAATACACTCTCCTCTCTTAGATTCACCTCTTTCGTTTGCAAAGCTGTATGAGACATGGATTAGATTGTTCTCAATTATAATCCGCATTCTCGCTCCGAGTATAATTCCATCTATCCTATCCACAAAAGTCTGTTTGACACCTTCTTTGTGAATCCATATCAGAAAACCATCAGAAGTCGTGAGGTAAACTCCTTTGTTTGTAAGCTTCACGTCAAGAATGTCGCTTGGGAACTCATGGCAGAACTTCCTCCCAACTTTTCCGCTTTCAAAGTCAAGCCATATCAAGCAAGGCTCGACATTCTTTTCCATATCTCCATGCTTGATGAGAATGAGAGTTCCATTGATGTAGAATTTTGGTAATGTAAAGCTTGGAAACTCCTTTTCCCATTTGACACTCATGTTTTCCAGAAGCATGTATCTACTGACTCCCAATGCATCGCTGGGATAATATGTGTAGAGCAAAATTCTATTGTCCTTGCACAGATATTCGCCATTTATGCCGTTCATGATGATGCTTTTGACAAGTGTGCCGTTTGCAAAGATTTTAAAGCTCACGTTGTTAAGACTGTTTTCCCAGAACAAGCCCTTTGCTTCAATAGTGTATGAACAGTACTTTGGAAGAGGAGCTTTTATAATTGTAAGATTCGCTATAGTGATGTTTACGTCTCTCTTTCTTTGTTCTGGTGTATTAGTTGAAAGAGCAGAAAATAAAAGGAGTGCTAAAAGCAAAAGAAGTAGAACAAATTCACTTCTCAGCTCCACGCCTCTTCCCCCACTTCAGCTTTGCCGTAAGCACTTTTTCCGTTGAGAAGAATTTTGCAGTTATGTAGAGCATTGCTCCGCTGATGAATAGAAGATAAGCTATTCCAGCGTAAACTATTCCGTACTGCTTCAAAAGAACGGCTCTTGAAGCTATTACTGGGTGGCTGAATGGAATTGCATAAAGGAAGTATTTAACGGCTGGTGGAAGGGTTGAGACATCTTTGAACATCAAAATCCAGATTGGGAAGAGGAGAGGCATCATAATCATGCTGACCATTGTTCCTGCACTCCTTATGTCCTCTGCAAACACTGAAATGAGCATTGCCAAGCTTAAGGCGAAGACTATGCTTAGGAACAGTGAAATCCCGAAGAGCAGAGCTCCTTTGGGCGTCATCTCAAGTCCGAGGTCTTTCAGGGTAATTCCGATTTGAGTCATATTTTCGGGGGAAAATGAGCTTATATAATATTTCAGACCAATCATGTAAGCAATTGATGCAATGAGGGCTATTATCGCTGTTCCTACCATTTTGCCGGTTATTATTGTTACCCTTCTAACTGGGAGTGTTAGAAGTGTTTCAAGTGTCTTGTTCTCTTTTTCAGCCGCCATTGTTGTTGCAGCCATCTGGGAAACATAGCTTATCATTATGAAGAGCACCAGTGGAATGGAGAATGCTTGGGAGTAGATTATCCCAGAGACGACGGAGGGAGGGACATTTACAATTCTCCCTTGAATCACCGAGTAGCTTTTTGCATCTATTGGGTGCAAAATTGCTTCGGGATTGCCTTTCACTGCCTCTTTTATCTTCAGCTTTGCCAGCTCCTCATTAAGGACTTGTAGAACAGCGTTAATTCTGCCTTCGCTCACGCTCTCTTTGATTCCTGCACTTATTCCTTTAAACACAGCGTAAACCTCAACATACGTCTTTTCGTTTGCTTCAATGTTTTTGGAGAAATCCTTTGGAATTATTACGACGACATTATATCCTTCTGTCTGAGCCTTTTGAATTGCCTCTTGCACTGTCTGGGCATCTATAAGGGTAACAGTAACGTTTGGAGCGGCTTTAAGGGCGCTTATGAGAATATCACCGTATTTGCCCTCGTCAAAGTTAACGAGGATGACTTTAGTTTCTTCCTTTGCTTCACTTATTCCAAAGCTTATCATCTTCCCCAAAGCGGGAAAGAGAATGAGCGGGACGATTATCATCCCAACTATGATCTGCTTATTCCTCATTAAATCCTTGAGCTCTTTCATGACTATTATAAAAAAGTCACTCATAATTTCACCCCCACAGCCTTCATAAAGACTTCTTCGAGGTTCTCAGCGTTGTACTTCTCTTTCAGTTCCTTTGGTGTTCCGATATCAATGATAATCCCCTTGTTTATCAAAGCCACCCTATCGCACAGAAACTCTACCTCAAGCATGTTGTGGCTGGAAATTAGGAATGTAACGCCCTCATCTCTTGCAAATCTCTTGATTGTCTGCCTAATTGCATAAGCATTCACTATATCAAGACCGCTTGCAGGCTCGTCAAGAATTGCAAGCTTTGGTATGACCATTAAAGCCCTCGCAAGCAGAAGTTTTCTTGTCATACCCTTTGAATAAGTTGCAACTTTGTCGTGAATTCTCTCCCCTAGTCCAGCGATTTCAATGCCAAGCTTCAGCATTTCTTCAACGCTTTTTCCAGTCTTTGAGTATAGCTTTGCCATGAACTCAAGGTATTCGTATCCAGTGAGATTTTTGTATGCTCCAGCTTCTTCTGGGAGGTAACTGATGAGCTTTCTGACTTCATCAGCCTCACTCACAACGTCATGCCCATAAACCTCAGCTCTTCCTCCGGTTGGTATTAGAAGGGTAGCCAAGATCTTGAGGGTTGTTGACTTTCCAGCACCGTTAGGTCCAATCAAGCCAAAAATCTCTCCCTCTTCAACTTCAAAGCTTATTCCTTTTAGGGCTTTAACTTTTCCATAGTCTTTTTCAAGGTTTTCAACTTTTATCGCTGTCATGTGCAACCCTCCGATCATATTCAAGGAGTATAACTCCAAAGGTCGCAAACAGTATTCCAACGATGGTCATGGGCTTGAACTTCACATAAGCGCCAGAAAATGCAAAAAGAAGTCCAACAAAAATTGACCACCAAGCCTTTTCTCTGTATTTGTTCCTAAACATCTTAATCACCTTCATAGATGAAGATATCCTCGATCTTAACCCCAAAGAACCGGGCTATTTTGAATGCTAACCTTAATGAGGGATCATACTTACCTTTTTCAATTGCTATTATCGTCTGCCTTGTAACCCCTAATATTTTTGCCAGCTCTTCCTGAGTCAATCCTCTTGCCTCTCTAAGCTCTCTCAGCTTGTTTTTCACGTTACATCACCTTTAAGTGTATAATAAGCTCTAACTCCAAGATTTATTGAGATTGCGATTGTAATTACCCTTGAAGCTTCCAATACGAACGGTTTGAACTCTTGGCTCCCATAGAGCTTTGCTAACTTCCAAGCGAACCAGAGTATAGCGAAGACAACATAAATATAAAGGGTCGTTGCTGCAATTTTGAGCTCTTTTTCGCTTTCTTTAATTCCAGCAAGTTTCATTCCAACATGAATTGTTAGGATTGCAAATCCAGCTGAGATTAATGCTCCATATGGATTAGCCGATTTTATGAAGTGTATCGAAAGCATGGCAAAGAGAAACATGAGGGTAACTGCCATGAGCCATATTTTTCTGTTCATAGCTGATCCCTCCCATAGTAATAGACTATCAGCGGATTCACATTACATCACCCTGCTATAATAAGCTCTAAATGCCATGTGGAGAAGCATCACAGCTGCAAGCAAAACTTCAGCCAAAATAAATGCATCCCTAAGTGCTGGATTTCTCTGCTGGGCTACCGAGAGATAAATCACGATAAAAGCTAGGGTTATTATGAACACTTGAAGGGTTCTCCTTGCTGAAATCTCTTCGATTCTCAGAGTTCTTTCATCTTCGAGAACATATCCTTTCCTTCTCAAGGAGCTGTAATAGAGTTGAATAATCAAAGCACCAACTATCAACGTTGCAAAAGCTGTAGCTAAGTTCTCCTTACTGACTGCCCATCCCATGATGTAACCCATTGTTAGGATTACAATCACAGCTGGAATTAGGGCTTTCTTCTTTTCCTCATCACCAAATTTTTTCGAAAGATACAGCCAAATGGATGTGAGGCTAACTACGATTAGTGCCCAGATAAGGAAATTAACTATCAGCTCGTTCATTTACATCACCTTTGAATAGTACACAAACCCTAGAATATACCCTAGGCTCACTGTTATTATTGCAATTGTAAATCCCAGTGTAAACATCTTGTCAACTTTACCAAGATAGTTGAGAATCTGCACAAGCAAATTTCCGAAGAGAAGGAAGCTCACTGCCCATACATGACTCTTTACATTTATCATATGGAAACGCTCGTCCCTATTTTCATACTTTATGGTTAGATAGACATAACTCAGAATTATTATCATTCCAAGTATGCCAACAACCTCCATCGTGAATCCCTCATGTAAAGTTTCCTTTACGTAAAGTTTACTTTACATTACTTATAAGTTTTGTGATTGTGCCTAAACTGCTATCTGAAATTTAGAAGATACCTTTTACATCTAGGATTGTTATTTTGGAGATTTCATGAAGTTTACAGAGTTCAGAAACCAGCTTTTTGAAGCTCTCGTAGTCTTCATATTCGATTTCTGCAATGATATTGTATTCACCCTTAACAAGAAAAATCTCTTGGGATAGACTATGTATTTTCAAATAGTAATCAATAAGCCCCTCACATCCTCTAAAACCTTGAATAAGCAGTATACTTTCATTTTTTCTTCATCCGAGGATTAGTATCTCCCAAAGTTAATACGGCTTTCGTATTTTCAAAGAATGGATGTAACAAGCTCTCCCATCAGATAAGTTGCAGTTGCCTTTGTGACTTTTACTTTCACGAATTTCCCAATTGAGGCCTCTGGCAGAATTATTTCCTTATAGTTCATTGTTCTACCTTCGATTCCTCCTTTCTTTCCTTCGCCATGTGTTAAAACTAGGGCTTCTCTTCCAACATATTTCTGATTTATCTCGTAGCTTATGGCTAACCTCAAGCGGTGAAGATAGCGGGAGCGCTCTTTAACACGCCAGCCAACTATCTGGTTTGGCATTCTTGCCGCTAAAGTTCCGGGTCTCGGAGAGAATCTTGAAACGTTTATCTTATCTGGCTTGACTCTCTTTATAAGCTCAACAGTATTCTGGAAAGCCTCTTCGCTTTCTCCAGGGAACCCGACAATTATATCTGTATTTAAGTTCAGCTCTGGGAACTCTTTCCTGAAGGCATTTACAATTTCCTCAAAATCTCCAACTGTGTACGTCCTGCCCATTTTCCTTAGAATTTCATTATCTCCACTCTGAACGGGCAAATGCAAGAATTTGTAAATCTTTTCATCTTTGTAAGCATCAATGAGCTCATCGAGAAACTTTATGACATGATTTGGGTTCATCATGCCGACTCTAATTCTAAACTCTCCTTCTATGGACGTGAGTTCGTCTAAAAGCTCAGCTAAGTTTGTCCCAATATCAAAACCATAGCAGCCGGTATCTTCGCTTGAGAGCTGTATCTCCTTATATCCTTTAGCCAATGCCTCTTTAACCCATCTGACAATTTTCTCTGGGGAGTAGCTCTTCAGAATTCCTCTTGCAAAGCGAGTCGCACAGTAGGTGCACGCATTCAAACAGCCCTCACTAATTGGCACAACAAAAACTACTTTGCTCTTCCACATTCTTGGAAGCTCAAGCTTGTCTATCTTTCTCTGCTCCACGTCAATGAGCTTTACCCCTCTTTCTGCTAGCTCAATAGCTTCAACAATCCTATTTATGCTCTTAACTCCTAAGATTGCTGATACTCTTTCATCTATTGCTTCAATGTTAATATGGGGCAAACAGCCGGTGACAATAACCTTTTTGCCAGAATCGAGGAGTTCTTTAATTCTCTTTTTCATGTGCTTTTCTGTGGGATCTTTTACAGCACAAGTGTTCACGATTATATACTCTGCACTATCCAAATCGGCTATCTCATAACCTGCACTAACCAAAATGGCTTCCATAATTTCTGCATCTGCTTTATTTCTTGTGCATCCATACGTTTCAATGTGGATTTTCATTGCGAACTAACTTAAGGATATTAATTTAAAAAGTTAATTGGACGAAACTGCCCTTTTCTGGCGAATGTTACTATAGAAAAACCTCTTGTAGTAATGAAAACGGTTATATATTGGCAGATTTATATTGGAAATAATGAAACGAGTAAAGACGGGCTTAAAAATTCTTGATGATGCACTTCATGGTGGTATCCCCGAAGGCTCTACAGTTTTAATACTTGGCGAGAGTGGTACAGGTAAGACTGTGCTTTCGGCACAATTCTTGTACAATGGTGTTGTTAAATATGGCGAGCCTGGAGTTTATGTTATCTTTAGAGAACCTGCTCAGATGTTTAAAAGGTATATGCGCTCTTTTGGATGGGATTTTGACAAACTTGAGAAAGCTGGGAGGCTTTTAGTTGTTGATGGTGTTTCAGTAGGCATGGGATTACCTTTGGGTACCTCTTTGCTGATAATAGAGGAAAAGGAATTTAGCTTAGAAACCTTCTTTCGGTATCTTTATCGAGCAGTATCTTTTGTTAATGCTAAGAGATTGGTGATAGATTCGTTACCACTTTTAATGTTTAGATTGACAGAGAGCAACATGAGAGATGCTCTGCTTAACTTAATTGTATTTCTTAAGAAACTCAATATAACGACGTTTGTAATTTCATCTCCAAGTTTTAGAAAGCTGTCAGATATAGGTGCCGAATTTTTATTTTCTGGTATTATAGAGTTGAGGATTAGAGAAGTTAAATCCGTGGGAGGTGTCACGGAATATCGTAGAGAAGCTTTAATAAGAAAAATGAGAGGAACAAAACACTCACTCTTATATATTCCCTTTGAAATTGACAGTAATGGTGTAGTGATGTTCGAGAGTAGTCTAATTAAATAACCTCTCCAAAAGCGAATTTTCGCTTGACAGAGTTAATTACGATCTCAACTTCTTGACCTACTTTTGTGTTTGGAACAAACACAACAAAGCCCTTAATCCTAGCTATTCCGTCTCCGCCTTTTCCTATACTTTCGATTTTAACAGTGTATCTTTCTCCAACTTTAACTGGGGCTACTCCACTAAATCTGTCTCTATTTCCGCCAAATCTATCTCCATACATTTTCAATATCTCCTTTCAAATATTTCAACGCTCCTTAGAAGAGCGTCATCCTTACTATACTTGTGCCTTTATAAAGCTTTGCATCATAGTGCTCTTGAATACTGCAAAACTGCACTCACAATTTAAAATAAATTGTAGGGAATTCTTTGAAACACTTAAAAATATTCTACCAGTTTATTTGCCATTTTTCTTTCTGATGATGCCATTTTGATCCGAAACTTTTACGTTCTAAACTTTTGGTTCAGAAAACCCTTTTATTTTAGTTTTCATAATAACCTAGTGACAACAAGAAGAAAGTTTGGAGAGGGAGGGATATTAATGAGCGAGTATCTTCAGATAGATGAGCTTTGCAGAATTGCTGGTGAGGCTAAGTTAGTACTTTATCACGAAAATGGGGAAGTTAAACAAGCTAATTTCATTGCTACTGCTCCAGTGAGAGGATTTGAAAAATTAGTCATAGGAAAAAATCCTCTCTTTGCTGTTGAAGCAGTCATGAGAATATGTGGACTTTGCCATGCATCACATGGAAACGCAACTGCAGAGGCAATAGAGAATGCTTTAGGAATTTTGCCCCCTAGAAATGGTTTACTAATTAGAGAAGCACTTGGCTTGATAAACAGAATTCAGAGCCACATTCTTCAATTGGCAATGATGGCGGGAGACTTCATAATTGAAGAGAAGAGAATGGAAGTCATCTTTAAGCTGATGACCTTTCATGGAAAGATAAGTGATTATTTGCTCAAGCTGGGTGGTGCTGCAACACATCCACCCTATTTGACGGTTGGTGGTCTTTTAAGAGTTCCAAAGTGGAGTGTATTCAATAATCTTAAGGCAAGACTCCCAGAGCTTAAGTCACTCTGGGCCGAGATAATGGCTTATTTAGTGGATGAAGGGTACTTAACTGAGATTGCTATGGAGCTTAAAGAAAAGAAGTTCGCTCCCGAATATCTAGCTTCGCACATGTTCTATGGTGATGAATATAATGTTTCTCCAGATGCCGTGAAGACAGTTCCTTACTGGGACTACAAAGGTGAGAAAGAAGATGTAGCAAAAGAGGCTACAACACAGGTCGCATTTTATAAAGGAAAAGCGGTTGAAGTTGGTCCCAGAGCAAGAATGGCCATTTATAGATCTTTCAGAGACAACTCTCTCTTTGGTATTCACTTGGCTAGGATTGAAGAAATAACAATAGCACTTGAAAGGCTGGAAGAAATTCTTGACCAAATCAATATGAATGAACCCTTCAGAACTCAGAACATAATCTTTGGACCTGGGAGAGGAGTTGGGGTTTATGAAGCCCCAAGGGGTACGTTGTTCCACTATGTAGAGCTTGGAGAAGAGGGCAGAATTCAAGACTTTAAGATAGTGGTTCCGACGATGTTTAACATCCCAATTATGGAAAAAGCAGCGGAGGGACTTAGTATTCAAGCTGCAGAGGCTGTTATGCGCTTATATGATCCTTGTATACCATGTACAACCCACGTTGTTGAGTTGAGGTGAGTAAAATGGAGAAATTGAAGGTCCTTCATGTTGATATTGGAGGGTGTGAAGGCTGTAATGTTAGCATTTTAAGAGCACTTCCAAATATTCAAGAGTTCGTTGATTTGGACATGAAATACTTAGCAAAGAAAACCTGTGCCGGAGACAAATATGACATTGTCATAATAACTGGTGGAGTTTGCATGAATGAACCTCATATAATTGAAAAGGTAAAAAGTCTTAGAGAGAAGGCAAGCACTCTCGTTGCTTTTGGTTCATGCGCAACATTTGGAGGAATTTTAAGGTTCTGTAGGGGTGGGCAAGAACCTAGGCCAGACCACAGAAACTTCCAGCCTATAAATAGTGTTGTCAAGGTTGATTATTCAATTCCTGGTTGTCCCCCAACCCCTCAAATGGTCCAATCATTCTTCAAGTTCTTTATAGCGGGTGATGAAAGGAGACTCAGATTGTTCAAAGTTTGTGCGGATATCAAGAAGCTCAGCGGTTTCGACTTGATTGATGACATCGTTTTAACAGGTCTCTGCATTGGCTGTGGTGCATGTGAGCTATCATGTCCAACACAAGCAATTAAAATGATAGATAAGAGGCCTAACCTTATAGCTGAAAAATGTATTCGCTGTGGAACGTGCTATGTGAGATGTCCTCGTGCATCTCAACTGCTTTGTATGGGGGGTAGGATATGATTGGTTTACCATCAGAAAACCTTTTAGGGACTGTCTTTGGAGTTTATTTAGCAAGGGCCAAGGACGAAGAGATAAGGAAGAGAAAAGTTGCAAGTGGTGGAGCAGTTACGGCTTTACTAACTTATGCCCTTGAAAAGGGCATAGTTGATGGCGTTGTTACAGCAAAGAGAACAAAAGGATTTGAAGGGCAGGCAATTGTTGCTCATAATAAAGAGGAGTTATTAGAAACGGCAGGAAACAAATGGAGCATAGTCCCGTTTGCAGCGAGAATGAAAGCAAAGATTGAGGAAGAAGATTTGAAAAGAGTTGCTTTAGTATGTTTGCCATGTCAGGCACAGTTTTTTGCCCAAATGAGGGATTTTCCTCTATTAGAGACTGATTTCGGTGAAAGAATAAAGTACATAGTAAGTCTGTTCTGTATGGGAACATTTGCTTTTGAGGCTTTTCTAAACTACCTCAGAATGAAATACGGGATAAAAGCAGAGCAAATAAAAGATATTCATCTTAAAAAAGATTTCCTTGAAATAGTATACAATGACACAAAGCTTGATTTACCAATTGAGGAGGTTTATTCCTATCTCCAAGCTGGCTGTTTGGTGTGTACAGATTACACTGGAACATGGAGCGACATCTCAGCGGGTTTTGTAGAGAGTGAACCTGGATGGACACTCCTTATAGCGAGGAATCCTAAGGCTGAGGAACTCATTAAAAATGCAGAGAAAGAGGGATATTTAGAACTAAGAGAAGGTTCTCATTTAATTGGAGAAGTTTTGAAAAAGGCAAGGGAAAAACTTGCAAGAGCTCAACAAAACATGATGTATTTGCTTTAGTTTTTTAGAAAGTTTTTTATTTTTAGCTTCAAAATCTTAAGACATGAATGAATTTAAGAGTACACCAAACTACATACCCCTTGAAAGTATTACAAGAATAATGGGTGAAGCTAAGCTGGTTTTCCAACAGGAGGATGGCATAGTTCAAGATGCTTTTTTTATATCAACTGCTCCGTTAAGGGGTTTTGAAAAACTAGTCATTGGAAAAGACTCACTTTTTACAATTAAAGCTGTTATGAGGATTTGTGGTGTTTGTCACGTTGCTCATGCAAATGCTGCTGCTGAGGCTATAGAGAGTGCAGTTGGCATTTCTCCCCCAAGAAACGCTTTATTGGTAAGAGAGTTGCTGGGTTTGGTGAACAGGATTCAGACGCATATTCTTCTCCTCCTTATGGTTAGTGCAGATATGATTGTTAAGGAAAAGAGAAATGAGTTAATTCTCTGCCTAATTAGGTTGTATGATAAAGTCAGTGACTATCTACTTAAATTGGGAGGAGGAGCAACTCATCCACCTTATTTAACGATAGGTGGCATTTCGAGGGTGCCAAAATGGAGTGTCTGGAATCATTTAAAAGCAAAACTCCCAAGAATTAAAAAAGAGTGGGAAGATATTAGGTATTCTCTCTTGGATGAAGATAATCTCACAGAAATTGCAGATGAGCTAAGAGCAAAAATGGTTAGAAATGAGTTTCTAGCGTCGGACTTATTTTTTGGAGATAAGTATAAAATTTCTTTTAAAGAAATTCAAACTGTTCCTTATTGGGAATATAGAGAAGAACCAAGGAAGCTTGTGAATGAAGCCACAGTTATGGTTGCATTCTACAAAGGAAAACCAGTTGAAGTCGGCCCTAGGGCAAGGCTCACACTTCTCACCCCCTTTAAGGGAATATCTCTATTTGGGCTCTATGCTGCGAGAATACTAGAAATAGAGCTAGCCTTTGAAAGGATGAAAGAACTTTTCAATAATATTAACATAAAGGAACCCTTTAGAAGGCAAAACATTATCTTTGGACCTGGTAGAGGTATTGGAGCTTATGAAGCTCCGAGAGGGACTTTATTACACTATGTAGAACTTGATGAGGAAGGAAAGATTAGTGGGCTAAAAATAGTCACTCCTACAATGTTTAATATCCCAGTGATTGAAAATGCTGTTAAGGGATTGACGGTTGAAGCTGCTGAAGCTGCTGTTAGACTGTTTGACCCATGCATACCATGTGCCACTCATGTGGAGCATATACAGAAAAATTGAAAAAAACTACTTATATATTCTAACTCTGGTGGTTAAATGATAAAAAAGATAAATATCTTCAAGTGGGATAACGGTTTGAAAACTATTGAGGATTATGTCTGCATTGAAGAGAGATTTGAGGTTTATCTCGTTTATAATGAATTTGAAGAGTTTCTTGCTGAGCTTCCAGCTTCACCAAGTCAACTTAGAGAACTTGGAGTTGGTTTCGTTATTTGTGAGGGATATGAGAAAGCCGAGAGGATTGTTGACAGCTGGATTGAGGGAAAGAAAATTTACGTAAAGGTTAAAGATACAGATATCGGTCGCTTCGGAAGTGAGCTGACTATAAGGCACACCCCCTGTGGGGATCCGTATAAAGCTAGGGAGAGTAAAGTCATCGAGGGAAAAACGGGAGAAATGAGAGTCCATCCTGAGCTTATCTTGAGAATATCCTCCTCTATGACTCAGCTTGCAGAAACGTGGAAAAAAACTGGGGGAACTCACTGGGCAGCCCTTTTTGATAAAGACGGCAAGATAGTTGCGTTTAGTGAGGATATAGGCAGACATAATGCCGTTGATAAAGTAGTTGGTTATGCAGTTCTCAATGGACTAAACTTGAGTGAGTTAATTTTAGCCTCAAGTGGTAGAATGCCCTACGGCATGGTGAAAAAAGTTGTCAATGCAGGCATGCCTATTGTGATAACCAAGTCCCCACCAACTGACAAAGGTGTCGAGCTTGCAAGGAAATACAACATAACATTGATTGGATTTGCTCGAGGAAAAAGGTTTAATATATATAGCGGTGAACATAGAATATCATTTGAAAACAGAACTTAACACTTTACTATTATTTTAACGTTAGCAAATATGTTAAACAATTTTATTTATAAGTGTGTTTGTTTAAACTCTCTTTTAGAAATTATACAAAACAATTTAAAAAAAGGATTCTCAGCATTTTATTTTGCTATATCCCAACGATTACAACCTTTTGTTAAGAACTAAGCTATAAGAAAAGGGTTTTAAAGGAAATCGTTTAACGGACTTTTGAAGCAGACATGAGCACCAAAATGTAATAGTGCATTAAAGAACATATATGTACACTACCATTGGGAGGTGTTCCGCTTGGCGGAGAAATTAGTGCCTGTAGTGTGTCCGTACTGTGGTGTTGGATGTAGGTTCTATATCAAAACCGTAGATGGGTATCCAGTGGGTATCGAGTATGCAACTGACATACCTGGAATATCAAATGAAAATGGTAAGCTCTGTCCAAAAGGAAACGCAGCGGTTGAATACCTCTTAGCAAAGGACAGGCTTAAGAAGCCATTAAAGGCTAAAGAGCAAGGAAAATTCGTCGAAATTAGCTGGAGTGAAGCGATTAAAGAAGTTGCTGAGAGATTGAAGGCATATGCAAAGGATGATCCAAATCAATTGATGTTCTTCGGTTCTGCAAGAACATTTAACGAGCCAAACTACCTCATCCAAAAGCTTGCAAGAATGCTTGGCACAAACAACGTTGATCACTGTGCTCGTCTCTGTCATGCTCCAACAGTTACTGGATTGAAGCAAGTGTTTGGAGCAGGTGCAATGACCAACACATACAAGGACATAGAAGAAGCGAATGTCATCTTTATCATTGGCCACAACTATGCGGAAACCCATCCAGTTGGATTTAGATATGTCCTCAAGGCTAAGGAGAGAGGAGCAAAGGTTATTGTTGCAGATCCGAGATTTACAAGAACAGCATGGCATGCTGACATATTCCTTCAACACTATCCAGGAAGTGATGTTGCACTGATAAACGGTCTCATTCACGTCATAATCAAAGAGAAGCTCTATGATCCAAAGTTCGTAAGGGAGAGGTGTGTTGGTTTCGATGAGGTAGTCAAGGCAGTTGAGAAATTCACACCAGAGTTTGTCGAGAAGGTAACTGGTGTTCCAGCTGAGCTTATAGTTGAGGCAGCAAGAACATTTGCAACAGCAGGAAAGGGTGTTATAACCTGGGCAATGGGTCTCACTCAGCACACTCATGGAACTGAAAACGTCAAGCTTCTCGGAACACTTGCAGCTATCTGTGGATATCAGGGCAAAGAAGGTGCTGGTTGTTCTCCAATGAGAGGACAGAACAACGTTCAGGGAGCATGTGATATGGCAGCTCTGCCAAATGTGTTCCCAGGCTACCAGGCAGTTACAAGCGAAGAGAAGAGAAAGTTCTTTGAGGAATTCTGGGGTGTTGAACTGAGCGGGGAAGTTGGACTTACAACAGTTGAGGCAGCTTATGCAGTGGATGAAGGAAAGGTCAAAGCATATTACGTTATGGGTGAGAACCCAGTTATCAGTGAGGCAAATGCAAATCACGTAATGCACGTCTTAGAGAAGCTTGAATTTATGGTTGTTCAGGACATAGTTCCAACACCAACAATGGAGTTTGCTGACATTGTTCTGCCAGCAGCTGCAATGCTTGAGAACGAGGGTTCTCTTACAAACACAGAGAGAAGAGTGCAGTGGAGCTTCCAAGCAGCTAAGCCACCTGGAGAAGCAAGACCTGACTGGTGGATTATCAGTGAAATCGGTAAAGCTGTTGGCTTCGATAAGGATGGATCAAAGGGATTCATTTACAACGATGCAGCTGATGTTCTTAGAGAAATCAACGCATGTACCCCACAATATAGGGGCATAACCCCAGAGAGACTCAAGGCTAACTTGGCTGGAATTCACTGGCCATGCCCAAGCCCAGACCACCCAGGAACAAGAGTCCTCTACAAGGAGAGATTCTTGACTCCGGATGGAAAAGCTCACCTTGCAGCTGTTCCAGAGTACAAGGGTCCGGTTGAATTACCAGATGAAGAATACCCATTCCTTCTCACAACCTACAGATACGTTGGAATGTACCACACATTAACAATGACTGCAAGAAGTGATGCATTGAATAAGAGATGGCCAGAGCCATTAGCTGAAATTCACCCAGATGATGCCGCTAAGCTTGGCATAAAGACAGGGGACTGGATTAAGATTGAAACAAGAAGAGGAGTTTATCCAATCAAAGTCAAGGTCACAAGAACCATCAAGAAAGGTGTTGTCGGTGTTCCATGGCACTGGGCTGCTAACGTTCTCACAAACGATGCTCTCGACCCAGTAGCAAAGATACCCGAGACAAAAGCATGTGCATGTAGAGTTGCAAAGATCAGTGAAGAGGAGGCAAAGAAGCTCATGGAGAAATTACCATCAATTGTACCAAGAATTGAGGTTGTTAAGGGGTGATTTAAATGGCCCGCAAGACTATCTTTATTGATTTTTCCAAATGTATTGAGTGTAGAGCCTGTGAAGTAGCATGTGAAAGAGAGCACAATGGTAAATCTTTCATTAACGTCTTTGAGTGGCAAGAAATGGCCGCAATGGCCTTAAACTGTAGGCACTGTGAAACTGCTCCATGTGTGGAAGTCTGTCCAACTAACGCTCTTTACAGGGATAAAGACGGCGCTGTCATCTTGGCTCCTCAGAGATGTATCGGTTGTCTCATGTGTGGGATAGTCTGTCCTTTTGGAATTCCAGAGCTTGACTTAATTAACAAAGTAATGGGTAAGTGTGACCTATGTGCTCAGAGGAGAGCTGAAGGAAAAGAGCCTGCTTGTGCTGCAACATGTCCAACTGATGCATTAATCTTTGGTGACTTTGACGAGATACAGAGGAAGAGAAGGGAGAAATTCACAGAAAGAGCTATTGAAGTTGCGAAAAAAGCTGAGAAGATCTCACTCCTCGGGGTTTGAGGTGGTTAAAATGAAAGAATTTTTTATCCTTTCTTTTTTAATTCCTTTAATTGCGGGCGTGATATTGTTTAGGTTAGATGGTAGAAGAGCTGATTACGTCATGCTCATCTCTGTGATAATTGCAGCGATTTTAAATTTGGCAGGTGTTGTGAGTTATTACACAGCAGGTATGCCAACTATTCATAAGGTTCTCTTTAAAACAAAATCCTTTGGAGAGGTTTATGGTCTGATAATTGACCCAATGAGCGTTTCTGTTGGATTTGTTGTTATAACAGCTGGCTTGCTTTTCATGTTATATGCTAAGGATTACATGAGTCCAAGAAATAAGGAGCACCCTGTCTACTCTGATAAGGGAAGGTTCTATGCCTGGATGGTTCTCTTCATTGGTGCAACTTTGGCCTTCATATACTCCTCATCAATACTCCAACTCCTAATATTCTTTGAAATTATGAGCCTTGCATGTTGGGGTGTTGTCAGCTATTATGGGGGCAAAAAAGCAGAGCGCTCAGCTTACAAGGCTCTAATTGTGACTAACTTTGGTGCAATGGTTGGTCTTTATACAGCAGTTGCTATTGGCATAACAAAGCTACATGACTTGAGCTTATTTGCACTATCAAACTTATCAGGGGACATGAAACTTATTGTCTTCATTGCAATAATGATCGCTGCTTTCACCAAGAGCGCTCAGTTCCCGCTTTACTCCTGGCTTCCGGATGCTATGGTAGCCCCAACTCCAGCGTCTGCTTTCCTCCATGGTGCAGCAATGGTTGAGATGGGTGTCTATCTCTTAGCAAGGGCAATTCAATTTATGCAGCCACTTCCGATTCAGGCATTTTACGTAATGGCGTCATTGCTCCTGGCAACGTTGGTAATTTGTATATTCATGTATCCTCTACAGAAGGATGCAAAGAGACTTTTAGCATATTCAACAATCGCTGAATCTGGCTTAATGTATGTTGGTTTAGCGTTTGCCGTTTTAGGCTTAAAGACTGGCTTACAAGCATCAATGTTCCAGCTCTTCAATCACGCGTACATCAAAGGTTTGGCATTCCTCACAGCGGGAACTTTCAGTTATGCTATTGGAACTCTCGAAATGGATAAAATCAAGGGTCTGATTAAATCACTGCCAATTTCAGCTTACAGCTGGACTTTTGCATTGATAGGGTTAGCTGGAGTTCCACCATTTGCAGTCTTCTTCAGCAAGCTTGCAATACTAACGAACATCAAGGGGGCATTAGGAAACCCACTAGCATTAGCTTTGCTTGTCATGGTTTTAATAGATGCTGGAGTCTTCCTGATGGTTGCACTGAAGAGAATACATGGCATGGCATTTAGTGTTTGTGAATGTAACGAAAAATACGATATCTCTGACTTGATGAAGCTTTCAATGATTCTCCTGCTTATACTTGGAATAATAGCTCCGCTCATATCATACCCATTCATAACTAAGATAGGGTGGTGAGAGGAAATGTTCGCCTTTGACTTCACACTCACTCTCGATAAAGTTTCACTACTCTTTGCTCTTAACGTAGGGATACTTGGGCTAGCAGCGATAGTAGCCTCACTCAAGTATATGGACATCTATGAGTTTAAGCCTAAAATTCCCTACTATCCAACCTTACTTGTCTTTATAATCTCAATGTTGTTAATACCAATGGTTAGAGATTGGTTTAGCTTCCTGTTCCTTTGGGAAGTCATGACTCTGGCTTCCTACTTCTTGATTATCTATGACTATCCTGAAGAGAGTGCTAAGAAGGCTGGATGGAAGTATTTTGTAACTATGCACCTCTTTGATACTACACCATTAATCTTTGCAATAGTCCTATACTATGCGGTAACCGGGACTTTCAACTTCACTCAATTTACACAGTATAAGGACATTATAGTCTTCTTGATGTTCTTTGGATTTGCTACAAAGTGTGGTTTGTTCCCAATGCACTTCTGGTTGCCTGATGCCCACCCTGCGGCTCCAAGTCCAGTCTCTGCTATATTGAGTGGTGCAATGGTTGAGCTTGGTGTTTACGGAACAATCAGAATTCTCGATTTGGTTGACTGGAGAGTTTCAAGCTGGGTAATTTATGCAATTGGTTTAATGGCAATGCTTAGTATGGTCTCAGCTATACTCAGCTATCCACTTCAAGACGACGTTAAGAGACTGTTTGCTTGGTCGACAATAGACAACATGGGATGGATGTTTCTGCTAATCTTTGCGGGATTGTTGGGAATTACGGGAGTTGAGAAGGACATTAGCTATTATGTGGTAGCCCATGGGTTGGCTAAAGCAGCAGCTTTCATATCAGCCGGAGCTTTGCTTTATGTCTTTGGAACCAAGAGTTTGAGCAAGATGAAGGGCTTCATGAACAGCGATGCCTTTACCGCTGGACTCTTTGCCGCATCAATCTTCGCCTTAGAAGGTGTGCCACCGTTCAACTTGTTCTTCAACAAGCTCAACATCATTAAAACTCTGCTTGAGGTCAGTCAAGGCTTGGCCATATTCGTTGCTGTGGAATGGGTCATAGCGTTCATAATCTTCCTCAAGATATTCCACGCTTACGTGATAAGCGAAGGAGAGCCAGAAGTTAAGCGCAAATTACCAGCAAGCTTGGCTTTCAGCATTGTGGTGTTGCTTGTGCTCTCATTGATAAGCCAATTCATGTGTGACTTCATATGGGCGAGGTGGTGAAAATGAAGGAGCTGTTCACCTTAGCTGTAATCCTGTACTTTGCATCAATGCTGGTCGCTCTGATATTCAAGAGAAATTATAAACTTTCAATCAGCTTGGGCCATGCATTCACAGCCTTAGCTTCCCTCTCACTGTTAGCTTTCACTATAAATGCTATACCCCTTGCACTTCAAGGAAAAGCAGTAGACATTGTTTACAACATTGGCGTGGCTAAGATACCCTTCCACATCGATGGGTTATCACTCATACTCTGCTTTGTCTTAGGAGCCTTGGGATTGGCAACATCAGTTTATTCACCAAAGTACATGGAGTTCTATGAGAAGCTTGGCAAGGGATGGCTCTACATAATACTATACAGCACCTTCGTGCTCTCAATGATACTCATAGTTACTGTATCAAGCTTGTTCTGGTTCCTCTTCCTCTGGGAAGTCATGACCTTTGCATCCTATGTCTTAATGATCTGGGAAAGCGAGGAGGAATACGTCAGAAAAGCTGGGTGGAAGTACTTTGTAACGATGCACATAACGAGTACACTGCCGTTGGTTATAGCGGTCGCTTTGCTCTACGCTAAAGTTGGCTCAGTTGATGGACTAAACTTCGCAAATTTAGCTTCACTCAAGCTCAGCCCAATATTCTATGTCCTATTCCTAATTGGCTTTGGAAGCAAAGCTGGTGTTGTACCAATACACTTCTGGTTGCCTGATGCGCATCCAGCTGCGCCAAGCAACGTATCTGCTTTGATGAGTGGTGTCATGATTAAGGTTGCAGTTTATGGATTGATAAGGACAACTTGTTTCATATTAAAACCAAACGTAACATTTGGTTACATTGTTGCAGCTCTTGGGGCAATAACATTAACTATTGGAACTCTCTATGCATTAAAACAGACTGATGCTAAGCGTTTGCTTGCTTATCACAGTGTTGGACAGATGGGATACATCTGGCTTGGAGTCGGAGTTGGAATAATCTTCATAGCCAAAGGTGGTGCTTACGCTGCTTTCGGTGCAATAGCCTTAGCGGCTGGTCTTTACCACCTTGTGAACCATGCTCTCTTTAAAGGTCTGCTCTTCCTCTCAGCCGGGTCAATCCTCTACAGAACTCACAGCAGAGATTTAAACACCTTGGGAGGCTTAGCTAAGCTGATGCCATTCACAGCGATATTCACATTTATAGCTGCAATGTCAATAGCAGGAACTCCACCATTCAACGGATTCATGAGCAAGTGGATGATTTATCAGTCAACATTCCTTTCAAATAATGGACTCATTGTATTCTTCGGCGTAATGGCGTTATTTATCAGCGCAGCAACTTTAGCGTCATTTATCAAGTTTTACACGACAGCATTTGGAGGAGAACCAACTGAACTGACAAAAGACGTCAAAGAAGTATCTTCACAAATGCTCATAGCAAAAGGTTTCCTGGCATCACTCTGTTTAGTCCTAGGTTTAGTTCCGGCATTAATCCTGCCGCTTCTCCTTTCACCAGGTAGTGATTTAACAGGTGTTGAGTTGGCAAACTGGATAACAACCAAGTACTGGCTTGTGATGATAAAAGCTCCTTCAATGCCTATTGGTGCAGAGAGTTACTTTAAGCCCCTGCTATTCATGGCACTGTTCTCTGTGATATTCATCGGAATGTACCTACTGTTCCCGATCTCAAGAAAAATGGATGAACCATGGACACTTGGTGAGCCTGTTGCAATGAGCCAATACAAATACAAAGCTGTTAACTACTATGAGCCATTTGAGGAGTACATACACTTCTTGTATCATGCAGGTCACGTGCTTAGTGAATTTGGAGGCAGAGTCAACAAGGCAGTTGCAAGGTTGTATGTTGGATTTTCAGAAGCTCTCCATAGTTGTGCCAATGCTGTATCTAGAGCAGTTACTTTGCTTGGACACTCCTACGTTAAGAACACCTCTGAGATTTACTTTGACGAATACTTTGTTGCACCTCTCGTCAAAATATCTAGGGTAAGCGGTATCTTGCTTGATGAAGGATTTGCCAGAGTTAATGGAGCGCTGACTCTTGCACTAGTGATTTTGGCCGTGATACTTGCATTAATGGTGCTGTGAGGTGAGAAAAATGATGTTTGAGAAAATTGCATTCGCTGGTGCTTCACTCATAATAATACTCCTCCTTCCTCCACTCTTAGATGGAATAGCTAGGAAAATCAAGGCAATACTTCAATCAAGACAAGGTCCTCCACTGCTTCAGACTTACTATGACATCTCAACCTTGCTCTCAATGGAGCCAATACTCCCAACGGATAGATTAGGCTTCATTGTTGCTCCATATGCGGCATTTGCAGCAGCACTTTCAGCTGGATTAGTATTACCATTTGGAAACTTCATACCAGTTGCATTCACGGGAGATATCTTTGTCTTCCTCTATGTGCTGGCAATATTCTCGATTTCAATGATGATGGCAGGATTCCTTGTTAACAACACTTATGCAAATGCTGGAGCAAATAGAGAGATGATGATAATCCTCAGCGTAGAGCCAATACTTGGTGTTGCTCTTGGAATATTTGCATTGAAAACTCATACATTAAGCATAAGCGGAATTCCAATGAATCTAACAATCACTCCCTCTGTCATACTTGCGTTCATATTCCTAGCATACTCCATTTATGTCGAATGTGCTTTCATACCATTTGATGTTGCTGAAGCTGAGACAGAGATCTTGGAGGGTCCATTTGTAGAATACAGCGGAAGATTATTAGGAATCTTCAAATGGGCCATGTTGATAAAACGTGTGGTCTTAATCTGGCTATTTGTGAGCTTCATTGTACTGCCCATAATGAAGAATATCGTTGACATAACATCTCTTTATGGTGCAGTTGCTACATTAATAACTCAGCTGGTTATGCTGGTCGTATTTTACGCAACATCGGCGGTTATTGAGGCGACCACAGCTCGTATGAAGATAACTCCGATAATAAAACAGAATACAATCATATTTGTTGCAGGTTTGATTGCGTTAGCAATTGCTTCGTTAGGATTGTGAGGTGGTGTTCATGCCTGAAATTATTGAATTCAAGGAAGCTGTCGAGAAAAAGAGAGTTAGTTGGGGTAGCGAGAAAGCTAAAGTCACGAAAGAATATTTGGATGAAATTCTTCAGAAGTTTGGAGATAAGATAAAGGAAGTTAAACAAGTTGCATATAACCAGTGGATTATTACAGTTGACAGAAACGATGTACCTGAAATTGTCCTCTACTTCCTCAACAATGAGAAATGGAAAGAAACTCAACTGTCAACAATGGTTGCAACTGATGAAAGGCCTTTGAGAGGAAAATTCAGCATAACTTACTGGCTTAGCATAAATGGAGCAGCCGGTGACTTTTACCTTGGAGTTAGAGCATATATCCCGGAGGAGGATCCTAAGTTCATCTCAATAACACCAAAACACAAGGGTGCAAATTGGTATGAGAGGGAAGCATATGACATGCTTGGTTTGGTTCCAGAAGGACATCCTGATCCAAGAAGGCTTGTACTTCCTGATGACTGGCCATCATGTGTTTATCCACTCAGAAAGGATTTCCATTACTCAGATAGTCCACCAGGAAAGAAGTTCTATCCATATAAGAAGCCCAAAGATAACGAAGTTATAGTGCCTTATGGACCATATCACGTTGCACTTGAAGAGGCAGCTCACTTTAGACTCTATGTGAAGGGTGAAGAGATCGTTGATGTTGATTATCGCGGCTTTTATGCACACAGAGGAATTGAGAAAATCGTTGAGGGAAGGCTAACTTATGATCAAGTATGTTTCATAGCCGAAAGAATTTGTGGAATATGTGGATGTACTCATTCAACAGCATATTGTCAGGCTGTTGAAAATGCAGCTGGAATTGAGGTTCCTGAGAGGGCTAAATACATAAGAACCATTGTCCTTGAAATTGAGAGGCTTCACAGTCACTTACTCCATTTGGGAATTGTCTGCCACTTAACTGGATTAGATGTTGGATTCATGAAAGCTTGGGAACTTAGAGAGCACGTAATGTGGCTTGCTGAGCGCTTGACAGGTAACAGAAAAACCTATGGTATGCTCCTTGTGGGTGGGGTTAGGAGGGATTTCTTAGAATACAGAAAATCTCTGATTGAAAAAGTGTTGAGGGATCTTAAGAGTGGCTTTAAGGAATTTGTTGACAATATCACATTTACAAAAACGTTCGTAAAGAGATGTGAAAGCGTTGGGGTTCTTCCCTACAAAGTTGCAAAAGAATGGGATGTGGACGGTCCATTGGGAAGAGCTTCTGGAAGAGACTTTGATGTTAGAAGGGATCATCCATATGCCGCTTATGGGGACTTGGACTTTAAGGTTCCAGTTTACAAGGATGGCGACGTGATGTCAAGAGCTATGGTTAGAATCGATGAAGTTTGGGAAAGCATCTGGATAATTGAACAAGCCTTAGATCAGCTTCCTGGAGGAGACATACTTGCAGAATATAAAGAAATTCCACCATACCAAGAAGCTTTAGGCATGACCGAAGCACCGAGAGGAGAGAATGTTCATTATGTGATGACTGGTCCAAATAACAAGATCTACAGATACAGAGTCAGAGCTGCAACATACAACAACTTACCTGCGGTTCCAGACATGATGAGGGGTTACACGATAGCGGATGCTCCCCTTATAGTTGCCAGCATTGATCCATGCTACTCCTGTACAGAAAGAGTCCAGATAGTTGATGTTGAGAGCGGAAAAGTTAGGGTTTTGAGTGAGGAGGAATTCAACAAGCTAGCAATAAAAGCCTCAAGGAGGGTGTGAAATGCCCGTAACACTCAAATATCCATTTGTCAAGCTTGAAGCTCCTCCGGAATACAGAGGAATACCTCAGATAGACCCTACTCTCTGCATTGGCTGTGGTGCTTGTGTTAATGCCTGTCCTCCTGATGCTATCCTTAGGATTGATGACTACGATAAGGGAACAAGAAGGATAGTTCTTGATATTGGTAGATGCATAAGGTGTGCAAGATGTGAGGAGGTCTGTCCAACAGGAGCAATAAAACTCACAAACTTCTTTGAAGCTGCATCACCAGACAGAAGGGATCATGTCGAAATAGTTGAGCTTAGGCTCGTTAAGTGCAAAGGTTGCGGAAGATACGTGGACTTTACCGAGAGACAAGTTCAGAAAGCTCTGCAGATATTGCCAGAAGAAGTTATAGAAGAGGAAGCCCTTGAGGACAAGGTCTATCTTTGCAGAGATTGTAAACGGAAGGGGACAGTAGATTCTACAATTAGAGCAAGTAAGGAGGTGGTTCTATGAGCGCAAAACCCAAGCTTAGGTCTATTTGGGTATTCCACCTTAACACAGGTTCATGTAATGGATGTGACATTGAGATAATCGATGTGCTTACACCATTCTATGATGTCGAGCGCTTTGGAATAAAACTTGTTGGTAGTCCAAGGCATGCTCATGCAATGCTCGTCTCAGGTCCTCTAACAAGACAAGCATACTATGGTGCAAAAATGGCAATAAAGGCTATGCCACCTGAGCCAAGAATAATAGTGGCAATTGGAACTTGTACATGCAGTGGAGGAATATTCTACAACGGTTATCCAGTCTATAGAAGACCTGAGAGTGGCAGAGAGGGCAATGAATATCCCAGGTTTGGAGGTATAAATGAGCTACTCAAGGATCTCAGGGATGAAGGGGTAAAAGTGGGTCCGGTGATATATATACCCGGCTGTCCACCGAGACCAGAGGAGATAATCTATGGAATTGCCCAGCTCGTTGGACTTGTTGAGAAGAAGCTTAGCTATCAGCATTATACAGAAGAAACCTCTCCGTTCAGATTACCAGAAATGCCGATTGAAGAGCGCATAAGGTTAACGCTTAGAGAAAAGCTTAGACATGTTGTAGGATATCTAGACAGGGATGCAATTCTTGAAGATTTCATGAAGCTTGTTGAAAAAGCTGAGAAAAGTGAGAATCCCAAAGAAGAACTCAGAAAGCTTGTTGAAGAGTATAACTCAAAGCAGAAGGATATGAGAATAGTATTCTGCATGAAGTTACTTGAGAGTGAGTACTGGAGGGTTAAAGATGCCATATCAGCTGGTAAAGAGTTCGTATATTGGATTTGAGACTTACATAGCAGGTGCCCTTTCCCATGTAGAAGGAGATTTCCTAGTTGAGGAAGTTATTGGTGAAATTAGCGAAGATACTGCCATGAAAATTGAGGAAGCTTTAGGTGGATTAGAAATCACGCTCACCAATGCTCCCCTGATTCCCCTCGATGATATAGATGAGGGGGATAGACAGCTCTTGCTCAAAGCTTTGCAGACTTTGGAAAGTAATGAAGTGCTTAGAATAAGGAGGTGAGTTGGGATGTCAAAGGAAAAGATATTGTATGGAGTTGATGCAACTTTTGAAGCAGTTGCAAAGAAGGCAACACCAAAGTACAAGACAACCCCAGGAAGGTTACTGTCTGCAGGATTCATGGCAGGTGCATTCATTGCCTTCGGTTTCATTTTAGCAATAGTAGCCGGCTGTGTAGCAAAATATCCCCCCTTCGCTGCTGGTGACACATTCAATAAAGCACTGTTCAAAGTCCTCTTAGGTGCAGTGTTCCCAGTCGGTTTGATTGCAGTTATCCTTGCTGGTGCTGACCTCTGGACTGGAAACGTCCAGTTCCTCAGTGCAGCAAAGGCAAAGAGATATGCTGACTTCAAATGTGTCCTCTACAACTGGTTCGGAAGCTACGGTGGGAACTTCATAGGCTCAATATTCCTTGCACTCCTGGCAGTTCCATTGACAGGACTCTTTGGTCATGTCGGTGACCCTAACATCTTCGGAAACACTGCTGTTGCAATAGCGACAGGTAAAGTGTCAAAGGACATACTTGCATTGTTCTTCCTTGGTATCGGATGTAACTGGCTTGTCAACGTTGCAATATGGCAGTCAGCAAGAGTTCAGGACGGTGCAGGTAAAATCCTAGCAATATGGTTCCCAATCTTCGCTTTCGTTGCAATAGGCTTTGAGCACGCTATTGCAAACATGTGGGTTATCCCAACGGGAATCATAGCAAGCAACTACGCCATAACATGGAGCCAATTCTTCCACAACGTGGTTCCAGTCACATTTGGAAACGCTGTCGGTGGATTCCTCTTTGTGGCATTCTACTACTGGTACCTTTCACATCCAGAACTCAGCACTAATGAAATAATCAAGGAAATCGTGGACTTCTTCGTAGTCTTCATTGTGTTCTGGATAGTTGCAGCACTCATCCCAGCAGGCATTGGAATTGCCCTCGACAAGGCACTTGGCAAGGGTGCAATGTACATTGTCCCATTAGTGCTAACACTTTACTACATCGTTGGAGCATTTGTCCTTTACAAGAACGTTGAGACTGCTGCCTGATGGCTCTTTCATTTTTTCATATTTTCAACGAGAGAGGTGAGAAAAATGCTCGAAAGTGCGTTCATGACGCTCATGAAATTTGTCATCCCACTTTACCTGTTGGCGTTCATAATTTACGGGATTAGGGCATTTAAGGGTCCCACAATAGTGGATATTATTCTTGCCGTTGATTGTTTGTCATTTGACATTGCTGCGTTTATGGCGATTCTGGCTGTTTATTTCAAGAGTGTCTTTCTCATAAGCGGAGCGATAATTTTGGCATTGTGGGCCTATTTGCTGGATATCTACATCGCTAAACATTTGGTCAGTAAGGAGGTGGGAGTGTGAGCGAGATTTTGTTCTACTTAGGTGCGCTGATGATAGTCATTGGTGGGATTTGTGATCTCTTTGGGGCATTAGGACTGCTTAAATTCCCGAACTTTTACGTTAGATTACATGCTGCGACAGTTGGCACTATTGGCGGCGCTGTAGTACCATTATTTGGTGTTGGTTTTCTTGCACTTGGGGCAGACTTTTTGCCGCATAAGTATGCGATTGCAGGAGCTAGTTTCGTCACTGGAATAATTGTGCTTTTGGCAGCTCCGGCTGGTGCTCATGCTTTGGCTTATGCTGCTCACAAAGCTAGAATTGTTAAATGGCAGCCGAAGGTTGACCATCTCGCAGAGGTGAGGGAAAAATGATTGAAACCCACTTACTAATGCTCCTCGTCACAGTAATCATCGGGTTAATCTTCTCATACTTGGCAATACTCGAGAAAGATTTGTTAAAGGCAGTAGGTTATTCTGCAGTCCAAGCCATTGCTTACGCCATTGCTTTTTACATCCTCATGGCACCAGACATCGTCCTAGCATACATAGCAATTGCAGTTGGTATCTATTCCGCATTATTGGTCTTTGTGGTAAGTAAGACGGAAAGATACGAGGTGGTGTGAAATGAAAAGGTTAATTCCACTCATGATTATACTCATCTCAATATTTGGGTTAGCCTATTACATCGCTCCAAAACTCCCACAGCAAACTGAGTTAAGGCCATTGGGTGAGTTTTATTTAGAAAACAGTTATTTTGGTGATTATTCTGCCAAAAGCCCGGAAGTTGTGACTTCAATATTGTGGGATTATCGTGGTGTTGATACTCTCTTCGAGACTTCAGTCTTCTTCCTTGCAATCATTGGCAGTCTAACCTTATTTAGACTCAACAAGAAGCAAGAAAAAGAAGCAAAGCAAAAACCAGAAGAATTCAGTGGTGGTTTAACTTTGGTAATCAAGAGTGTAACTAAGATTATTGTTGCAATGATTCTTGCTGTTTCGGCTTCGATTGCTTTGCACGGTCACCTCACACCTGGTGGTGGTTTTCAGGGTGGTTCAGCACTGGCAGTAGCACCATTGTTAATCATTGCCGCTTACTCCAAGTACGCTCTTGAAGAACACGGATTAGACAAAACAAGAGCATTAATCCTCCGTTCTATTGGGTTGCTGGGTATTGCATTGACTGCTTTGGTTCCTCTCCTTAGTGATGGTTTCGTCATGCAGAATCAGCCAATTTTCCCAGCAGAACTTGGTGGACAACTTATCGGTGGCTCACTAATCTACTACAACTTCTTTGAGTTCTTGGCTGTCGGTGCTGGATTCACGGCAGTATTCCTGCTCTTAGCAATCCCAGAAAAAGTATTCAAAAAAATCCTGGGGGTGAGACAATGATCGCCTTCATTTGGGCAATTATAATTCTAACTTTGCTTGCCACGATTGTAATCAGCTTGTATGGAATTGCGAGGAGGCCTAATTTAGTTAAAAAACTCATTGCACTAACAATCTTCGGCGATACTGCTAACTTACTCGTAGTCTTATTGGGCTATAGATTGATTTACCCAGTCGCTCCACCCATTTTGCCAAGTTTGAGTAAGGAAGCCCTCCAGCAGTTTATCAGCACGGCAGTTGATCCGCTCCCGCAAGCTTTGGTGATTACAGCTGTTGTTATTGGAATGGCTGTAAACGTGCTTATTGCATTTGCAATAATCCAAATCTACCGCTTGTACGGGACTGTAGACACTAGAGAGATTGGTAAAAAGTTGCCCGCTTTACTGAGGGGTGGTGAGCAATGAGGGGTGTAATTCCAACTGCATTGTTAGCATTCATCACTTACATTCTGTTCACTGGCTCTGCAGAGCCATTTGATTTAGTTACTGGATTAATTGTAGCAATCGGCGTTGGCTTGCTTGTAGGCAAGTATTTGGTTAAAGAGGATGCTAAGGCGTTAAATCCAGTTAGATGGCTTTGGGGGATAATATACTTCATCTGGTACATGATTGTTGCCGAGACTAAGTCTCACATTGATGTCATGATTAGAACAATCACGGGTAACTATAATCCAGGAATTGTAAAAGTGCCAATCGATGTGAAAACAGACTATGCAAAAACACTTGTGGCGAACTCTATAACGAACACTCCCGGCACTGTAGTCGTTGACTTGGATGATGAGTATATGTATGTGAATTGGATTAATGTAACTACTACAGAGCCTGAAAAAGCCAAGAAAGAGATTTGTGAAGATTTTGAGAAGTATGCTAAGAGGATTTTCGAGTGAGGTGGTGAAGGATGAATGTCGTTGGCTTAACCCCAATCATTCCAATTGTCTTTGCATTCGCACTACCATTATTCTCAATCCTCATCAAGGGAGACAGAAAAATCGTTCAAGCTTACGCTCTAATTGGAACTGGTTTAACTTTAATCAGTGCTTTCAAGCTCTTCCAGCTGGCTTATTCTTCAAGCACTCCCTTAGTTTATACTTTCGGCAAGTGGGTTGCTCCAATTGGAATTGTGTATGAGGTTGACAAATTAGGGGCTTTAATAGCCTTAGTTACTGCCGCACTAATGTTCCTCATTACGATTTACTCTTATAGATATTTAGAGCACGAGGAAGGTTTAGAGTGGTACTATACACTTTACTTGGGCTTAGAAGCAGGTTTGCTTGGTGTATTGCTTACAGGTGATGCCTTTAATCTTTTTGTTATGATTGAAGTTACGAGCATTGCAGCTTATGCTTTAGTAATGTTCTATCGCGACAGGGGTGATTCAGTCACTGCCGGGCTTAAATACGCTTTAATCGGGGCAGTTGGAACGACAATGTATTTCTTGGCATTAGGAGTGTTTTATGGAGCATTTGGTACAGTAAATTTTGCTGATTTATCAGCAAAAGTTCATGGAATGTCGTTTCCAGTTACTGGAACGCCAGTTGGGAACATAATCTTGGCATCTGGTGTTGCTTTGGCTTTGGCTACGTGGGCTTTCCTTATTAAAGCGGCAATTGTGCCGAATCACTTCTGGCTTCCTGAAGCTCACCCAGCAGCTCCAAGCCCAATTTCAGCAGTGCTCTCTGGTTTGGTCGTAAACGTTGGTGTTTATGCCTTGATTAGGTTCCTATACACGGTTTACGGTGGTCAGTTAACGCCAGAGCTTGCTCATGTAGTCAGTATGTTAAGCACGATTGTAATAGTTTTGGGAGCAATCTCTGCACTCTTTGGTGCTTTGATGATGAATGTTCAAAAAGACGTTAAGAAGCTCATTGCATATTCAACAATTATGCATATGGGTTATCTGTTCATGGCTGTTGGGCTTGGCACTCAGCTTGGACTTCAGGCGGCATTATTCCACATTATCAATCACTCGATTGCTAAGGCATTACTCTTCCTTGCGGCTGGAGTCTTCATTCATGCTGTTGGTTCTAGGAATATAGACGATTTGGCTGGTTTAGGCAGGAGGATGCCAATTACGACGTTTAGTCTAGCAATTGCAACATTAAGCTTAGTTGGAATTCCACCACTCAACGTATTCTTCAGTAAACTCTTACTCTTCAATGCTTTGATGGAGAGGAGCTTTGGCTTGGCCTTGATGATCGTAATTAGTTCAGTGATTGCTCTAGTAGCTTACATGCGTGTCTTCTATGTTATTTGGCTAGGAAAACCAAAAGAAAACCTGGAAATCAAAGAGCCAATGAGCATGAGCTTAGTTTGTCTGCTGCTGGCATTAACATGCTTAATACTTGGATTAGCGGCACCAGTTATCTTGGACAAATTGATTGAACCAGCGACAGTACAGGCACTTAATTATCAAAAATATATCGGTGTCATTTTAGAATTAGCGAAAAACTTGCGTTAACAAATTTGTATACATTTGTTTCTTCATTTTTACAAACTTTTTGTTGAGAATCTTTAGTTCTTAAAGAGCTGTTTTATACCTTTGTTGTCAATTCTGCGCTTTCCAAAACTCTTTTAAAAGCAATAAACGAATTAAATATCGGAATTGAGTGAAAACTCCAGGTATAGAGGTTTAAACCAAAAGTTGGGGTGGAAAAAATGAGTTTCATTGTTGCATTTGTATGGTCATTCATGCTCTGGTTAGTACTTACGGCAGGCACCAAAGGAATGCTATGGAGTCCAGAGGAAATTATTGCAGGAGTTGTATTTTCGGTAATAGTGGCTTATTCAACGAGAAACATTATAGGCGAAAAAACTACAAGGTTCTTGAACCCGATAAGATGGGTCGAGTTTGTAGTGTACTCAATTGGCCCCCTGTTTTGGGGAATGGTCAAAGCAAACTTTGATGTTGCTTATAGAGTGATAACTGGAAAGATAAGGCCAGGAATAGTTAGAGTTCCCGTTGAGCTTGAAAATGATGCCCAATATACCATTTTAAGCAACTCAATAACTTTGACTCCGGGAACACTCACAATAGATGCCTGTCCAGAGGAAAAAGCCCTCTATGTCCACTGGATCTATGTCAGAGAGGAAGAGCCAAAGAGTTCAGAACCTGTTTCTGGCTCATTTGAAAAATGGGCAAGGAGGTTGGGAAGATGATTGCACCAGAGTTCTTTTATTCAGCGTTGATAATCATGATAGGAGCATTCCTCTCTGTGCTTAGGGTTCTTCTTGGCCCAACTATTCCTGACAGGGTCGTTGGAGTTGACACATTGAATACGCTAATCGTTGCAGGAATGGTTCTTCTTGGAGCAGCATATGACAGAGTAATTTACATTGACATTGCAATTGTCTATGCTCTGCTGAGCTACATAGGAACACTTGTTATAGCAAAATACCTTCCGGGGGGATTAAGGTGACGACTATCGTTGAATACGTTATTTATACCTTCCTTGGGATTAACATAATCTTCAACTTGCTCGGTAGCTTTGCCCTTCACAGATTTCCAGACGTTTACACACGCTTGCACGGAGCAACTAAGTGTACAACTTTCGGGACAATCTTTGCAGTCCTTGCTGTAATTGTTCATGCAGCAAATCAGCTCCACGTAACTGGAGATCCAAAGTACCTTCAGATGGCACTTCACAGTTTGGTTGCATTGATAGCATTGTTGCTTACTAACCCAACAGGTGCTCACGCAATTGCAAAAGCTGCTCACTTGAGTGGTGTAAAGCCTGTGAGAGCTGTTGTTGATGCTTATGAAGCAAAACTCAAGAGGGAGAGGGGTGGAGAAAAATGAACGTTCTCACAGTTGACATGATCATTCAGTTTGGAATTTTGATTGGAATACTTATCGCTGCATACCTTACAATCAGCTTTAGGGATTTGCTTTCAGCGGCTTTGGCTTCAGCAGCAATGAGCCTTCTGCTGAGCTTAGAGTTCTACATGCTTCATGCCCCTGACGTTGCAATAGCTGAGGCAGCAGTTGGTGCTGGTGTCGTTACGGCCATAGTGGTGTATGGAATAGCTAAGACAGAGAGATGGGAGCGTGAGGGACCATGAACAAGACTTTTGGGGCTTTAGCTTTGCTGTTCATCCTTGGTGTGCTCTTGATAGTAGCTAACCCACAATACGGGCTTAAATTTGGTCTTGGTGGTAGTGACTGGCAAAAGTACCGCTACACTGACCAGTATTATATTGAACATGGTATCGAAGAAGTTGGTGGAACCAACATTGTAACTGACATAGTGTTTGATTACAGAGGTTATGATACCCTAGGAGAGGCTACTGTTCTCTTTACAGCCATAGCTGGTGCTGTTGCACTGCTCAGACCTTGGAGGAGGGATGAAGATGGAGAATGACATGGGATTAATCGTTAAAACAATGGCGAGAGCTACGATTCCACTCATTGGAATATTTGGAGCCTATGTCATCTCCCACGGTCATCTTACACCAGGTGGTGGTTTCCAAGGGGGAGCTACGATAGCTGGTGCTGGAATATTATTCCTCGTCGCATTTGGGTTAAATGAAGCTAGAAAGAGGTACGACAAGAACTTATACTCAGCTCTTGAGGGACTTGGTGGCTTGGCTTTCTTAGGAGCTGCAATGCTTGGGTTAAGTATAGCTTTCTTCTACAACATACTCTGGCGTAATAAGATAGCCTTTGCAGGACAGCCGGGAACTCTGCTCTCGGCAGGTTATCTACCAATAATGAACCTAGCTGTCGGATTAAAGGTCTTCACTGGATTAGTAAGTGCGATGATGGCAATAGCCCTCTTTAGGAGGTGGAAAAAATGATTCCGTTTCAATTTGTAACTGCATTTCTCTTAATCTTCATGGGGATTTATGCATTTCTTTACAAGAGGAACTTAATCAAATTGATCTTAGCCTTGAACATCATTGACTGTGGAATCCACTTACTTCTGATAAGCCTTGGCTACCGCTTGGAGAACGGAGTTCTTCCAACTGCGCCAATCTACACCGGTTATGAAACATTAAAGGGCACTCCAATGGTTGGCCCAATTCCTCAAGCTTTAGTGCTTACGAGCATCGTCATTGGAGTTTGTGTTCTAGCTTTAGCAATGGCCTTGACAATTAACGCTTACAGACATTACGGAAGCTTAGACATCAACAAGTTAAGGAGGTTGAGAGGATGAATGTGTTGCCATTCCTAATCATCGTTCCTCTCTTTGGAGCATTCTCAATGCCTCTAATCAAGCTCATCAGTGAGAAAGCCAGGGATATTTGGGCAGTGATAATTAGTGCAGTAACTTTAGGCGTAGCTACTGATGTGTTTTACACAATCTGGAAGACCAATCAAATAATAGTGTACACACTTGGGGATACAACGCCACTAGGAAAAGGAGTAAGCTTTCCAATCAGAATTGTTTGGGAAGTTGATCTCCTAGGAGCGTTAATAGCAGTAACAATAGCATTTGTCTCACTGCTATCAATAATCTACTCACTCGAATACATGAAGCACGATACTGGGCTGGATAAGTACTATACCTTGATTCTAATCTTAGAGCTTGGAATGCTCGGCATAGTCATAACGGGAGATATATTCAACTTCTATGTCTTCCTTGAGATAATGAGCATAGCTAGCTATGCTTTGGTTGCATTCAGAAATGACACATGGGAAGGCATTGAAGCTGGAATCAAGTACATGTTTGTTGGTTCACTGGCAAGTTCATTCATTCTTCTCGGCATTGCTCTGCTTTATGGCCAGTATGGAACTCTAACAATGGCTTATCTAGGCCAGTACATCACAAGGGAGCCAACATTTGTAAGCAAAGTTGCCTTAGCTTTTATCCTCGGTGGATTGCTCTTCAAGAGCGGTGCAGTTCCAGTACACATGTGGCTTGCAGATGCCCACCCAGCAGCACCAAGCTCAATTTCAGCAATGCTTTCTGGATTAGTAATTAAGGCTGGTGGTGTTTATGCAATAGCAAGAATACTCTTCAGCATTTACAATATAAGCCTCAACATCAGAACTCTCGGCTGGATAATTATATTCTTCGCATGCCTAACGTTAATTGTCGGAAATGCCATGGCTGTAGTGCAGACTGATATGAAGAGATTGTTTGCATTCTCAAGTGTTGGTCAGATAGGATACATTCTTCTTGGCATAGGCATTGGACTTGCAGCATATGGAACAAACATTGGGCAAATAGCTTTGGCTGGAGCAATATACCACACAGTGAATCACGCAATTATGAAAGCACTCCTCTTCCTTGTTGCAGGTGCTGTTTTGCATGAAGTGGGTACAAAGAACCTCAATGAGCTTAGCGGACTAGCAAGAAGAATGCCACTGACAAGCTTTGCCTTTCTGGTTGGTGCTGCAGCTATAATAGGCATGCCTCCACTCAATGGATTTGCAAGCAAATGGCTCATCTATGAAAGCTCCGCTTTGTATAACCCATTCCTAGCAGCAATAGCAATTCTCGGAACAGCCTTCTGTACTGCAGCATACATAAGAGTACTCTTCACCTTCTTTGGGAAGGAGAGCGAGAAAGTGAAAACGGCAAAAGATCCAGGAAAGGCTATGATAATACCAATGATAATCCTAATCCTTGCAATAATTGTCATGGGTCTCCTACCATGGCAGATAAACGAGAGTGTTATGCTACCAACAGCAAAGATGCTTGAGGAGTCAGGAAAATATGTATTGGCAGTGTTGGGGGGATGAAAAATGTTCGGCTATTGGGATGCACTTTACTTTATTTATGTCTTCATCATTGGTCTAATCATCAGCTATATCCTCATGAAGTGGGGAGAGAAAGCAAGCATGGGAACAAGGAGAGTAGGAGCTGGTACCAAGGTTTACTTAAGCGGTGAAGATGAGGATAAAATAATTCCACAGTTTGAACACATTCAAGGGTATTTCACAGGGAGACATGTCATGTGGGGGCTTATCAGAGGTATCAACAGAATGTTCATAGCATTCAGAAGGGAACATACAGGGCTGTTAACAGACTATGTGAGCTATCTTCTTATAACTGTGGCAATAATCCTTGGGGTCTTGATAGTATGGGGGTGAATTAAATGGAAGAAGTCAAGGCTAATACTCAATCACAAGTCAGTGAGAGAGAAATGCTTGAGAAAAGAATTGCAAAGCTCTGTAAATACATCGGAAGGTCACCTTGGGTGTTTCATGTCAATAGTGGTTCATGCAATGGTTGTGACATCGAAATTATAGCAGCGTTAACTCCAAGATACGATGCTGAGAGATTTGGAGTAAAGCTTGTTGGAACACCGAGGCATGCGGATATTTTGCTTGTCACAGGTCCAATAACAGACCAGAGTCTTGAGAGGGTTAAGCTGATTTACGAGCAAACACCTGACCCAAAAGTTGTAATTGCAGTAGGCGCTTGTCCCACTGGCGGAAGTGTGTTCTATGAGAGTCCATTCACAAATGCTCCACTTGACAAGCATATTCCAGTTGATGTCTACGTTCCCGGTTGTCCACCAAGGCCAGAGGCAATCCTCTATGGAGTTGTCTTGGGATTGGAAAAGCTGATCAAAAAGATTAAAGGTGAGAAAGAATGACACCTGAAGAATTTGCTGAGAGAATAAAGGCAAAATTTGAAGATGTAGAGGTCAAGATAACTGAAAATAAACTTCCTCACCCAAGAAAGAGAATTTGGATTGAAGTTAGCAGGGAGAAGTTCAAAGATGTTGTCAAGTTCCTCAAGGAAATTGACCCAACTGCACAGTTCTCCATTATAATAGCTGAGGATAGGGGAGATAGACTTACTGCTAAATACCATTGGGAAATGTTCTGGGAGCAGGGAGAGAGCTTGTCAGTTGTGATTGGAACAGCATGCTCAAAGGATGATCCAGTGTTGCCAACGATAACTGACATCTTTCCAAGCTCTCTGCCATACGAGAGAGAAGTACAGGAGTTCCTTGGCATCAAATACGAAGGAATCCCAGATCCCAGAAGACTGTTCTTGCCAGATGACTTTCCAGAAGGTGTTTATCCATTGAGGCTCGACGAGACAGGAATTACTCCCGAAATGGTCAAAAATGCTGGACATCCATACAGGAGGGAGTCAAAATGAATGAGAGGATTGAATACTGGGTTAAAATCCCCATAGGTCCTATTCACCCAGCATTGGAGGAGCCTGAGAAGTTCATAATTACCCTTGACGGTGAGCGTATCATTAACGTCGATGTCAAGCTCGGTTACAACTTGAGAGGCCTTGAATGGATTGCAATGAGAAGGAACTGGATTCAAGTGCTCTATTTAGCAGAGAGAATATGTGGAATCTGTTCATTTTCACACAACCACACTTATGCAAGAGCTGTTGAAGAAATGGCTGGCATTGAAGTCCCAGAGAGGGCAGAGTATATCAGAGTCATCGTTGGAGAGCTTGAGAGAATACACTCTCACTTGCTCAACTTGGGTGTAGTTGCACACTCAATAGGCTACGACACAGTTCTCCATTTGAGCTGGTTGGCGAGAGAAAAGGTAATGGACATCCTTGAGGACATTGGAGGTAACAGAGTCAACTACGCTGGAAACATGATTGGCGGAGTTAGGAGAGACATAACAGAGAAGCACAAGAGGGCAATACTTGATATGATTTACTATTATCGCCAAGAGATTATGCCAAAAATTGAGGAGATATTCCTCTACGATCCAACAGTTGAAGCCCGTTTGAGGGACTCTGGTGTTATACCAAAGAGAATAGCAATTGAGTACAGTGCTCAAGGTCCAACAGCAAGAGGAAGTGGCATTAAGAAGGACGTTAGATACAACGAAAAGCTTGGAGTCTACCCAGACTTGGGAGTTAAGCCAGTAACACCTAAGGAGTTCACAGGTGTAATCAAAGGAGATGTTTTTGATAGGATGGTAGTAAGAGTCGGTGAGCTTTGGCAGAGTATGGAAATTATTGAGAGAGCATTGGATCAGATGCCAGAAGGAAAGATTAAGGCATTTCCAAAGGACAACATGATACTCTTCAAGCTCAAGAAAGCAGAGGGTGAAGGAATTGGAAGATACGAAGCTCCAAGAGGTGAGACCATACACTACGTAAGGGCTGAACCTGGAAGAGATGGCCCAGCAAAGTGGAAGATGAGAGAGCCAACATTTCCGAACCTCTTTGCAGTTGCAAGGGCTTTAGTTGGTGAACAATTGGCTGATGTCCCAGTTGCTATAGCTTCAATTGATCCGTGCTTGAGCTGTACTGATAGAGTAGCGGTGATTGATGCCGAAACTGGAAGGAAGAGAATTCTAACAGAGGTTGATTTGCTTAAAGAGTCAATAAAGAAGACCAAGGAAATCAATCCAAACATCAAAGCAAAACCTGAGAAAATTGGAATAGGGAGGTGCATACTATGAACATTCTATATGCCACTCTTGGTTTAATTGCCCTTTATCTTTACGTTTCATTTGCCTCACTCCTCTGGGAGGGACTTGACAGAAAGTTAGTCGCAAGAATGCAACGCAGAGTAGGGCCTCCTCTGCTCCAGCCATTCTATGATTTCCTAAAGCTCATGAGCAAAGAATCAATAATTCCAAAGCATGCCAATAAGTTCTATGAGCTGGCTCCAGTTTTGGCTTTAGCTGTTTCAATAGCATTATTAGCTTACACTCCAATGGGCTTTGCTCCCCTCTTTGCCACCAAGGGTGACGTAATCGTATTCATTTACTTGTTAACCCTCATTGGCTTCATCAGGGTTTTAGGAGCAATAAGCTCTGGCTCACCTTATGCTCAAATAGGTGCTCAGAGAGAGATGATAATATTAGTTTCAAGGGAGATCCCAATGATGCTTGGGCTCTTCACAATTCTCTGGAGATTGAGTCATCTCGGGGTTGAAAAGCCTTTCAGCTTGGCAACATTTTACCAGCGCAACATATGGGAACTTGGAACACCCCTAGCTTTCATTGGAACATTTATATTGCTCTTTGTGTTCTTGGCTTGGTTGGCAAGTGAAATCGAAGTTGGTTTCTTTGACATTCCAGAAGCGGAGACTGAAGTTGCTGAAGGTCCAATGGCTGAGTATAGCGGAAGGCATCTTGCATTATTTGAACTCAGCAATGCTCTAAAAATGTTCGTAAGTGCAAGCTTAGTTGTTGCCATTTTCTTCCCATGGGGCATAAGTGCTTATGTTGGACTCAGCGGAACACCAGCTCTCATTGTTGACGTACTCTTCCACACACTTAAGGTCTTTATAGTGTTATTCATCAGCATGAGCATCTTTAGAGCGATAACCGGAAGGCTAAGAATTACCCAGGCAGTGCAAATATTCTGGCTTAGACTCCTTCCTGCTGCGATAATTGGATCATTAATCCTTGCAATTGATCTATTGGGGGTGATAGTATGAAGATACCTCCGACTCTCTCCACAGTCCTCTCAAATCTTTTCAGAAAACCAGCAACAAACATGTTCCCAAAGACTGAGCCAGTTCCAACTCCAGATGGATTTAGAGGAAAGCTAATCTACTATCCTGACAAGTGTGTTGGTTGTAAGCTCTGTGTGACAGTTTGTCCAGCAGGTGTTATTGAGTTTATACCAGAAATCAAAAAAGTAACCTTCTGGCTCGGTAGATGTGTGTTCTGTGCTCAGTGTGTGGATGTGTGTCCGGTAAATGCTCTGGAAATGAGCAAAGAGTTCCTCCTTGCTACTTACGATAAATACGATGACAACTTAAGGTGGCTCAAAGATGAAGAAATCGAGGAAATGATAGAGGCACAGAAGAGCAAAAAAGTCAAGAAATACCGCATAATTCCAGATAAATGTAAGGGATGTACGTTATGTGCAAGGAAATGTCCACAGAACGCTATAACCGGAGCCCCAGGAAAAGTACATAAGATTGATCCAAACAAGTGTGTTGGCTGTGGCATATGTGCAAGTGTCTGTAGGTTTGGTGCTATTGAGGAATACGAAGAGTAGCATGTTCTCTAATTTTTTCTTATTTGTTAGCATTAGTGTTTTATTAAGTGTCATGTTCTTTTTGCTTTTTGTAAACCTTTACAAAGGTATAACCATTTTCAACATTTTTTCTGAACTAACATAAACTGTAGTGAGAATCTTTGTTCATTAATGTCTCTTTGTGTTAAATAGTTTGTAAAGTTTAGTGACTTTTTCATTTGTCAAAATATTAGGTTTATAACCTTTCGTTTTAGAAATATATTTAAGAATTTTTAGCAAATTTAAAATGAGATTAATCCTAAAAATGCCCTATAAAGGTTTAAAACTTAAAGCCGAGGTGAAAGAATGGCGTTTGTAACATCTTTCCTTTGGTCGTTTATTGTGTATTTACTGCTTACAGCGGGTTCGGGGAATATAATCGCATGGAGCAAAGAAGAACTAATCGCCGGATTCATTATTGCAGCGATAATTGGGTATTTAACACGGAACATCATGGATGAAAAGCTCGAATATTTCTTTAGTCCGAGGAGATGGGTTCTTTTCATAATATATGCAGTTGGGCCATTTTTCTTTGCAATGGCAAAGGCAAATCTTGATGTAGCTTATAGAGTTATAACAGGGAAAATAAGGCCTGGCATTGTTAAAATATCTCCTGGACTTACAAGAGACGAAAGCAGAACTCTTTTGGCAAATTCAATAACTTTAACCCCGGGAACGTTTACTCTTGAAATTGACGAAGATGGCAATTTGTACGTGCACTGGATCCATGTTCCGCCTGGAAAGGAAAAACCAACTCCTGAAGAGCTTTGTGGTTACCTTCCAAAATGGGCAAGGAGGATTGCGGAATGAATGTGATTAGTGCATTTATGGTTGCGTTGGTTTTGCTTCTATTTTCAGCAATGTTAACACTGATTAGACTCCTTCTCGGCCCTACCATTCCAGACAGGGCAGTTGCTCTAGATTCAATGACCACAACAACGGCTGGTGCAATGGTTATCTATGGTGTAATTACGAAGCAAGCTGTGTTCATTGATGTTGCACTGGTGTATGCAGTTCTGAGTTACATTGCCACGCTCTATATTGCAAGGTATTTAGTAAAGAAGAAGGTGGGGATAGCATGATTGAGTATATAATCACAATTTTCTTGGCAATTGGGGTAATCTTTAACTTCCTTGCAAGCGTTGGAATCCTCAGATTTCCAGATGTTTACACAAGGATTCATGCAGCAACAAAATGTACAACATTTGGGACTATTTTCATAGTTCTTGCAACGGTGGTGTATTCAATTTACAACTGGCTCCCAACACATGACCTAAGATGGGTAACAATAGGGATTCACTCAGCTCTCGTTGTAATCTTTCTGGTGCTAACAAACCCAGTTGGTGCCCATGCAATCGGAAGAGCTGCGAGAAAATCGGGAATTAGGCCATATGGAGCTGTAATAGATGAACTGGAGGGGAGGCTATGAACTTTATGGAGTTTTTCTGGATTTTGCAAATACTAATTGGAATAGGACTACTCGTTAGCGCAATAGTTGCTATTAGATTCAAGAACCTTATTATGGCCGTAATCGCCATGGCAGTGTTCAGCCTAATTTTATCACTGGAATTCTATGTTCTCCAAGCTCCAGATGTTGCAATAGCTGAAGCTGGCGTTGGTGCGTGTCTAACAACGGCGATGTATCTGCTGGCTATAAAGAACACCACCGATGAGGAGGTGGTAGAATGAGGACTTCTCTTGGCTTGCTGGCTTTCATTGGCTTCACGCTCTTCCTCCTTGCTGCAATGATCAGCTTAAGACCTTTCGGAGAGCCTCCGCACAGGGAGATGGATGACTGGTTCATAACTCATGCCCAGATTGAAGCCTCAGCTAACAACGTTGTCACAAGCATAGTCTTTGATTACAGAGGTTTTGATACTCTCGGTGAAGCAACTGTTCTATTTACAGCGGTTTCCGGAGTCTTAATGGTGCTGCGTAGGAGGGAGGTGAAAGGATGACAACGACTATCATAAAGACTACAACCAAGATATTAGCTCCGTTGATACTTGTCTTTGGAAGCTACATAATCCTTCATGGCCATCTTACACCAGGAGGAGGTTTCCAGGGAGGAGCAGTGTTTGCGAGTGGATTAGCGTTGTTAATAGTTGCTAATAGGTATGAAACCATAAAAACATTATTTGAGAAAGTTCCACTCAATGTGTTTGAAAGCATTGGTGCACTGGGCTTCTTAGGAATGGCATGCTTGGGATTTGCTGGTTACACATTCTTCAAAAACATAATTGCAAACAGTGGATTTCCGATCTTTGGGGGGAAGACACCAGTTGGAATAAATCCAGGCTACCTAAACACTGGTGGAACACTTTCCTACATGAACATCTTCGTTGGAATGAAGGTTCTCGCTGGTCTTACCAGTATAGTGCTGATATTCTTCCTGATCATGAGGAGGGAGAGGGATGAGTGGTGAAGTTTTTGTGAACTTTCCTTTCATAATAGTTGCACTTCTCTTAGCAATAGGATTTTACACCATAGGATTCAAGAGGAATTTAATCAAGGTGGTCATTGGAATTGAAATTCTTGAAGGGGCTGTAAACCTGTTTTTGGTCGCATTGGGCTATGTGAAAGGTGGTTATGCTCCAATCTATACTTTAGCACCTCCAGAAGCTGCAAATCCGCAAAATATGGTTCTGCCAACTCCACAGGCATTAACACTTACGAGCATTGTCATCGGTGTCGCCGTCTCAGCTCTAATGCTCGCTTTTGCTGTGAACATCTACAAGCACTACGGAACCCTTGATGTTACAAAAATCAGGAGGCTGAGAGGATGATTGAGCATCTGCCGGCATTAATGATAGCAATTCCACTCTTTGGAGCATTTGTTGCACCGTTATTCAAGAAAAAGCAGAACCTTGCAGCTGTATGGGCCATATTAATAACAGCTGTCACTGTTGGCCTTTCACTCCTATTAATGTATCAGGTTAGGCTTAATGGAGTAATAGTGTATGTCTTTGGCGCTGATAGGCCAACTCTCGTGCTTCCATCAGGCTATAAAGTGCCGATAAGAATTATGTTTGAAATTGATGGTATTGGAGCTTTCATGGCAATCTCAGCGACACTAATGAGCTTTATTGGTGCCCTCTACTCTTACAGCCATGTTAAAGCGGAAAGCGGCTTAGAGAAATACTATGCTTTGTTGCTCCTATTAGAGGTCGGTATCTTGGGCATGGTTCTTACTGGAGATTTATTCAACTTATTCGTGTTCCTTGAAATAGCTGGTATAGCGGGTTCAGCGTTGGTTGGCTTTAGGAACTATCGTGGTGAAGCAAGCGAAGCTGGAATCAAATACCTTATCGTTAGTGCTGTTGCCTCACTGATGGTTCTCTTTGCCATTGGAATTCTCTATGGGGAATATGGGAACTTGAACTTGGCATACATAAGCAAGCAAGTGTCCTTCAACACCCTTGACATGATAGCATTTGGCTTGCTCTTCACGTCATTTGCAATGAAGTGTGGTTCAGTGCCAATGCACTACTGGGTTCCTGACGCTTATACAGAGGTTCCAGCTGGTATAAACCCTGTCTTATTGGTGTCAACTTATGCAAGTCTATATGCTCTCTTTAGAGTCAGCTTCACACTCTTTGCAAACATATCAATCAGCTTAGCGAGAGTTGGGTGGATAATGTCAGTTCTCGGCGTTCTGACAATGTTCATTGGAGTTACAATGGCCTTGGTTCAGAAAGACGTGAAGAGGCTTATGAGCTATCACGCTATCTCACAGACAGGTTACATGCTCCTTGGTGTCGGTGTTGGCTTAACGGTTCTCCATGATCCTAAGGCATTAGCAGAGTTTGGTAAAACAGCAATGGCTGGAGGAATTTTCCACATAATAAATCACATCATCTACAAGAGCTTGCTCTTAATGACTGCTGGTGCTCTATTCTACGTAACAGGAACAAGAAACCTCAACGAAATGGGAGGATTAGCGAGAAAAATGCCTATAACAACTCTATGTTTCATCGTTGGTGCCGCTGCCATATCTGGTCTGCCGCCATTCAATGGATTTGCAAGCAAGTTCCTAATTTATGAAAGTTCATACAGATTAAACCCCCTCTTGGCAGTATTTGCAATGGTTACGAGCATATTAACGCTTGCTTCATTCGTTAAAGTGTTCGCTTCGGCATTCTTAGGACCACCATTGGAGAAGTTTGAGAACGCAAAAGAAGTTCCAAAGCCAATGATTGTGGCAATGGTGATTCTAGCGTTGCTCTGTATACTCTTTGGTCTGTTCCCGGATGTAGTGCTTGACAAGTTAGTGTATCCGGCTGTTGATGCACTAATCAGGATAGCTCAATATCAAACATGGGGTGGTTTAGCATGATACCAAGACTAGTTACAGGTGCAGGATATTGGAGCCCATTGCTGTGGTTGGCTTTCCTTATACCCTTTGCACTAATAGGTTACCTGATTTATTCCAGAGGAAACCCGGGCTATAAGAAAGATACAGAACAGGTTAAGCCATATTTGAGTGGTAACATTGAGCCATCAAAAGAAAAAATCCAAGTTAAGGCTAGTGATATCTATTGGGGTTTCATTGAGGCATTAAAGGGCTACTACAACATTCTGCAGACAATTCATACAGGCGACCTTAGAGACTACATACTCTGGTACCTTGGAGTGGGAACAATAATTCTCTTCCTCCTTGTAGGAGGTGCCTGATATGGGAAAGCTTACGAATTTTAAACGCTCTCTTTGGGTTTTTCATGCTTCGGGAGGTTCATGTAACGGCTGTGACATTGAAATCATCGCTGCACTCACACCAAGATATGATGCTGAAAGGTTTGGAATCAAATTGGTGGGTTCGCCGAGGCATGCGGATGTGCTTTTGGTTACTGGGGCGATTCCAAGGGACTTTGCTGACAAGCTGAAGAGAATATACGAGCAGATGCCAGATCCAAAAGCAGTCATTGTAGTTGGGAACTGTGGAACAAGTGGGGGTGTCTTTTACGACTCCTACAATCTAGTTGGGCCAATAGATGAGATAATTCCTGTTGATATCTACGTTCCTGGTTGCCCACCAAGACCAGAGGCTATCATAGACGCCGTCGTTAAGGCATGGCTCAAGCTGGAGAAGTTGGAAAAGGAATTGGAGGGGAAGAAAGAATGAATGTAGAACAAATCCTTGAAAAGCTTAAGGAATCTCTTGGAGATGCACTGCTGAGCTATGAGATAAAGGAATATACAATGGGAGTCAGGAGAAAGAGAACCCTTTATGAAATTTGGGCTGAGATTGATAAATCCGCATTCAGAAAAGCTGTTGAAACAATTTTTGACATTGATTATCCACATTTACACTTCATAACTGGTGAGGACACTGGAGGAGATGTTATAAAGATGATCTATTCCTTTGGAGTTTATCATGGACATCCATGGGGGGAAATAAGCATAACGCTGAAGTTTGACCTTCCAAAAAGTGAATTGATTCTTCCAACAATTACGGACTTAATGATTGGGGCAGAGACAAATGAAAGAGAAATAAGAGAGATGCTTGGCGTTGAATTTGAGGGCTTAAAGAACAAGAGACACCTCTTCTTGCCTGACGACTGGCCTGAAGGGAAATATCCATGGAGAAGGGATGAGTATGGTGTTGATGACATGATTAAGCACACACACAAGAGCGTTAGGGAAATAAGAAAGAAAGGTGGGGAAAATGCCTAAATCTGCTTACTATATTCCTATAGGTCCAATTCATCCAGCATTAAAAGAGCCAATCAGAGTCGAGGCTGAGATAGAGGGGGAAAAGGTTGTTAAAGTTGATGTGAAGAGAGGATTTGCCCACAGGGGAATCGAGTACATGGGAATGAAGAGAAATGCCATACAGACACTTTATCTCTCAGAAAGAATCTGTGGAATCTGTTCAATATCCCACCCATACGCATTCGTGATTACAGCGGAGAAAGCGTTAGGGATTGAAGCTCCTCCAAGAGCGCAGTACATAAGACCGATCATAGCAGAGCTTGAGAGGATTCACAGTCATCTGCTCTGGTTGGGAGTGATAGCTCACGAGATGGGGTTTGACTCACTTTTGTTCTGGATATGGAAAGGAAGAGAAAAAGTCCTCGATTTACTGGAGCTTTTAACTGGAAACAGAATCAACTATTCGGTTTTCATGATTGGCGGTGTGAGGAGAGACATCAAAGAGAGTCACATAAAAGCCCTAAAGGATATGATAACTTACTACTGGGAGCTCACTGAAAAGATGAAGGAGATAATACTCTCAGACCCAGTCTATAAGGCAAGAACTAGAGGAGTTGCTCAGCTTTCAAAAGAGCTGGCACTCAAGCTCAATGTTGTTGGGCCCACTGCAAGAGCGGCTGGTCTAAGAATGGACATCAGACAGGACATGCCCTACGATGCTTATGCAGATATTGACGTTAGAGCCGTTGTTCCTCAAGATATAGTTGGAGAAGCGAGAGGAGATGCCTACGACATTACTATGGTCAGAATTTATGAGATAGAGCAGAGCTTGGACATCATTGAATACTGTGTTGACAACCTCCCAGAAGGTAAAATCCTTGCGATCCCCAACTATGTAGCTTTGCTTGCGAAGATTAGGAGGACTAAAGGTGAAGCAATAGGAGCTCATGAAGCACCGAGAGGAGAAGTAGTTCATTACCTTAAATTTGACGGCAGAGATGGGCCAAGCGTTTGGAAAGTAATTGCTCCAAGTTATAACAATATCAACAGCTGGGCTCCACTCTTGCTTGGGGCAGAGGTTGCGGATATTCCAATAGTTGTGGCATACATTGACCCATGCATGTGCTGTAATGATAGAGTTGCACTGCTAAAGACTCCAGAAGGCAGAGTTCTTGGCTATGAATACATTCACAGAAAAGCCGTTGAAAAAACAAGGAGGATTGAGAGGGAGGTGAAAAAATGACCCCCGAGACTGTATTCTATGCAGTTGCATTTCCAATACTTGGAATTTTTCTGGGGTTAACTTACAAAGGTATTGACAGGAGAATATCAGCAAGAATGACGTCAAGGATTGGTCCTCCAATAAGGCAGCCTTTCTGGGATGTTGGGAAACTGTTGCTCAAAGAAACTGTTGTACCAGAAAATGCCGTGAAATGGCTCTTTAATGCAATGCCCGTCCTAGCATTTGCATCTTCAATGACTCTATTGCTCTACATTCCGTTTGGTGTCTTGAGAGCTCCTCTCGAAGGATACGGTGATTTGATCGTAATACTATATTTACTCACACTTCAGTCCTTAGCCATGGCTGTTGGAGGATTTGCGTCGGGAAGTCCATTTTCATCTGTTGGTGCACAGAGAGAAATGGTTCTCATGATGAGTTATGAGATGCCTTTGGCCACTGTGATTGTTGGCTTTGCACTGCTTTACAAGAGCTTTTCATTAACAACCATAGCATCAAATCCTGTCTGGAACATGGTTTCACCTGTATCAGGTCTGGGGGTTCTCCTGCTATTTGTTGCATTATTGGTTGTCACCCCAGCGGAGTTAGCCAAGCTGCCCTTTGATATAGCTGAAGCAGAGACAGAGATAGCGGAAGGTATGCTCGCCGAATACAGTGGAAGAAATCTGGCACTCTTCTACCTCTCAGATGCCGTCAGAGGTTTTGCCATGGCTGCAATTGAAGTGGTTCTTTTCATACCGTTTACATTCAGCTATGTATTTGGAGTTAGCTTGAGCGGGGCTACATTTTATGTCATTGAGGGTCTTTGGTTCCTCTTTAAGGTGCTGGTAATTTACATAGCGGCAGTGACAGTTGTAAGAACGTCATTCGGAAGATTCAGAATAGAACAGGCCTCAAGGATTTTCTGGGTGCACGTGAACTTAATTGCCCTACTTGGCTTAGCACTTGTTTGGTTGGGGGTGTGACGGATGCCAACAAAAGCAATGTTTCTATTCCTGAAACAACTTGTAGAAAAGCCATTTACAAATCCTTTTCCAGTAAAGCACGCCCCTAAGGATGTTACAGGTCTAATTGAGAAAGTTCAGAGGGGAGAAATTCAAATTAATCCTCCAGTTCCAGTTCCTGAAGGCTTTAGAGGAAAGCTGAAGTACAATCCAGAAAGATGTATTGGATGTAGGCTTTGCATAACAGTCTGTCCAGCGAATGCTATGGAGTGGATTTCGGAGCTTAAGAAAATCAGGCATTATGTTTCGAGATGTATGTTCTGTGCATTGTGTGTTGATGTCTGCCCAGGTAAGAAGTTTCCAGGAGAGGATAAGCCAGTTAAAGCTTTAAGAATGAGTGACGAGTTCCTTTTAGCAGACTATGATAAATACAGCGATAATTTGATTGAAGAGCCTCCTGAAGCTAGAGAGATGGGAATTTAAGTTTTCTCTCGTTTCTCTTTTTATAATATTCGTACTCAAGTTTAAGTTTTTGATAATTTTCTTCCTCTATGGCTGCTAAATATTTACAGATTAGCTTGGACTCTTTATTCTGTGTTTTCTCTGCTAAATCGTTATAGATACTCTTTAAAAGTAGTTTTGATTCCATAGCAAGCTCAAGAACTTCTAAAGGCGAGTTAACTTTCTCAAGTCTTTTGGAAACATTTGCGAATTTAAAATCAGCTGAATTTAATGACACTTCTGGAATTTCTGAATTACCTGAATCAAATACTCTCTTATAGATTTCCCATAAACGAGAAGCATTACTTTGTGAATCTTTTGAAAGAATTATAAAGAGTTCTATTATATCCTCGTCTTTATTGAGCATTTTAGCTTTTTCAGCAAAGTATCTATATTCATAGGCCTCTTTGAGTCTATTTTTTATCCAATAAATAAGTAGTTCTTCATGGGACAAGTTTTTTAGCTCTATTAGTATATGTTCAACATCTATTTCTTTTTCCATGATTTTAACTTTGTCTCTTGTTTTTAAAATTTTTTTCAATTTTAATATTTTGTGCAGTTCTCTGATTTTTTGTAATAGAACTCATACTCAACCCTTAACTTATGGTAATGTTCTCTTTCAACAGCTGCCAAATATTCATAAATTCTTTTTATTTTTTCATCATTTGTCCGTTTAGCAAGTATATTATAAATCTTCTCTGCAAGAAGCTCTGACTCCATAGCTATACTCAACACTTCAAGGACATCCTTTGCATTCTTAAATTTCTCTAAAAGAGGTTCCCCTTCAATTAGGGGCAAATCTATCTTTTCAATTTTTTCTGTCTTAAAGCATCGTCTGTAAATTTCCCATAGCCGAGACGCATGTCCTTTGGATTCTTTTGAAAGAATAATAAATGTTTCTACAATCCTGTCGTCGAGTTCAAGTTCCTTGGCTCTCTTAGCAAGATCTTTATAAAGTTCTGCTTCCTTAAGCTCTCCTTCAATCCAATAACTTATAATCTCTTTATCACTAAGTTTCTCAAGTTTTTTAATAAATTCTTCAATATCTAAATTTTCCAAAGTAAGTTTTCCCATCTTAAACCACCTTCCTATTTTCGAATTTCAAACTTATTTATCTTACTAGCAAAATTGTGAGAACCATTAGGATGTAGGTTATAATTCCCAGAATTATGTGAATTTTTATCCAAAGATTGCTCTTCTTTTTGCTTAGGAATATAAAGGCTCCGCTGAGCATTGTGAGACTCATAAAAGCAAAAGTAAGATAGCCAAGTGTGTTATGATCTAGGAAGACCATTATGGAACACCTACTGGAAAGATGTATATAGGATCACCATCAGTTCCAAGTATTTTCGCAACATCTTCATCATAGAAAGCTCCAACTGCAACTGTTCCAAGTCCTAGTGCTGTTGCTTGCAGATAGATGTTCTGCCCTATATGTCCAGCTTCCATGTAAACATATCTGTAACCTCTTTCACCATAGTACTTTGTTGTTCTCTCATAAAATGCAACTAGGACTATATCAACGGCAGCTTTTCCAACCCACTGCTGATTCAATGCAGCTGCTTGAAGTTGCTTTCTGTAGTCTCCCTCTTTAATCAGTGTTAGGCTGTGCTTAAATGGGTCGTAGTGGTAAATTCCTGGCTTTAAGCTCTCCACATTTCCCACAACTACATAAATCTCGAAAGGATATGTTGCTCCAGCACTCGGGGCAGCCCTGAATTTTCTCCTTTCTTCAGTTATTCCTTGAGCGGCCCATAATAACTGAGAGAGTTGCTCAAGTGTTAATGGTTTATCCTTGTAATAGCGTATGCTTCTCCTTTTTGCTATCGCTTCCTCAACGCTCATATCACCTTTAAGCCTAGGTTCAGGTAACATAATTTCCTCACCATCATATTTGATGCTTTCTCTTCTGAAGGAATATAGGTAAGGCTTAAAGAGAACTAGGAAGAGGGAAACAAACACAATGATGATTACCAAGTAGCTAATTTTTCGATAGTCCATGTTAATTAATTATGCATTTCAAGTATTTTAGAGCTTCGCATCAGCAGACCGGTCTTCATCATCACCTCAGTTCAGGGAGTTTTCATCATGTAGTTCTTTCTTTTCTGCTCCAAAGTCTGTAAATTATAAATGATATCCCTACAACAGCTACAAATAATCCTGCAAGGGTAGCTATGAAGGTTTTGCTAAAACCTGCGATGTTAAGAGTGTAGAGGATGAACCCAAGAGCTCCAACTATAACAAGTGCACCAACTATAATGAAAACTTTGACAAGAACATCATAGATGCTTCTCCTTGGCTTGCTCTCTTTCTTGTACAACTCTATAAGTCGGAAGAATTCCTCAGTCTTTGTCATTCCTATCCCTAGATTTAGCTGTAATATATTATCATTAAAATATTTTGCGCACTTTCAATTCGCTAATCTTATTAACTCTTTCTCTAATTCTCTAATATGTTTCATGTAATCGTGAGGGCAAGAAAAGATGCTAAAGCACTGCAGTACATAAATGAGCGTAACTATGGTGGTTTTTTGAAAGTTTCGAGCCTTGGGGGAGGTAGAAAGTTTAATGAAGTTGAAGATACTCTTGAGGAGCTGAAGAAAGATCCATACATTCCGATTTTACTGTTCGGAGAAAAAGAAAAAGAGTTAGCTAAAGATATTAGTGAGTACTTTTTGGAGTTAAGTAGACCTTTCTATTCTCGAATCCTGAGGACGAAGAAGGTTAGGAATATGCGTGTTGACGAGCTTTATGCTCACTTAGAAGAAATCAAAGCCAGATTTAGGCTTGGGATTGAATGGGATAGGACTTACAAACTTAACCCAGAAAATCCTCTCAACATTGAAATTAATCCAGACTATGACATTTACTTGGCCTTTGGAGATGGCTTTAGAAAGAACATGAGGGAGCTTTTAGGAGTAGACATTGGGAGCGTTTCACTTGTTTTGAGGAAACTAATGAACCAGGAAGTGTACTACTCAGGAAGCATGAAAATAGCTGAAGTCAGCAAGCGCATCGGAGAAGAAACGGAAGTACTCTGGAGGATTCCCCACACTGAGGAGATTAGCTTAGAGGACATTATTAGGGCAAATGAGAATTACATCGGGGCTTTTGAAGATGCAAGCAAGAGTTTTCTTGAGCAATTTAAGGATTATGACATAATAGTACCTTGGAGCGGTGGAAAAGACTCAACGGCAACTTTAATTCTGGCAAGCAAAGTATTCAAAAATGTTACGGCCGTTTATGTTAAAATGGAATACGAGATGCCTCGGACTGACGAATATATTGAAGAGCTTGCTAAAAAGCTCGGCATTAATGTTGTCGAAACCTTTGTCTCAATGCCCATTGATATGTATGGAATCCCTACTCATTACAACCGCTGGTGTACAAAGATGAAAGTTGAGGCTCTCTATAGAGCTATAGAAGAATTTGAGAATCCAATTTTAGTTGTGGGTGATAGAGATGGGGAAAGTGCTAAGAGGAGGCTGAAGCCACCAGTAATTGAGAGGGAAAATGAAATCCTCGGCACTTTCCTGGAAATCATGCCCATTAAGTTCTGGTCTGGTATGATGGTACAGCTTTATATCTTGATGAATGGCTTTGATTTGCATCCTCTCTACTATGAGGGATTTTACCGTTTAGGCTGCACAATCTGTCCAAGTTTAGCTGATTGGGAAATAAAACTGCTTGATAAGAGAAATGAATTGCCAGAATTTTTCAGGAGATTTATTTTTGGACAAAAGGAAGAAGAGTAAGAAAAGGCTCAAACCCTTCTTCCAACCACAATTCCAATTATCAGACCCAGAATAACTCCCAATACTCCAATTCCTCCTAGCAGTGATGTTGGGACGCTTTTTGCTGTGATTGTGGATGCTGTGATTGTGCTGGTTGTTTGAGTTTGTGTATCAGTTTGCGTAGTGGTTGGGTGTGGTGTTGGATGAGTTATCTGCGGTGTAGTTGTTTCTTCGGTTATCTTTGGTGTTGTCTTTGGAAGGAACATCATTGCAGTCTCTTTTGCATATTGATAGAATATCATAGCTGTTTGAATGTTTTCAATTCCCCCCTGCTTTTCATAACTCTGGGCAAACTCATAATATGCCATTCCCAGAATTGGGTAAACACCTTTGCTCTGTGCTATTGCTATCGCAGTTTTTGCGTCCTCTTTCATCTGCTGGAGCTTATCCATTAGTACTGTTTCGTTGTCTATGCCTAGGGTATCTAGTATAACCTCTGCTCTAATCCTTGCTTCCATTGCAGAGAATAAAGCAGCTGAATACTTTCCGTCCTCATAGTATTGCTCCCCTTGATTGAGTTTATCAACGAGTCCTTGCATTAAGCTTTCTCCAAACATTGAGGTTATATATGTGACTACTAGGCGGGCGTTGTCTAAGTAATCTCTTGCTGTGTCCTTGATGACATCTCTGCTGATTACATCACCTTTTGCATATCTTTCACCTAATTTTGCCCAGAACTTTGCTGTTTGAACCCTTTCATACGCAAATGCTGCATTGCTTACTGCATTCCAGTAATCTCCCTTATAGTAATCGCTCCATGCATCCTTAAGAAGGGATTTTGCCTGTTCTATTCTCTCTTCACTTGCAGCAACTGCTTGAAGCATTGTTGTGCCTCTAATTGTTAAGTTAGAAACGTAATTTTCAGTATTCTTTATATCATCATTAACCATCTTGAATAGGTTCTCAATATCTTTCTCATCTTGTACATCTAAATACCAGTCAACATGTCTGATAATAATTCTCGCTTGAAAGTCTTTGCTCAAGGCAGTATAATACATTCCTGAGTCTAAGGCATCTTTAGCGTCTTTTAAGGTTTTGTTTGCATCATCGAGTGCTGCTTTAAGGTAGGAATATGTTGTGTAGCTCACATCGCTCTCTTTGAGCTTTTTCTCCACTTGTTTATAGTATTCTGTGGTGTTCTCATAATCCTTCTCTGCATCTTCTTTGAGAAAGGACGTGTCAATCTTAACGTTTGTTGGAGCTTGGGGTTTCTCTATTTTATGTCCCGTGAAATAATAGACTGCTTCATAAATGTCCTTGATTTCCTTTACTTCTAGTCCCCATCTCTCCTTTGCATATTCAACGACGTCTACCTTCTCCTCTTTTGTTGTGATTTGAACGAGAGGTCCAATCTGTTTTTGTTCAGTTTTTTGGACAACTTGTATTCTTTGTCCTTCTGGGATTAAGAACAGCTTGGCTCCAACACTGTGAGCGGCTGAAGCTTTCTCCAGAATCCCACCAACGGGCCCAATTGTTCCGTCTGGGTTTATCATTCCAGTCATCATGACATCATCTCTGAGTTTCCAGCCTTTTAATGCGGCAATTATTCCAACAGTCATTGTTCCTCCAGCAGAAGGGCCACCAATAATTGGAGAATCAGCTTTAACTTGAATAAAAACATCATATTTACTCATATCCACTCCAAGAACCCTACCAGCCACTTGGGCAGCTAATCTTGCACTTGCTTGCATATCCACTTCTGCCAGTGGCCATGTCTCAACGTACACATGTCCACTTCCTGGAGCTACTGTAATTACGAACTCAGTCGCTACTCCGATTAAATCTCCGTTGGCAGTTTTTGAAACTGCTGGAGCCTTTAAAATAACTGTGTGTCCTTGTACAGGACATTGAGCAAGAGCCAAAGGAGAAAGCAAGAGTATTAGTGCCAAAATTGGAAATAGCTTTCTCATTTCTTCACCTCCAAAATCCAAAAAGGTTTTTTATTTAATAGCTCTTGTGGTTCATGAATCTAATTTAGAGACTTGCACCAAATAAATTTAATAGTCTTGGAGTGTTGTAATAAAATGCTGAGGGGATATGAATGGGATTGTTCTCATCATTGATCCGGAGGAAATTTAAGAATGTCGCTGGGAAAAGATACGAGCGCATTCTCAAGGAATACAAAGAATTTCTGTTAACTGAAGAAGAGATGGTTCTCCCAGAGATTAAATCTATTTTAATGCCTCTCGACAGATTCATAAACGAAGTTCCAGCTGAAGTTTATGATACTCTATCGGCTTATAAAGAAGCGAAAATACTTCTGGTCTATATCATTGATGCCCAAGTCTTTCACATGATTGAACACACACTGGGAAGAAAAGCAAGTGAAGACTTCAGAAAAAATGAAGAGAGGTATGGAATGACATTACTTGAAAAAATCGCAAGTACCTTTGAGGAATTGGACATGAGCACGCAGTTGAGATTGTTTTTTGGTGACAAGAGTGAGGATGTTATAAAGCTGTCTGAGAAGCATGATATGCTCGTGCTCTCAAAGGCTTATGGGTCTGAAATTACAAAAACACACCCGTTGAGTCCCATAGTTTTAAAGATAGTCCAGCATGTTGACATTCCAATCATAATCTATTGAGGTGTATAAAAATGAATCAAGAGGCAATAGCAATTGCAGTATTCCTCTTTACATATGGGCTTGTAGTTAGCGAAAGAATTCATAGGGCGGTTGCTGCCATGCTTGGTGCATCAGTGATTCTGTTTCTAAGAATTGTGCCTTGGGAAAAAGTCCCTGAATATTTAGACTTAGATACTCTCTTCCTTCTTATGGGAATGATGATTATTGTAAATACTGCCAGAAACAGTGGGCTTTTTGAATATGTTGCAATAAAGACAGCAAAGCTTGCGCGGGGGAGTCCAATTAGGGTTTTGCTTCTCTTTTCAGTCGTTACTGCCATAGTTAGCTCTGTACTTGACAATGTCACAACGGTATTGTTATTGACTCCTATGCTTATCTACATTTCCCGCTTAATGGATTTGAATCCAATCCCCTTTTTGCTTTCTGAAATTTTTGCCTCCAACATTGGCGGAACTGCAACTCTGATAGGTGATCCTCCAAACATAATGATAGGTTCTGCAGCAAATTTAAGCTTTAATGAGTTTTTGGTTAATATGGGACCTATAGCAGCAGTTGATCTGATTGCAACGATCTTAATTATATACTTCGCATATAACAATGCTCTTAAGGTGACACCAAAGAAAAAAGTCATGATAAAGCAAACTCTTCGTGGCTTAAATGAAAAAGCCGCAATTAGGGATATAAGACTTTTCAGAAAATCCATTGCTATAATTGTATTTGTTGTAGCTTTGTTCTTCTTCCACGATAAGCTGGGTATAGAGCCCGCTGTTGTAGCTCTCCTTGGGGCTTCTCTCATATTGTTGTGGACACGAGAAGATCCGGAGGGTATTTTTGAAAAAATCGAGTGGCCAGCTTTGTTCTTCTTCGGAGGGCTGTTTATAATAGTCGGTGCATTGGAGGAAACGGGAACGATAGCCAAAGTTGCAGAATGGGTTTTAACCCACGTGCATACTCAGGGTCAAGCACTGCTTGCTATTACTTGGTTTTCTGCTTTTTCTTCTGCTATTGTTGATAACATTCCTCTGACAGCTGCAATGATACCTCTGATAAAACATATGAGCACTTCAATGGATATCTACCCTCTCTGGTGGGCTCTCAGCTTGGGAGCATGTTTGGGGGGAAATGGGACTGCAATAGGTGCATCTGCAAATGTTGTTGTTATTGGAATTGCTGAAAGAGAAGGGATTAGGATAACCTTTGGGGACTTTTTAAAGGTGGGTATGGTTATAATGGTCATAACAGTTGCTATAGGCGTTGGAATACTCTGGATCAGGTATATTGGGTGGTAATGATGAAAATATTGGTACTCATAGATGGTTCAAAATGGAGTCAAAAGGCAGCTCTGCATGCTATATCAATAGCAAAGAAAAAGAATGCCAAAATTATTTTATTTTCGGTTCTTGATAGAAGGGAAGCGAGGGCTGTTGCATTTAATCTAAGTATGAGGAGTGACAAACTTGATGAGATAAAGAAGTTTGAAGAACAGATATGGCACGAGATGAAGAAGAGCGTTAAAGAAATAATGGTGGATTTACTCGAACTATGCCACAAGGAAAACGTTAATTGTTCTATGAAAATAGTGGAAGGTATTGCAAAGGATGAAATCCTCAAGGAGGCAAATAGTGGGGAGTATACTTTAGTTGTTATGGGTGCTTATGGAAAAAGTGGAAAAACAAGAATTGGAAGCCTATTAGAGGAGCTTGCTGGGATCATAAAGCCACCCTTAATGATTGTTCGTTAATCTCTCTTTACAACTGCTATAAAAAACATAAGGAGTATTGCTAACTCAAGAAATGTTGTGGCGATTTCAAGGGTTCCTTCACCCACTTCAGCTATTATGTGGAGATTTTCCAGAGTTTTTTTGATTCCAAATAGCAGGAAAGCAAGTAACAAAAAGAATATGCTCTTCATACCGCTCTTTTTATAGGCTATCCATGAGATGAAAGATAGGAACAGGGCAAATGCTACTATAATGACATCAAGTATTATATCAATCATTTATATCACCACCTTTCAGAGTTAGCATGAGATCGATAAGTCTATCCGCCAGCTTATCCCATAGCTTTGGCCTGTACTCGTTGATCACTCTTATTATGATCTCAATATCACATTTCAAGCTGTATATCACATTTCGACCTTCTTTTCTTTTCTCAATGAGTCCCAGCTTGCTGAGAGCATTCATATGGTAGTTTATTGTTGCCTGTGTAAGGTTTAATCTTTCAGCAATTTCTCGCTGATTCATGTCTTTTTCCGCTAGTAGGAGCAGTATTTTACGCTGGGTTTCATTTGAAATTGCTATCAGCAAGGGTTCGTATTCTTCTCTGAATTCCTTTGGGAATATATATCTTTTTCCTCCAAGCTTTTTTGAAAATATTAGGCCCTCCTTTTCGAGCTGATAAAGATGATACTGAAGATTTCCTATGCCTATCCCAAGCTCATCTGCAAGTCTTCGAAATGTTATGCCAGGGTTTTTGCGAATATACTGGAGTATCTCCTCTCTGTGGGTCATACTATCACTTACCTTATCCTACTTTTGGTACAGTTCTCTATACGATAAAAAGAAATATAAATTGATTTGGGTTTATGATGAATATCTCTTTTGTGGGGTGAGAAGATGGAAATTGAGAGACTTATGAGAAAAGCAGAGGAACTTGCGAGAGAGTATGGGATCAAATATTATGAAGTTAGAATAGCAGAAATAAATGCCACTCACTTGGAAATGCAAAACTCTCATCTTGAGGAGTTTTCTTCAAATATTGAAATTGGGATTGGTGTGAGAGCATTTTGTGGTGCCTGGGGATTTTCCTCAGCTAACGATATGAGGAGAGCAGAAAAAGCAATAGAAACCGCCATGAAAATAGCAAAGTTGATGAAAGGGAATTCAAAAGTTTATCTTGATGATCCGACAAAAGATCGAGCCGAAATTAAAGCAAAAAAAGCTTTTGTGGATGTTGATTTAGAGGAGAAGCTTGAACTCGTAAAAACTGTGGACAGGTTATTAATGGATGACAAGATTGTAAACAGAAAGATAACCTATGGTGATGGTCTAAAATGGCAATTCTACTTTAACTCTTTGGGGAGCGAGATTGAAACAATAATTCCAAGAATAAGACTTAGCTTCTCTGCAACAGCTAAAAAGGGAAACGACATGCAGAGTTATTGGGAAATCTTCGGTGGGACTGGGGGATGGGAAATAATTGAGAATACTGACTTGGAACACTGGACAACCTTTGTGAAAGAAAAAGCGAAGTCTCTGCTGAATGCTCAACTACCTCCCTCTGGAGAGTTTGATGTGATTATGGATCCAGAGCTTGCTGGCGTGTTTATTCATGAAGCTTTAGGGCATGCAAGCGAAGGTGATGCAATAAAGAATGGGGAGAGCATTTTAGAGGGCAAGCTTGGAGAGAAAATAGCTGTTGAAGAGCTTACGGTTGTTGATGATCCAACTCTAGAAGGAAAATTCGGCTCATATATTTATGATGATGAAGGTATAAAAGCGAGAAGAGTTGAAATAATTAAAAATGGATTCCTTAATGAGTACCTCCTTGATAGGGAAACAGCGGCTTATCTTAATATGGAACCAAATGGACACGGCAGGGCTCAAAGCTACAACTATCAGCCTTTAGTTAGAATGAGCAACACGTACATTGAACCTCGTGATTGGAGCTTTGAGGAGATGCTTAGTGAAGTGAAGCGTGGTTTGTATTTAATCGGAGATAAAGGTGGAGAAGTGGACATCGCTAATGGAACTTTCATGTTTGGAGCAAAAGAAGGTTATTTAATTGAAAATGGTGAGATTAAAGCACATATAAGGGACGTTGCATTATCAGGAAAAATCCTTGACGTTCTTAGGAATATCAGAGCTATTGGCAAAGATTTGAAAATCGAATTTCCTGGCTATTGTGGAAAAGGCCAGTGGGTACCTGTTGATGACGGCGGCCCTCATGTATTGACGAGAGCTTTGGTGGGTGGATTGCTATGATAGATGAATTAATTAAAATCCTCAATCACAAAGACGTTGAGTGGGAGATTTACTGGGAAATAGGGAGAGGAAGCTCCTTTAAGATTGAGAGATGTGAGCTGGTGAGAGCTCAGCGTAAATATCATTCTGGTATTGGACTGAGGATTGGATATAAAGGGAAAATCGGCTTCTCATACATCACTGGGATAAATCACGACAGAGCGACTTTGGAAAGGTTTGTGAACAGAACAATAAAGCTTGCAAAGGTTAGTGAAGTTCCTTTTCATGGATTTCCCGATAATAATGGGGGAAACAAAGTTAAAGCTCTCTATGACAAGAGAATTGAGGAGCTCAGCTTCGATGACGCTTATGCAACTGCTCTCTCCCTAACTGAAAAGGAAAAAGAATTCAAAGAAAAGTTTGGAAAAGAGTACACTTTTTCTGGGGGTTTAGCTTTTGGAGTTTCCACAGATGGAATAGCAAATTCCAACGGGATAGAAAAGAGTGAAAAAACAACTGGGTTGAGTATGAGCATTCATATTGTCAAAAGATCAGAGAAAAGTGGAATTGGAAGCTACTACAAGGGATTTAGACTGATGCCAGACTTTGAGCGAGAGATCTCATTGGGGCTTGAAAAAGCTTTGGAAGAAGTGGCGCTAAGCTATAATGCCAAAAAGATTGACGGATATAAAGGAGAGCTTATTCTGGAACCACATGCAGTAGCATCTGTCATAAGTATCTTAATGTCTAACCTTTATGGGGATAATGTTTATCACAGACGCTCGAGATTCTCAAAAGTAGGGGATACAATTGCAAGTGAGAGCTTTACGCTGATAGATGATGCAACCCTTGAAGGAAAGCTTGGTAGTTATTCTTTCGATGGTGAGGGGAATCCATCCCAAAGGAATGTGCTGATTGAAAACGGTATTCTAAAGAGCTTTCTTTTTGATGAAACCTATGCTAAACTTATGAACACAGAAAGCACAGGAAATGCTGTTAGGGATTTCAGGACAACACCACACATTGGGAACAGCAACGTAATTGTTGATGGAAAGCGGGAGAATTTGGGGGATTTAGATAAGGCTGTCATTCTAAAGCGCGTTTTTGGAGAGCATACTGCAAATCCAGTAAGTGGAGATTTCTCTTTAACAGTTGAGCTTGGCTACATAATTGAAAATGGAGAAGTTAGACCGTTTAAAGATAACATGTTTGTGGGCAATATCTTTGAGTTGATAAACTCAATTATAAGTGTTGGAAAAGAAAAGGAAGAGGTTGGCAGTTTTATCTCTCCAAGAGTACTAGCTTTTGGTAAAATTATATAAAACTCTTGTTAATTTGGGTAAACTATTTATACTTTAAATCCAAAAATTAATCCTGGTGGTAGGGAAATGGTTGAACAAGGATTTGAGTTCATCTTTTCTCAGTTAAGAGCCGGTGAAACCATACTCATCGAGTATACTTCTGTATCATCTCCTGAAATTTTGTTATATGTGCTGGAGGAGTATTGTAAACAACATGATATTCCAATGATTATTGATGACATGGCAGATACTTTACCTGAATTTCTAATTCGATTGGACCTTATAGGGCTACCTATAGAAGGGTTTAAGGACATTCCTGTTATAAAAATAGGTGGTCATAGAGATGAAGGAAATGTCATTGGGAGGATAGAAATTGAGAAGTACTCTTTAAATCTCCAGTATTATGATCTTATTTATGAGAGAGTAGTTCCACCTAAAATGGTGTATAATCCTGTATTAGGAATTCACAAACTTTTTTTAATAAATTCAATAAAAGAATATGGAGGAGGTATCAGATTACTTAGAAACATCTCCAAGTATGTTGGAAACAAAACTAGAATAGCACTTTATTTCATTCACAAGGATTTAACACAAACTAAATTCCCAGAACTCCTTTACTTATTTGAGGAGATTGCAACCTCAGTTATGCAGTGGGAGAGAAGTGGTAGCACTTATAAGTTGAAAGTTGTCAAATCTGCAAACAATAATATTCTCGAGAAAATTGCAACAATAAATTTTGAAGATATCAAAAAGATGTGAAAGTTTTTAAGCTCTTTTTTCTTATCACTTCTGGTGATATAATGAGAAAGCTGATTGGCATATTACTCCTGATTGTCCTTCTACCAAGTAGCTATGCATATCAAATTCCAGAAAAAGGCATCATTTATCAGATAATGGTTGACCGTTTTTACGATGGGAATAAGAGCAATAATCAGCCTTTTTACGATCCGACTCATAGTAATTATCGCCTTTACTGGGGTGGGGATTTAGAAGGAATAATTGAGAATCTTGACTATATCAAAAGCTTAGGAGTTTCGATGATATGGTTATCTCCGGTCAATGACAATATAAATCGCATGGCCTCAGGCTCTGCGCCTTATCATGGGTATTGGACAAGAGATTATAAGAGAATAGAGGAACATTTCGGTAACTGGAGAATTTTCAAAACCCTAGTTAAAGAAGCAGAGAAAAGAGGAATTTGCATAATTGTTGATTTTGTTCCAAATCATTCGAATCCAGCAACTGACGGTGAATTCGGTTCTCTTTATGACAACGGCACTCTTGTCACAAACTATTATTCTGACAGCAAAAATGCAACGTTAAATCCTTACACGGGAAGCTTGGAGGATATTTATCATCACAATGGCAACATTAAGATATGGGAAGGATTTGAGCTTAAATATGGGAATCTTTTTGGTCTGGCAGACTTTAATCAGCTAAATCCTTGGGTTGATGGGTATCTCAAAGATGGTGCGAGTTTGTTTGTTCGAAGTGGTATTTGTGGATTTAGAATTGATGCGGTCAAACATATGGACTTGGGCTGGTTGACTCAGTTCTATGCTCATTTGTACATGCAAGAGCCTCTCTTTATCTTTGGTGAGTACTATAAGATTAACTTTGAAAAAGATGATGATATGTTCTACTTTTATCAATATTCCAATGTTTCTTCCCAGCTCAGCATTCCAATAAGGAACGACATTGTGAGGACGTTTGCCTTTGGTGGAAGTCTCAAGACTCTTGCAAGAGAGCTCGAAGAATATTACTCTCACTTCGTTTATCCGAATAAGGCAGTTAACTTCCTCGACAATCATGATTTGCCCAGATATCTAAGCGAAAGTAAAAATCTCGATAGGTATCACATGGCATTGAGCTTAGTAATGACGTTGCCTGGCATTCCGGTGATTTACTATGGTGATGAAAGTTATCTGGTCAGCAAAGAAGGAAAGGGTGATCCATATAACAGACCAATGATGAAGTTTGACAACCAAACAGAGGCTGCAAGAATAATCAGAATTCTTGCAGAACTTAGAAAGAAGAACAACGCCCTCGCTTATGGAAATTTTGAGGCAATTTATGCTGATTACAACACTTGGGTCTTTGAGAGGAACTTTGGTAGCGAGAAAGTTTTGGTTGTTGTGAACAAAGTGGACAGCAAAAACTTAACCCTTAGCTTAAACTGGAGCAACGGAATTTACAGAGATGTTCTTTATGGAGTTAAGATGCAAGTTAAAGATGGAAAAGCTGAGATTTCAGCCCCTAAAAACAAAGTGCTTGTGTTCAGTTATGAGGGCAAGCAAGAGAAACCCTTAATCGGATCTATAACTCCATATATCGCGCAACCAGATCAAAAAATTATTCTCGGTGGAGCCGGATTTGGAAAAAGTGGAAATGTGTTTATTGAAGGAGTAAGAGCAGAAGTCCTTGAATGGAGTGATGAGATGATAGTTTTTAGAATGCCCAAGCTGAACACTCAAAAAGCTTGGGTTGATGTTTACGTTGAAACGGATGGAAAGAGAAGCAACAAAGTTAAGCTTCGGTATTTGAATGGAAACGAAGAAGCATTTTTGCTCGTTTTAAATGCGTCTAACTTGATGGGTCAGATATGGATTAAAGGCAACATCTCCGAATTGGCCGAACCAATTCCATTGATGAGGTCTAGAACTGGCTATTATTTCCAAGTCATTAGCCTTCCTATAAATACCAGCTTTAGCGTGGATTTATACTCTGGCCTACCTTGGGAAAAACTTGAGCCTTTAAATATGACTCTCTATGGAGAATCAATCAACAAAACGATAATTCTAACGAAGACAAAACAGGCTCCAAAGTACACTCAAACAATCACAAGAACTACAATTCAATCTCCCTCAACATCTATCTGTGGGGCGGGTCTAATTTTGATGCTGTCCCTAATAGTTCTCCTCAAAAAGCGCTGATTCCTCGTCCCAAATGCTCTTCCATTCAAATGAATCTTTTTCTTTTCTTGTATCTTCTTTGGGGTGTTCAATCTCAATTTTGGGTTTTTCCTTGTGCATAATTCTTGCTAACCAGAGAAAAGCGAAAGGTCCTGTCAACATTAAGAGGAAGAGAAAAATAATAATTTTTTTGCTCTGATGCTCATAATAATCACTAAATCTTCTCTAAAAGCTTTTTCCTCTTTTCTTCGTACTCCTCTCGGGCTATAACACCCATGTCATAGAGTTCTTTCAACTTCTTGAGCTTCTCAAGAGGATCTTCCTCTTTCTTTTCCTTAAATTTCCTTGGCTCCATTCTAATTGATCTGCTCACAGCTTCCTTTGGCTTGTGGATAATCCACTCCTCACTCATTAGGTGCTTCTTTCTCTCAATGCTCACAGGCTCAACAGCAATCTCGTTTAGAGCATCTCTTATAGCTTCCATAGCTTTTCTTGCTTCTTCTTTGTCCATTCTACTAAGCCTAATCTCATCTCCGTATTCTTTCTTGATTATGAACTCTGAATACATTTTGCCAACCTTCACATAAACGAGTTCGAGCTTCTCATAGGGAACAGCGGTCAGTTCATATCTCCCTAAAATCTTTTCATCAACGTACAAAATTCTCCTATCTGTTACAACTAACCACTTAGGCTTTGCTTCCAAGCTGAACTTCTTTTTTATAGCATAAAGAACATCTTCATCTGGATAGAGATTCTCTAAAACACCTTTTGGAAGTTTTTTACTCATGAAATTCACCAACTCTGCTATTGGTCAGCATTCTATATTAAACTTTGCACTTAAAAATAATTCCTCACTAAAACCAAAAAGTATATTAATCAAAAATATGTAACATGTTGAAAGCAAAGCCTGTCCCGCTTTTCTTTTCTGCGAGATGGTTTTGCCTTGGTGGTGGTACTGTGAGAAAACTTATTGTATTGAGCATGTTTTTGGTTACCTTGCCTCTGATCAAAGGTGAAGATTATCTAACAGGATTCAGCGTAAGTGCTCCTCTCTTAGGAGCAGGAGTATTCTTTGCTCTGCTTTTGCTGCTTTGGTTGCTGAGGAAAGTTCTGCTGAAGGTCATTGTTGTTTCCATAGTAACATTAACCTTTGGTGGTGTTGGATACCTAGTAAGTTTAATGTTTCTCCCAGATGTAGCAGTATTCTTGGGGGCTGTGTTCTTGGTTCTCGGTCTATGGATTTCTCTCAAGATGCTGAAAATGCAGGGAGGAAACATTGTTTTTGTCAGGAGTTCTCTTGGGAGCCGAGATGATGAGAGCGGATTTTTTGATAACGACGAATGGGAGTGGGGGTGATTAAGGATGATGAGGAGTTTTTGTTTAAGAAAAAACAACAAGAGGAGATTTTTATGAAAAGTAAAGCTTTTTTGGTTGTAATAATTCTTATGATTTCAGCATTTCCTATTAGTACGGTTTCGAGTTCAGAGATTCCAGATTATGCACCTACGATCAGCGAGCTTAACGCAGTCGGCATTAATGTTGAAAACGTGGGTCAGAATCTTGGAGGAGGAGTCACCTTTACGGGAGTTTCGTGGGCAAACAATCCGAACGAGCCGACGATGAATCCCTTAACAGTAGCAATCTTCGAGTATGAAAATTCCGAAAAAGCAAAAGAAAGGTTTAACAATCGAGCAGATAATCTTAAGTCCCTTTGTTCTGAAAATAGAGAAACTGCAGATTATGTTGAGGAAGCTAAAACCGCCAGCAGCTACATGTGCTACTTTTTCACAACAAACAGCATAACGGTGAACGGGAACAGTTATAAGTACTCGGCATCGGCAGACTACTATGCCACTTACATGTATGGAAGGTATCTCATTGATGTCGATATGCATGGACGCTGGAGCGATGACTCAATGGATTCTTACATTGAATATGTCTGTTCAAAACAGCTGGTTGAAAGCGGATATGCAAAATGTGACGTTGTCGTGGAGTCTGATGACCCTAACTACTTTGCTACAAGAGTAAATGAGGTGAAGTATCAGGAATATCTAAAATTACTGGAGAAGCGCAAAGAGGCTTCAAAGACCAAGGCAGAAAAACTTACCGCAGAAGTGGTAAAGTTGATTCTGAAACATACAGGCATAACTCCTACAGAAACAACCCCCACCTTGAAAGAAAAAAAGTACTCCTTACACATAACATCACCATCTGATGGAGAAACCTTCACTTCTTCGAGTGGCATTGGTGTATTTGCTGTTGAAGTGGCAGCCAAAGTTTTGGGTGATGGGGCAAAAAACCTCCGTGCAGTCATAATCGCTTCAGGAGGAACGAGAGATAAGGTCAGTGTTTCTGAAAGGGGCGATATATGGGATGTGCTCTTCATCGAAAACAATGGATCAGGAAGTGGAACAATAAAGGTTGAGTTGTATGGAACTCTCAACTCAAGTGAAGTTCTCCTCGCGAGTGACAGCGTTACTGTGACTTTTGCTAACAGAGAGGAAGTTCCGGGAGACTATATAGACAACGATGGAGACGGTCTCGTTGATTGCGACGATCCGGATTTATTCACCTGCAAGGCATGTATTGTCCAGAAAAAACTTGAGCTGGCTGAAAGCATAATGCAGAGACACATTAACTATCTCAAGAAGGCAATGGAGCTTCATCCGGAATATAAATCTCTCTATGGAAACTACATAAGCGGACTCAAAGAGATACACAACACCTATATCAACGACCCGGACAAGATGATAGTCAGGATGAATGAATACATGGAGAAAAGAGTTTATGCTAACCAGAAGATCAATTCATACATCTCAATTTTCAGAGATGATCCAAAAAAAGCATACCAGCTCAGACAGATAGCGATAAAATATCGCTACGATCCGATAAATCGGGATATAGAGATGAAAAAGTTCATTTACGAGAACTCTAAGAGCGAAGCAGAAAAAATGGCAACGATTAACATGATAATGACTGGACTCCTGAATCCCCCAAAATGGCTCGTCGGTGGACAGTACGGTTCTGGTGGAGCCCTTGACTGGGCGAAGTTTGCAGCTGATAATTTTGAGAAAACAAGGGAAGGCTTGAGAATAAAAGGTGGAGGAAAAGTTAAAGTGTTCACAACAGGGGCGCAGATTTACTTTGTTGCCCTCGATGCTAAAGCGTTGATGGATCATGCTCGAGATTTGGAGAAGATGAACCTCGACAAAAACGCCAAGGTTTCAATAATAGTCCTTGACGGGACTACAAAAATAGGCAAAATACTCGATCCAACTGGCTACTTTGGCAATATGGCAGATGCTACAGTTGGAGCGTTGATAAATCTGCGGAAAAAGATAGAGGAACGCAATCAGGGATGGTTCACATGGAACGGCTATGTTCTTCACGAGACTACAATTCCAGGCATTTATGAAGACTACGAAACTGGCAAGAAGTTCAGGCGCGTTGGAGGGGGATGGTTCAGCAGAGAACAGTTCGTGGAGGTGAAGGAAAATGGGTAAGCTTACGACTCTTCTGGTAATCCTCCTCATTCTTGGTGGTCTTTACTACCTTTATGCCAAGAATCCGGACGTAATAAAGAACGTCACTGATAATACTAGGAACATTGGAAAGGAAATTTCTGGACAGCTCTCTAATGATAATGGAGCATCCTTGAAGGGGAGTGGCTGGAGCGATACAGATAATGATGGAAGTGCCGATATTTACGTGGGAACAGGCTTCATCGCCATAAGCGTCAATGAGAGCTATGTTATAACCAAAGACAGAAACAATGATGGCAGAATAGATGCTATGTACATTGATACCACAGGGGACGGGAACTTCGACACGGCTTACCTCGATGAGGACTACAATGGAAAAACTGACACATGGTTCACGACCTTTAACGGTATCAAAAGCTATGCATGGGACCTAAGCGGAGATGGCATTCCGGACGTTTATGACACAAATGGAGACGGCAAGATTGATGCTTGGGATTTAAACTCCGATGGAATTATAGATGAGAAGGATGTTGACTATGATGGAACTTCAGATTTACATGATTATGACTTTGACGGAATTTTTGATGAGTTTGAGGGCGGCCCAAACATAGTACCACCCGAAAATACAACTGGAGGCTTCACCTGTCCATCAACTCAAGAAGAAGCATACAGGCTTTTTGTTCAAGCCTACAACAACGTCACTTCACTCCAGCAAGCTAATGCAGAGCAAGAGAGAATCAAAGAAGCTTACGCTAAGTATCTGGAAGCCAAGGCATGCCATGACTCCTTCCTAAACCAATCAACTGCCACCTCGACAATGGTTAAGGGGAGCTTTGGGGAAGTTCATGAGGCTGTTCTTTCAACCAGAGATAGAATGGTGATCAACTTCTCAACTGGTGAGCTTGGTAATGAAGAGGGTGACTTAATGATTGAGCCTTGGTGTGTTGATTATCCGGCTTTGCTTGGCAACTTCATTGATGTTGGAAAGAAAAATCTCGAGGACGTTACATCCTCGGACATCCCCTTAAGCTGGAGCTCCTCGGAAAATTCCCAGCAAGTGGAGGTGGGTCATGTTTACATAAGTTTGAACCGCGATGGAAGCTACACAGCTTTTGTTATAGTTAGCCACGAGAAAATTAGCGACTGCGACCATACGGTTGTAATTCGGTATAGAAATCTTGAGGATGGGAGTTAAACAAAGCTATAAAGTAAAGGAGGTGAGAATATGGGACTAATAAAGAAGCTCATAATAGGGTTCTTTGTCCTGCTTATTGTGGGAGTTGCATTTACATTTGGTATTTACCATTACACTCTTGCGACCCATGAAAAAGAACTAATCATAAGCCAGAGCGAGACAGTTAACGGTTCAGTTTACTATACCTCAGCTGTAATACCCACCGGAAAATATTTTATAGAAGCAGAAAGTTCGGGAGTCGTTGAAGGCGTGCAAATACTCAAAGCGGATACAGATGAAGTTGTTACAGAATTTGAGAGCGGGAATGTCATATACAGCTCAGCAAATCCCTTCAGGATTCGTATTCAGTACAATGCACCGAATCCAAATGAAGATTACACGGTCTCTGTTAAGATATACCGGCTTGTGAAAAAGTGATCTTGGAGTATTGTTTTTACTTATCTTTTTTCTTTTAGTTGGGGGAAAGTGTTAAACCTCTTTTTCAACTTCTCCCTAATAACAGATAATCCCTCTAACAAACAAAAAGTATATTAACAAAAGATGTTATTGTACATCAAAAGAAAAACGTAATATGTCAAAAGCAAAACCTGTCTCGCTTTTCTTTTCTACGAGATGGTTTTGCGAAATTAGGTTGTTCCATAAGTGGGTTGGCTCTGTGGAGTGTGATAAATATGAAACGGAAAATTGTATTAACACTTGGGATTTTGATATTCCTGTTTAGTTCTAGTTCTATACCTAAAACTTCGGCTCAAAACGAGGACTACAAACTAATCTATGGGACATATTTTGGATGGGGAAACTCTTGGGACAGCATACTAAGTATTGATGTAAAAGATGGAGAGGTTTATGTTACTGGGAACCATGCTAGGGGACTTGACAATGTGGACATCTACTATGCGAAGTTCACAAAAAGTGGAAGGGATGTTGAGTATATTCGCTTCTTTGGTGGAAGTGGGGGCGAAGAAGTTACAAAAATTAGGGTTGATAGAAATGGCAACATATACCTCTTTGGAAAGACTTCATCCAGAGACATGCCTACGAAAAATGCCTTTCAAAGTAAGCTGATTGGCACCAGTGACTTGTTCATTATTAAATTCTCCCCTAATGGTGAGCTAATTTTTTCCACTTACTTTGGGGGTGAATATCTTGAGGAACCATACGATATGGAGGTTGATGGCGAGGGTAATGTATACATAGCCGGCTACACCAAGCACACATGGGGTGAGGATAATAACTTGAAGCACATTCCTCTAAAAAATGAGAAAATAGGTGTGGAAGGCATAAAGAAGTTTAACTTTTATACAAGGCCATTTATAGCAAAGTTTGACACAAATGGCAACTTGATATTCTCAACTTATTGGTCTCTCCATGAGATAAAGCTTGCCCCAGTTAAGGACGGCCTTTACATTGGTGGACATACTGTTGATCCGGGGTATTATATCACACCGGACGCGTTCGATAGTGTATGTGGAATTAAAGACCAAGAATGCAATCCACAAGCAGGAAACAGCGATATAGCAATAACAAAGCTTGACAATAATTTGAACATCGTTTACTCCACCTTCATAGGATCAACTGGAGCGGATTATCTCAAAGACCTCTATGTGGATGAAGAGGGCTATGTATATGGTGTTGGAGTTCAGGCATGGAAAAATAATGACTTTCCGCTCAAAAATCCATCCATGACAAAGCCTGAGGGAGATGGGGCTGATTACGGTATTGTTTTCAAGATGACGCCTACACTAAGTGCCCTTGTGTATTCTACGTACTTCATGAGGGAAGCTTCAGTTCACTCAATTAGGGCTGAGAACGGTGAGTCGTACATAATAGGCATAACCCGGGATGCCAACGGTTCCCACTTAACCACTCCAAATGCTCTCATGCCAAAAGACACTTCCTCGTTAACACACAACGCTTTCTTTGCGAAGCTTGATTCAAACGGCCACATTTTATATTGTACGCTCTTAGGGGGCCACGAAGGGGAGCATACCCAAAGAGAATGGGCATCCGAAATAGCTGTTGAGAACGGTGAAGTCTACATAGGGGGCTATACCAGAGCATATGACTTTCCAATTACAAAAGATTCCTTCAAAGAAAAGCCTGGCAAAGACTTCTCTTATCTTGCTGAAGGCTACATCGTCAAATTTGGCTTTAAAGACTACTCTCCTCAGCTCCCCAAGATCACACTCAACAAGACTATCTCAATAGGTGAAAGCGTTTGGGGAAAGGACATCAAGGAGGTAAGTGACGGCTATGCAATTTTAGCGGCATCTGATGGGAATCCAAGCTATCCAATACTTGTGAAAACTGATAAAGAGGGCAATCTCATTTGGTTTAAGAAGTACACTGACATAATTGGTGACTTCCCATCTCTGACCCTTGAAAACGATGGCTACCTGATCTTTGGAACCATGAAAGGTAAAGCCACACTTATAAAAACCGACTTAAGTGGGAACATCTTGTGGAGCAAAAACTATGCAGAACATGGGATTTTCCAGAGAGGAAGAGAGATCATAAAAGTTCAGGATGGTTATATCTTAATGGGTTCCACCGATGGAACTTGGGGTGGAAGTAGGGGGATTTATAGGGAGTTGTTCTTGGTAAACGTAGATAAAAATGGCAATCTTTTATGGGAGAGCTACATTAATGTTGAAAAGCTCGGAATGAGTCCAGATATGATGCCTCATCAAGTTAAGAAAACCAAGGACGGCTACATAATAGTTGGGGATACTGTAAAAACGGAAAAGAGCAACACGGCTAGAATATTTGTCATCAAGACGAACTTAGAGGGGAAGGAAGAGTGGGTTAAATATCTTGGAAAGAACAGCGATAAAAAGGAAGATTACGCAGTGGGCTTCAGTGTAGAAGTTCTGGACAACGGATATCTTGTAACAGGTTACGTGTACAACAACCTTTTCGGAGGAAGTGACCTCTACATCGCGAGACTTGATTTAGCTGGCAATTTGATATGGGAAAAGGTTGAGGGAAAAGTAGAAAATGATGAACCAGTTAAAATCCTAAAAGCTGATGATGGCTTTGTGCTCTTTGACAGAGGAATGGAGAATGCTTGGACAGATAAGAAAGGCTACTTCTTCAAATTCAACGATAGAGGTATTAAAGAGTACTCTCTTGATGTAGATATGCCAAAACAAGATTGGGCACTGGCTATGGAGAGAGTTAGCGACGGATATTTGCTCTTATTGTCAAGCGACTCTTTCAGCAATACTCGTGACCTTTGGCTTATCAGAGTAGAGGCTCCAAAGGATAAATCGCCCTCTATAGGCACCTCAACAAGCACACCAACATCAAAAACTTCCACAATCGTAGGGACTGAGAATATTACAGAAACCGCCAAAGAGATGGCAACTAGTGCGACAGAAAAAGCTAAGGAAGTTGCTAAGGGAGTCTGCGGACCAGGAGTGATAGTTGCAGTGATCCTTCTGCCATTAATCTTGAGAGGAAGGAACGATATAGGGAAAGGTGCTTAAGATGGGAAAGCTCTCCACTCTCGTAGTGATATTAATCCTGCTTGGTGCAGGAGCGTGGTATTTAAACTATCATCTCAAGCTCTCGGAATATGACAAAGAGTTAATGTTCAATAAAGAGAAAACTGTTCAAGGAGTTACATACTACACCTCACCCGTGATCCCAGCAGGTATCTACAGAATCAAGATCGAGCCGAGCGGAAGTGTGGACAATGTAAGGATTATCAGTGAGGCTGGTAAAGTTCTTCATGAGTCTCTTATAGTTGTCAAATCGGATTTCATCTACACATCAGATGTGCCTTTCAAGGTTGAAGTGGAGTTTCACCCGGAAGAAGGTTACAACAAGTACAGCATCTCACTGAGAATTTACAGGCTTGTGAAAAAGTGATTTCCTTTTTAAAATTTGTTGAGAGATTACCTTCCTCTTTCTTTTAGGTAAATTTTATTACTTCCAAGGTCCTTCCAATTTTCGGTGATACAATGAACTTCGAGCGAAAAGTTCTGATTGGGATGGTTCATCTCAAACCCTTGCCAGGTTCATACCTTTATGATGGAAACACTGACGAAATAGTAGAGCATGCAATTGACGAAGCAAAAAAGCTTGAAAAAGCGGGCTTTGATGCCGTAATGGTTGAGAACTTTGGAGATGTGCCTTTTCCAAAAACTGTTGAGAAAATAACGGTAGCAGCTATGAGTGTCATTGCAAAAGCCATTCGGGAGGAAGTTTCTCTTCCTTTGGGCATAAACGTCCTGAGGAACGATGGGATAGCGGCTTATTCAATAGCCTACGCTGTGAAAGCGGACTTCATAAGAGTAAATGTTTTGAGCGGGGTTGCATACACTGACCAGGGAATAATAGAAGGCATAGCCTATGAGCTTACAAAGCTGAGGAAACTCTTGCCAAGCAAAATAAAGGTTTTCGCAGATGTTCATGTTAAACATGCGTATCACTTTGGAGAATTTGAAGATGCATTGAGGGATACAGTTGAGAGGGGCTTGGCTGACGCTGTAATTATCAGCGGAAGGGCAACTGGTAGTGAAGTTGATTTGGAGAAGCTCAAAAAGGCGAAGGAAATTTCCCCAGTTCCAGTTATTGTAGGCTCAGGTACAACCTACGACAACCTTCCAAAGCTATGGAAGTATGCTGATGGCTTCATAGTGGGGACATGGATTAAGAAAGATGGAAAAACAAAGAATGATATTGACCTGAGAAGAGCCAAGAAATTAGTGGAGCTTGCGAACGAGTTGAGAAACTGGTAATTTTTCCCCTCCGTTTTATTTATAAACTTTTGTGACTTTTTGTAATTGTAAGCATATTCATCGGGTGATTAATATGGGAAAATACTTCGGAACAAGCGGGATTAGAGAAGTAGTCAATGAAAAACTAACTCCGGAGCTAGCTTTAAAAGTTGGAAAGGCTTTGGGAACTTATCTCGGCGGGGGAAAAGTTGTTGTTGGCATGGACACCAGAACTTCTGGAGAGATGCTCAAGAATGCTCTAATTTCTGGTCTTCTAAGCACTGGTGTTGACGTCATTGATATTGGCCTCTCTCCTACTCCCTTGACGGGCTTTGCGATAAAGCTTTACGAAGCGGATGCTGGAGTAACAATCACGGCCTCACACAATCCCCCAGAATATAATGGAATTAAGGTCTGGCAGCCCAATGGAATGGCATATACAAGTGAGATGGAGAATGAGCTGGAAAAAATTATAGAAAGTGAAGCCTTCAAAAAAGCAAGCTGGAATGAAATTGGAAAGCTGAGCCATGCAGATCCGAAGGAAGAATATATCAGGAGGATTTTGGATATAATTGAGCTTGAAAATTCCTACACTGTGATTGTTGATACAGGAAATGGTGCAGGTTCTCTTGTTAGCCCCTATCTTCAGAGGGAACTTGGCAACAAAGTTATAAGCCTCAACGCTCACCCTTCTGGATACTTCGTCCGCGAGCTGGAGCCGAATGCGAAAAGTCTTGACTGGCTTGCCAAAACTGTGAAAGTCATGAAAGCTGATGTGGGCATAGCTCATGACGGAGATGCTGACAGAATTGGCGTCGTTGATGATCAGGGCAACTTTGTTGAATATGAAGTTATGCTGAGCTTAATCTCGGGCTATATGCTAAGGAAGTTTGGAAAAGGAAAGATAATTACGACGGTTGATGCCGGCTTTGCTCTTGATGATTACGTTAAGCCCTTAGGTGGAGAAGTTGTTAGGGTTAAAGTTGGTGATGTTGCAGTTGCTGAGGGTATAGTTAAGGAAAATGCGGTCTTTGGTGGAGAGCCAAGTGGGACTTGGATAATTCCCCAGTGGAACCTCACTCCCGATGGTATCTTTGCCGGTGCGCTTGTCATTGAGATGATTGATAAGTTGGGGCCTTTGAGCGAATTGGCTAAGGAAGTGCCTAGATATGTCACAATGAGGGCTAAAATCTCCTGTCCTAACGAAAAGAAAAGAAAAGCCATGGAGATAATCTCAAAGGAGGCTTTAAACAGCTTTGAGTATGAAAGACTAATTGACATTGACGGGATAAGGATAGAGAACGATGGATGGTGGATTCTCTTTAGACCAAGCGGAACAGAACCGATAATGAGAATTACACTTGAGGCTCACACAAGGGAGAAAGCTGAGGAGCTGATGAAAAAGGCGAAAGAATTAGTGGAGAGAGCGATAAAGGAGGCTTAGCATGACTTCCTACATTTTTTATGCTCTGCTTTCGGCACTGTTTGCAGCTTTGGTGGCAATTTTTGGAAAGTTAGGTCTTGAAAACGTTGATTCAACGCTAGCAACAACAATAAGGGCTGGTGTGATGTTTTTCTTTCTGCTGTCCTTTTCACTTGCAACAGGAAAGCTAAACCTGAATCTCAATACGCGCTTTTGGGTTTTCATAATGCTATCTGGAGTTGCTGGAGCTTTGAGCTGGCTTTTTTATTTTATGGCATTGAAAAATGGGAATGTTTCAACAGTCGTTGCAATAGACAGGCTGAGCATTGTATTTGCGTTACTCTTTGCGTGGTTTATCTTTAAAGAGGAGGTTACAATAAGGACTTTGATTGGGGCATTACTGATTGTTGTTGGAGCAATTATGGTTTCAATGAAGTGAAATAGTAGGAGATTGTCTGCAGACTCTCCTTCAGATTGTCCTTATCGACTTCTAGATAAATCCCTTCAATTTTTCTCTTTAAAATCTCAAACAGAATTCCCTCCCCCTCAATAAGCTTAAAGTCCTTGGCAATCTCCGTTGCTAATTTAAACCTCTCTTTCTTGCTCAGCTTTTTGAACTCCTCAATTTTCTCATAGGGGTACTCTTCTGGGTCGCTTGAAGTTGTATGAAAGACTCCACAGGTTGGCGAACCTTTAACTCCGATAAGGATCACTCTTGATGGATTTTCTTCTTTAATTACTCTTTCAACAAATTCAGCAACTTTCTTGGCGTATTCTCTCATGCCTAGCTTTTCATAAACTTCCTTGCTCGCGGGTAGCCTTGGAAAATCTAAGAGTAGAAACTCTGGACACGGATAAGCCAAAATTTTGAGGTAGTGATACTTCCCAAAGAGCCTCATTAGGGCTGAAGCTGTCCTATATTCCTTCTCCTTTGGCCCTCTATAAACCGTGAACGGGCTAAGCAGGCAGGGGGCAATAACTATAAGTGTATCCAGAAATTCAAGAATCTTCTCAACATCTTTTCTCAAATCTTCCAAAGTTCCTTCATTCACAATCGTAAAATCTGCCAGACCTTTTAGTTTGCTTGTATAGTAGAGCCTCTCCTCTTCGTTATCCATCCTTTTGAAGTCCTCAAAGCTCTTAATGGCTTTGTCTTTTTCTGCTTTCCTTTTAACCAATCTTTCATATCTAAGCTCGGGTTTTGCTTCGACGTAAATAATAACGCCTCCCCTCTGCTTTATAGCTTCAATCTCTCCTCTTGAGCGAACACCATCAATGACAACATCCCTGCAGTATCTCATCTTATCTAAAGCGAGTCGGATTAAGATGTCTTCCCCATAAGTTTCTTTTAGGTATTTTCCATATTCGATCAGTCTATCTCTCGTTGGCTTGGTTTTTTCTGGCAACTCGGGAATCCAAGAGTAAGCATCAACGTTGTGGGTTAGTAAATCAATTAGTGGATCGCTACAGGAAATTCTGCAGAAACCTTTTTCCTCAAGAAACTTTGCTATTGTCGTTTTTCCAGCTGCTATCTTTCCAACAACGCCAATAATCATGTTATCACCTCAATTTTCATTCTATAACTCTGAATTCTCTTATCAACAGGTGAAAGTCTTTGTCTTCGTAAGCTTTGCTTTCAATTGGTATTAGGACTATTGAGCCAGTTACTATCGCATAGTCTTTGAGAGTTGCTAGAAACTTAAAAATGTTCTTGAAGCCATTTTCGGTAATTAGGTATTCAATACCCTTCAGAAGTATGACCTTTGGTTTTCCCTCTTTTTTCATAAAGTCAACAAGAGTCTGCATCAGATAAGGGAGATTCGTTGGATACACGGTGTCTTTCCTCTCGATCTTTGTTAGCCACAGTATTGGTGTTTCCTTAAGTCCTAGAGTCTCTCTGACAATTTCTGGGGGATTTCTTGAAATTACAAGCCCGGGACGCTCAGCCAGTAACCCCTTAAAATAGTTGTAACATTTGTTTTCATTGGTGCAAATATAAAGTCCTGGATCAAGATTCATTTCTGCTGTTTTTTCAATGTCTTCTCTAACTACTGGAACTGGATTATATCTCTCTACTATATTCACTATGACTTTTATCCAACTAATTCCTATGAAGGCTATTGTTATTGCATATATCCAACTCGTTAACTGATCTGTGAATTGACTTCCTAGGTAATGTCCTTGGATTACTAAATTATCTAGGACATCAATTACATTCCCCACAACTGCTATTCCAAGGCTTACTAGGATTGTGTAATAAAATCCCTTTAGGGATGGAAATTTATTTACAAAACCATGTCGATACTTAAATGTAACTGCAAAAACTGCCAGTACAAAAATGAAATTTACGATATCCGAGATAAATGTCACCTTATCGTATATGCCAATCATTTATGGCACCTAATAACTTTATTAATAACGGCTTAAAAGAGTTTTGTTTCATTGGACAAGACGATACATAGATTTGTCTTCATCTTAATTTTTTATTTGGTCCTAATAATCTATTTAGTTCAGCGTGTGTGATATATTTCCCTCATTCAACACGCACTTTTATGGTCTTTTCATACCTGTCACATTTTACGGTGATTGTTAGAATCCCCTTCTGAGTGAAGTTGACAGGGATAGCTGCATACCCGTTCTCATCAGTGTGTCCCCTATAATCAACCCCACACCCTTTAATTTCAATCTCTGCATAGGGGCATTTTCCTATCTTTGATGGGTCGTAGGAGGAGATGCCAACTAAAATATTGAGTTTTTTGTCGGTTAATTTTACACCTTCTCCACTTTCTCCTTGAACAATGATTTCCAGCCATGTTGTATCATCATAATTAGTTTTTGGATTATTCTTTGATCCGATGTCCGATGTTTCATTGAAAAATGATAGGAAAATGGCAATTGAAATTATTGTCAAAATCCCAACTCCTATCAATACTTTCTTACTCATTTTTTATCCCCCATTAATGTTATTGCTGTTATAATAATTATCAAAGATAAGGCAATTGCACCATTGGGTATTGGTGCTCTCATAGGAGCGTCTGAATGTTGCCATGAGGGCTGGATAATAACAAAGTCATTAAAAGGATGACTACCCAAATGTTCTGAATCCCATCCTGTAATGTTCCAGAATATGCCATGGGTTCCCGGTCTTAGCAAAAAGTTCCCGGGTAGTTCTCCACCGTTATTAAAAGGTTCCCAACCATCAAAAGTCCCATTTGCATACCATATTTGCATATATGCAGTTCCATTGTACAACATGCCGTTGACATACAAGCTCAATCGGGACATGTTTATTTCTATCCTAATATTGTAAGTTTTATGTGCCTGCATTTTGAGATTTGGGAAGAATACATTAACCCTACTTACGTCACATTTTGAAGTATCTCCATAAAGACTAACCGAAAACTTTGAAGTGTTATCTTTCCATATCCAATACCCTATTTCATACCTAAAGCTAGGAAGTTGATAAACATGATATGCCCAAGAATGATCACTGCTTTGATTATGAACCCACTCTACTAAATCTTCAGAACTTATGCTTGGAGTTATCTCATACTCCAAATAATATGCTTGTAGAGTTATCAAAAGTGGGATCATAATCAGTGTATACATTCGTTGCGCTTACATAAATATTTAAACCTACAACCCACACAATGATACTAAAGAGGATGTATTTCTTCATAACAACCCTCCCAATAAAATTTTGCGTTATATTTTTGCTATAAAGCTGTATTGCCACTGCATGGATATAAATTTTACTAGTTTTGAAAAACGAAGAGGGCTAATTATGGGCTTTTAAACTCTTTGCAGATGTTTTACTTTCTCCAGCCTCTCCAGATCAAGTTCGCACCATCGGTTGACTCCATGAGACCATCATAAACATAGCTGATTACAAAATCAACTAAAGCATTTTTGTCAAAGATCACAGGTTTTTCAAAGCCAAGGAAATACTTCGCCTCAAAGAAACCCATGTGCAAAAATCGGAGGGGATTTAAAAGTGCAATATCTTCTTTAAGCTTCAAATCAAAAGGAAAGTCAGAGATTATGATTTTCAAACTTTTTTCTTTTGCAATTTCTACTAATTTTTCGTCATCTGGAAATAGAACTTCTTTTGGTGAGCCTTCAATTGTTTCGTATTCCCATTTCGGAAAAGCATATTTAATTCCAACTTTCACGGGGGTCAACCCAACTTTTTCTGCAAAGCCGATCATCACCTTAGCGTTGAAGCTCAGGAAGACTAGGGCTTTCCCATTATCCTTAAGTTCTGGCCATTTTCTTGGGGGAAATTTAAGCTCTGCTTCAAGTATAGGTTTTAGAAACTCCAAATGCGTGCCTTCAATTCTTTTAATGTTCTCTTTAATTCTTTTTTTCTTAATCAACAAATCAAGCTTGGAATATACAGTAACTTGTTTCACCCCAATTTCTTCTCTGAGCTTCCCAATCACGAAGCTGTTGCCTATAATTGCGCTCTTGTCGCTTCTGTCTCTTGCTATGATGAACAGCTTATCCCCTTCGCTGTCATAGATAACTTCATCAATAAAAAAGGGGACATCCTCAAAGCCATACCTTTTTCGAATTTCTCTAACTTTTTCTGCAATAAATTCCTTTGTAAACATTAAATCACCCTATACGGTTCCATACATTCATAAATTTCCTTTGCTATTTTTAATGCTTCATCTTTGTCATCAGTGTCTTTTACAATAATTTTCCCGCTCGGAAACACACTTATATCATATTTTTTCTTAACTAAAGCCAAGAATCGAGTAACTCTTTTTATTTGAAATCCTTTCTCAGCTAAGCACTCACAGAGTTCTTCCATATCAATGTCATATTTCTCCTCTGGAGTTATGTTTATGGCTTTCATACTTGTGCATGGTTTTGCAATGAGCATGAGAATCACCCAGACAAAAATTTAGGGGAGGAAGATAAAAAGATTATCATGAACTAGCCGTTAAAAGAGAAAAGGCTAACGCAAGCTTTTAACGAGCTCCTCCAAGACACCTAAAAACGTCTCGACCTCTTCAATGCTGTTATAGACGTGGAATGAAGCTCTTACTGTTCCGTTAATGCCCAAACGCTTCATTACTGGTAGAGCACAGTGGTGTCCAGAGCGGACCATTATGTTGTGCTCATCCAATATAGCGGCAACATCATGTGGATGCAACGGTGGCACGTTAAAGCTGACAACTCCAGCATGTTTTTTCAAGCTTCTTGGTCCGTACCATGGGATTTCAAGCTCTGTTAGACCTTCAGTTGTTCTTTTGACAAGTTTGTGTTCTTGCTTTTCGATTTTATCTAGCCCAATCTTTTCAATGTACTTAATTCCAGCCGCTAATCCTATTGCTCCACCAATGTTTGGAGTACCAGCTTCGTATCTCTCTGGAGGAGCTGTAAGCTTGTAACAGCAGAGATCAACATCTTCAATGGTTCCTCCGCCTATTAATGGGGGTTCAAAGATGTCGAACATTTCTTCGTTAATATACAGAACTCCAATTCCTGTTGGTCCTAGTGGTCCTTTATGGCCGGAGAAAGCTAAAAAGTCAGCATGAAGCTTCCTAACATCAACTTCCATGTGCCCTACGCTTTGGGCTGCATCTACGACAAATATAGCTCCTTCCTCTTTTGCCATCTTTCCAATCTCTTCAACCTCATGGATGACTCCTAAAGCATTAGAAACGTGCTGAACTGCAACAAGCTTTGCACCTTTAATCTTTTTCTCGGCATCTGCTAGATCAAGGTTTCCCTCATCATCCCCTTCAATAATTTCAAGCTTTGCTCCATACTTCTTTGCAACCCTCTGCCAAGGAAGCAAATCAGAGTGATGTTCATAAGGTGTTGTTACTATTTTGTCGCCTTTCTTCCACTCCAATCCAAGGGCAACTAGGTTTAAGCTCTCGCTTGTGTTTTTTGTGAAAACTATCTCCTCAAACTTTGCACCAATGAAATCTGCAACAATTTTTCTTGATTCCTCGTATTTGTGTGTTGCCATTTGAGAAAGCCTGTGAACACCTCTGTGAACGTTTGCTCTGTATTTGAGGTAGTACTCGTTCATGGCTTCAACAACTGGAATTGGGGTTAAACTTGTAGCTGTGTTGTCAAAGTAAATGACCTCCTGTGTAAGAGGGATGTCCTTTCTAACATCCTCTGGAATTCTCATCTCAAACCACCTATGAAAACTCGTTCAAGGAACTATAAAGGATTTGCTTCTCAAATGTGTTCCATTCAATTGTTTTATTTATGGAACAAAATTTTATAAATTATGGAACAAACTTGGAAATGGTGGTGTGAATGAAATCAAGGGAGATAGCTCTAATAGGAATAATGCTGGCTCTTAGTTTAATGCTAAATGTTTCTCCACTCAAGGTGCCTACTCAGTGGGGGATGACGATAGATTTAGTTGCAATCCCAATAGTTGTTGTTTACCTCTTACTAGGCTTTGCAAGTTCCTTGATATCTTTGGCATTACTCTTTGTTGGACTTAGCATAGTGGCTCCATCTTCATGGCTCGGTGCCAGCATGAAGTTCTTTGCAACGCTCAGTGTAATCTTAGGTCTTGAGATAGCGAAAAAACTTACAAAATTCAATCCAGAGAGCTACACAGAAAAGCAGCTCATTGTATTTATCGTTTCTGCCTATCTGATTAGCATTACGATTAGAATACCCCTCATGGTTGGACTGAACTATTATTATGCACTTCCAATATGGCTCGGCATTCCAAGGGAGCAAGTTATCCCAAAGATTGAAGAGTGGTTCCACATTCCATTTTGGCTTGTGATAGCAATTCCAAATGCAATTCAAAGTGCCGTGGATGTAATTGGAGGAATCCTAATAAGTCTGCCCGTGATTAGAGCGCTACCTCACATTTTGGAGTGATCTCCTCCATCTTTCTGCGTATTCTTTGAATTTTTCATCTTTTGTTTTTTCATATAGCCATTCCAAAAGCTGAATATGGAGTTCGTGATAATTTTTCATCGCTCTGCCATGAATGTTTGAGTACAAGCTCCATCCGTTTTTATCAAAGTCTGGAAGAGCTTTTTCAACAGCTTTTACTCCTTCATCAAAAACCCATTTTGCATAGGTATCGTTTGTAATTTCCCAATAGTAGTAAACACCTTGGAGGGCTATTATATGTCCATTCAACACAAGCTCATTTGAGTTGTAGGCATATTCCAAAATCCAAAGTCCATAAGTTGAATTTACAACAAATCCTCCTTTACTGTAGGGAACTCTGAATGAGTTCATTAAGAGCTGAGCAGTTTTTAGGTAGCTCTCGTTTTTTGTAATGTTGTAAGCTCTTGCATACAAGCCAGCACCTAGTCCCTGAGCATAGCCTGAAATCCAGGGAATTGAAGAGTTCTCGAAGTGAAAATAGTTTTCAAAAACTGCATATTCTAATCCCTGGTAATTCTTTGTGACTAAATATGACTGAAGTTCCCTTAATATTTCTAGAGCTTTCTCTTCTTTACCTATCTGAAAATAAACATCAGCCCAGTGGAGTGCTGTAACTGGATAAAGAACTAATCCTCTAAAGTTGTAGTGTACATAGGGCAGGGCACTTTTAAAGCTTGAGTTTGCAAGAAATACGCTATTATATGGTGCGGAATCTACAAATGAGACTGCATAGAAGCTTTTGAGTGGCGATAAATAGTGGGAATAGAACTCATTGTTTGCTCTTAGTGTTGTTTTTAAGATTTTATTTCTCTCTGGGGTTAACTCTACCTTTGAAAACACTAAAAGGGGATAAGAAACCTCAAAGCTTGAGATTAGATGGAGAGGATTCATAGTGCTGAGAAATGCTATGAAGTTATCAATCATAACATTCTCGTTTTCTTGGAGAAGAGTGATAAGTTCTGTATCCTCGGTTTGAGCCAAAATTCGGTTTTCTGAATTTTCATATATAGCAAAGAGAGAAGAAGTCAGTAACATAAAGACCAAGATTAAAGCTTTCTCCCTCATCTGCTCACCTAAATCTTTTCTGGTTTCAGACCTCTAATCATGAGGTAGTCGTTCCATTTTCTTGCATATTCAAGGAAATATTTATCCCCAGTAACATCATAGAGCCACTTCAAGAGTCTAATATGTAAACGGTGGTAGAACTCGCTGGCATCTCCATGAATATTTGAATATTTCGACCACGAGCCGGTATCAAATATCGGGAGTGCATTTCTTACAGCATGAACTCCGTTTTGGAAAAGCTGCCAAGCTTTTTCATCATGAGTTATCTGCCAGTAATAGTAAAGTCCCTGCAGAGCTATGATGTGCCCATTTAGAACGAGCTCATTTGAGTTGTAGTTGTATTCAAGATACCAGTCTCCATATTTTGTGTGTGAAACAAAGCCATTCATGTTCAACGGCAAGTCAAAGGAGTTCACTAGGCTCTTAGCTATTCTCAAGTAGGTTTCATTGCCTGTTAAGTTATAAGCTATTGCATAAACCCCAGCGCCCATGCCTTGAGCATATCCAGAAACCCAGGGGACTGAAGCATTTTCAAAGTGAAAATAATTCTTGAAGAGTACATATTCTTCTCTCATGTATTCCCCGTATTGGGCATATTGGCTGAGCTCTTTTAAGATTTGGAGAGCTTTTTTATTCTGTTCTCTTTGAAAGTACATTTCAGCCCAATGGATGGCTGTTACTGGATAGAGGTTGAAGCCTCTGCCCGTGTAATATATAAAAGGTAAGGAGGAATTGAATGAATCCTTGATCTTGAGTGTTGAATAATATGGGGAGTCATCAGAAAAAACAAGTGCAGAGAAATCTTTGGGGGGAGAGGGGTAATAGGAATAGTAAGCGTTGTTTGCCTTTAACTCTGTCAAGAGAATTTTGTATTCAACCTCATTTAGTTCTCTCCATTTTGCGAGCTCTCCAAAAACTCTGATAGCATAAAAAGAGTCTCTGTAACTCTTTAAATACGTCAGATTTTCCGTTCTTTCGTATTTTTCCAGCAGTTCATCTCTTATCGCTTTGTTCTTCTCGATTTCTTTTATCAGCTCCTCATAGAACTTTGTTCCTTTAGCTCTCTGCAGAAGAACTTCCTCTGGATTTAAAAAGACTTCTTCTGGAACGTCTCTTCCAATGATTCCGGACTTCTTTTCATCAATTTTAACCCTAAATGTGCCCTCTTCCCTATAGATTTTTAAGGTTATCAAAATTTTATCATTTCCTGTTGCATTGAAGGATGATGATAGGAGCTCTCTTATTTTGATTTTCTTTCCGTACCAGTTTGTGAGACTTCCTTTCACAGTGAAAATTATTGGAACTTCTCCATTATTTTCGCTTACTCTTCCAACAAAGACTGGGGTGTTCAGCTTATCAATAGTTACATTACCAACCGTCAGCTCAAATTTTGCAAACTCAAAAATGGCATCTTCTTCCTCGATTTGAACAAAAACTTTGATTGGATAGTTGTGATTATGGAAATGAAAGGATGTCTCGACAGAGATGCAGCCTAGGGACAGCATGAGAATTATCGATATGATGAAAATCCTTGTCAGTCTCATACTACTCCCCATAGGAAAAAGAGCTGGGGGCAATATAAAGCTTTTGGTACACTGATGATTCCATATCACAGGCAAAAATTGAAAAATTCAAAGATTTGCCAACCTTTAACTTTTACAATATCGTTTCTCCCAAGCTTTTTGCTGTGACGTTTTTGCCAACCTTTAACTTTTACAATATCGTTTCTCCCAAGCTTTTTGCTGTGACGTTTTTGCCAACCTTTAACTTTTACAATATCGTTTCTCCCAAGCTTTTTGCTGTGACGTTCATAATCAAAAGCATCTTTGACATAAATCTGTTTATAACTATGGGAGAGATAATTTTATAACCGGGTTTTAAAAATCAAGAATGGGAGGGAAAATGAAAACACCATGTGTATTCTGGGTTGAGGAAATAATGCCCAACTTAAGGGCTAAAGTTGCCCAAAGGCTCTATAGGGAAGGATTTACCCAAGCAAAAATAGCTGACTATTTAGGAATAACTCAAGCGATGGTCAGTAAGTATTTAGCTGGCAAATATAAAAAGTTAGAAAATGAATTAGATGAAAAAATTGAAGAAATTGCTGAGGAAATTGCAAAGCTCATAATTTATGGTGCCAAAAAAGAGGAAATTATAAAATTCACAGCAAGAAAGTTTTTTGAGCTTTTTCAGAGCGGATTTCTCTGCAAATATTATGCAGAGTATGCTGGAATTGACGAATCAATCTGCAAGGAAATTTTTATGGCAATACCCTCAAGGAGTGAAGTTTTAGAAAGGCTGAATTTGGCTTTGAGCGAGCTTTTGCAAGATGATAAGTTCCTTCAGCTAATTCCCGAAATTAGGAGCAATATAGCTTACGCTTTACCAGAATCTAAAGATTTTAGTGATGTGGCAGCAGTTCCGGGGAGAATAACAGTTGTAAAGGGAAAGGCTTTTGCTTTGCCACCAGAATTTGGTGTGAGCAGGCATACCGCAAAGATTCTTCTTGAACTCTCAAAGGTTGCTCCAGAAATAAGAAGTGTCATTAATATAAAATTCGATGAAAACATTGATAAAGCGCTCAGAAAAGCAGGGTTTAAAGTGGAGAGCATAGAAGAAAAGAAGAGGGATGAGGACAAAACTGTTGAGCTAATAGTCCAGCTTTTTAAAGAAAAAGGTATCTTAGATGCGGTGATAGACAAAGGAGCCTTTGGAATTGAGCCGTGCGTTTACATCTTTGGAAGAGATCCAATTGAGGTTGTTGAAAAAGTGAAAAAGCTGGAGAGTTATTTATGAGGAAAAAGCTTCTCATTACCTACTTGCTTTTTCTCATCTATGCTAACTTAACTCCTAGCGTGCCAACATCCCCCATAAGCGGAGGAGATAAAATTGCACATTTTTTAGAGTTTCTAATTTTGGGAATTTTGGGGTATGATAGGGCTTTTCTTCTCGCGTTGCCTATTGTCCTTGAATATCTCCAGCTCTTTGTTCCCGGGAGATGCTTCTCGTACTATGATATGGTCGCAAACCTAATAGGCTTTGGAGTTGGAGTTATTGTGGGGTGGTGGTATGAGAGTGGTAAGAAAGGAGCTTCAGTTTTCTACAAGAGGAGAAATTGACCTCGTTGACATAACCCATGAAGTTGAAAGATTCGTTGAAGAAAGCGGAATAACCAATGGACAAGTTTTAATATTTGTCCCGGGAGCAACGGGAGCAGTTGTAACGATTGAACATGAAAGTGGACTCCTTGAGGATTTCAAGAGAATACTTAGAGAGCTCGTCCCAAGAGGACAAGGATACAAGCATGATTTGATTGATAACAATGCTCACTCTCATCTGAGGGCTTCTCTGCTCGGACCATCATTAGTCCTGCCAATCATTGATGGTGAACTGATGAGGGGCATCTGGCAGCAGATATTCTTCGTTGAGCTTGATGTAAGACCGAGAAGGAGGAGAGTAATTCTACAAGCTATTGGGGAGTGATTTTTTCTTTTTAAATCTCCACATACATAAAGTCCCTTGCAATTATGTAGCCATGCTCTCTAACTAACTCTTCAAGCTTTTCTTGAGTGTAGTTGCTGTGGCTTATGTGAGCAAAAACTGTCTTTTTAGCCTCAACTTTTTGGGCCAGCGTTATTGCATCTTCAACGCCTAAGTGAGTCTTGGGAATTGATTGTTTATGGGTCATCTCTGCTATGAGTAGATCCACTCCTTTCATGACTTCTATGGCATTTTTATCGCTTAGAATCTCTGGTCCTGTGTCTCCAGTAACTGCAATTCTTTTCTTTCCGATTTCAATCACAAATCCCCCAGCAACCTCTATTGGTTGATGCACTGTTGGAAAATGATAAACTTTGAATCCAAAGTCATACCAGCGGTTGAATTCTAAGGATATGTACCTCCAGTCTCTCTCACCTAAGAAAAGCTCTTGCAGATGCTTTGCAACATTTACTGCGTATTCGTGGGAATAAAACTTGATCTCCTTGAAAATCTGTAGCTCTGGGAGCCCAGCTATGTGATCAAAGTGGGCATGGGTTATGAAGACCTTCTTCACTTCCATATTCAAATGCTCTAGGTGATAGTGCAAATCTGGTGAGGGATCAATTAGTGCCTTTATTTCCGGAATGAAGACTGAAAATCTAGTCCTTTTGTATTGCGGATATTTCCTTGCTCTAACGCAGTTTTCACAGTTGCATAAAGGTTTGGGGGTACCGCTGTATGAGCCAGAGCCCAGGATTATTACCCTCATTTTACTCACCCAAAATCTTTTTCCACAGCTCGTTATTATTAACGATTACCCACCACAGCTTTAGCTCTTCCCTCTTCTTCTTATAGTCGGGATGAGCTTTTGCTACAAGCTTCCAGAAGCGTTTGGAGTGGTTCAGCTCCACTAGATGGGCAAGCTCATGGGTTATCACATAATCCAAAAGCTCTTCTGGGAGGGCTGCGAGTGTTATGTTCAAGCTTAGGTTTCTTTTTGATGAACAGCTTCCCCATTTATTTCGCTGGACTCTAATAAACACTTTATTTGGTTTTCCCCCAATTTGTTCTGCCCTTTTCTCAATTATTTCCTCGACCTTTTTCTTAAGCTCTTTCTTGATAATTCTTTTCAGACTTTCAAGATTTGAAACACAAATGACATCAGTGAAAATTTTAGTTTTTTGACATTCCCAGATCTCATAAAATTTTCCAAAAAGGGGAAACCCCTGAGATGCTAATATTTTACCCTTCTCAACTTTTTCAAGATTTTTTAAAATCCATCCTTCCCTTGATTTTAGAAGGGGCTTTACATTCTGAGTTGGGGAAACTATCCTCAGATAACCCTCAGGCTGAATGTAAATCCTTACATAGCGAACAGGCCGTAAAATGAGCTCGTATTTAATTTTTCTGCCGTTAATTTCAATTTCATGCATATTATTGGTTTGAGTAGAGTGGCTTATATAAATAATGCTTTACTTGTCCAATTCTCTACTTCTCTAAAAGTTGGGATATGATTTAATTCATTGTGAAACGTCTTAAAACTCAACAGTCTTCCATTTAATCCACAATTCAATATCTTCAATTGCTAGGGATAACGTTATATACCCCCCACGCGTTTTAGTTATAAATGGTGATGAAAATGCTGAGCGAAAGAATGTTGAAAGCCCTAAATGAGCAGCTCAACAGGGAGCTGTATTCTGCATATCTATACTTTGCAATGGCAGCCTATTTTGAGGATCTTAACTTAGAAGGCTTCGCTAACTGGATGAAGGCACAAGCTGAGGAAGAGCTTGGACATGCACTCAGATTCTACAATTACATCTATGACAGAAATGGTAGGGTAGAGCTGAAAGTGATAGAGCAGCCGCCAAAGGAGTGGGAATCCCCGCTGGCAGCATTTGAGGCTGCATACAAGCATGAGCAGTTCATAAGTAAGTGCATAAACGAGTTAGCAGCTTTAGCAGAGGAGGAAAAGGACTACTCAACGAGGGCATTCCTTGAGTGGTTCATAAACGAACAGGTCGAAGAAGAGGCTAACGTCAAGAAGATTGTTGATAAGCTCAAGTTTGCAAAGGACAGTCCGCAAGTGCTTTTCATGCTTGACCAGGAGCTCGGCCAGAGACAGCCGCAGCTTCCAAATCTTCTCCTTCAAGCGGGAGGCTGAATTTTTTCTTTTCTTTTGGTTAATCTTTAGATTATATGAGTTGTGCATGGACTAAATTACAGTATTCCTATTTTGATAAATTGAAAAGCTGACTCAAATAAAAGTTGCCAAAATGTGGAATCTAAGATCTAAGTTGATTACACAAATTTGTGAGGATAACTTCATAAATAAAAGAAACGAGTGGACTTCAGGTGATGAGAATGGAGATATTTTCGAGGCACTTCCCAATCATCGGTTTAGAAGGTCAAAAGAAGCTCATGAAATCTAAAGTTGCAGTAGTAGGTGCTGGTGCTCTTGGGAGCTGGGAGGTTTATTTTCTGAAAAAAGTGGGCGTTGGTGAGATTATAGTCGTTGATAGGGACTTTGTGGATTACAATGACCTACCGAGAACTATCTATGACGAAGAAGATGTGGAAAAACCAAAGGTTGAAGTTCTAAAGGAAAAATTCGGCGTTAAGGGTTATTTTGAGGACTTAAATCCATCAACTGTAAGCCTCTTGGATGAAGCTGACTTGATTATTGACGGAACAGACAACATCTACACGCGCCAAGTCATAAACGACTACTGCGTTAAGAACGGCAAACCGTGGATTTATGTTGGAGTCTTAAGCACTTATGGCAATATAATGCCAATAATCCCAGGGAAGACTGCCTGCTTCCGCTGTCTGATGCCCAAACTGCCCTCAAGACCTATGCCTACTTGTGCAGTCGCTGGAATAATGAGCTATGTTCCTCCTTTGGCTGCATCACTAGCTGTTGCCTTAGCTGTGAAAATTCTCTTGGGAGAGAAAGTGAAGAGTGAGATGATATTCTTTGATACAAAGACCTTAGATTTTGAGAAGATAGAGATTCCAAGAAGAGATGACTGTGAAGTCTGCGTTAGGCACAACTTCACGTTCTTGGAAAAGCAGATGAAAATTGAGAGGATGTGCGACGGCTCAATCCAAGTAACACCACCTGAGAAGATGTCTGTAAACCTTGATGAGCTGGCTAAGAGGCTTGAAGCTCTGGGTAAGGAATACCTCAAGACTTCGCAGTTCATACAGTTTGAGGATGACTATGCTGAAATTCTAATCTTTAAGAGCGGAAGGATGGTAGTTAGAGGAGCAGAAGACGAAAAAGAAGCTAAAAACTTCTTTGCACGTTATTTAGGTGGTTGAGATGATACTAGTTCGCTATGGTGAGATAGCAGTAAAAAGGGGGAGAAGGAGAGAATTTGAGAAGAAGCTCATGGAGAACATTTTAGCTGCTTTAAGAAGAAAAGGGATTGAAGCAAAAGCAGAGCTAATTCGAGGAAGGATTTTAGTTGATGCTCCTGATGAAGCTGCTAAAATCATTGCAAAAGTTCCGGGTGTTGTTTCGGTTTCACCAGCGAGAGGGATGAGCTACGAGGAAGTGCCGAACTATTTAAGAGAAGCCTTGAAAGGTCTGAATCCAAAGAGCTTCAAAGTGGAAACCCAGCGATTAGATAAGACTTTTCTCAAAACTTCTGTTGAAGTTAACAGGGAAATTGGAGCATTTGTTGTGAAAGAATTCGGCTGGAAAGTTGATCTGGAAAATCCAGAGCTCACAATAGGCATTGAAATTATAAAGAAAAAGGCCTACGTTTTCTTTGAAAAGATCAAAGGTGTTGGCGGCCTTCCTGTAAGCACCCAAGGAAAAGTTGTTGCCCTTTTAAGCGGCGGCATTGATTCTCCAGTGGCAGCATTTCTTATGATGAAAAGGGGAGCAGAGATTATAGCGGTTCACTTCGACCAAGGAAAAAATGCGAGGAAAGTTGTTGAGAAGACCGTTGAAATACTCAATGATTACTCCCCAAGGGACATTGAGCTCATCGTGGAGAACCACTTTGAAGTTTTGAAGGCATATGTTGTGGCATTAAACAGACTCAATATGAGAGAATGGACGTGTGTCGTGTGTAAGATAGCAATGCTGAGGAGAGCAGCGGAGATAGCGAAAGAAAAAGGTGCATTGGGTATTGTGACGGGTGATTCTCTTGGCCAAGTGGCTTCCCAGACGTTGGCTAACCTTTACTTTGAGACCATGAGTGTTCGCTTTCCAATACACAGACCGCTTTTGGGAATGGATAAGGAGGAGATAGTTAAGATAGCGAGGGAAATCGGGACGTATCAAGCTTTTTTGGAATATCCCTACTGCGACTGCCCCTTCAGACCTGAGAGGGTTGTAACGCAAGGGAAGGCTGAGGAGTTCCAGAGAATACTCGAGGAGCTGGAGAAAATGGACAGCTCAAACCTCTGAGGAAGCGTTAACAAACTCCCACTAACTCTTCTCTTTTTCGGTTTCTTTACTTGACTCGACTAATTTCTGCATTTTCATTACACACATTTGTGAAGAAAGGTTTTAAAAGTGAACTTTTCTACCCAATTTCGTGTATATAGAGGACGGTGATGAACATGATGAAAGTGGAAGATTTACACGTCAAAGTTATGGATAAGGAAATACTTAGAGGGATTACGCTTAGCATTGGTGAGGGCGAGCTTCACGTCGTCATGGGACCTAATGGAAGCGGAAAATCAACGCTGGCTTTAACTATAGCGGGCCATCCAAGATACAAGGTTGTGAAAGGTAGAATACTCTTTGAAGGCGAGGATATAACTGAGATGAAGCCAGAGAAGAGAGCAAAGAAGGGGATATTTCTCAGCTTCCAGCATCCGGTAGAGGTCGAGGGTGTTAAAGTTATCCAGTTCCTCCAGAGGATGCTGAAGAATCTGAGAGACATAGATGAGGTTGAGGCGTATGAGATAATTTTCAATGCTGTTGAGGAACTTGGCTTAGACAGCTCAGTACTGTCAAGGGAGCTCAACGTTGGCTTCTCTGGTGGAGAAAGGAAGAAGCTTGAAATGCTCCAAGCTTACCTCGTGAAGCCTAAGCTCTTAATCCTTGACGAGCCTGATAGCGGTGTTGATGTTGATTCGCTCAAGGTTATAGCAGGCATAATTGACAGGCTCCACAGAGAAGGGACTTCAATTCTGCTCATAACTCACTATGGCAGGATTCTAGAATACCTCAACGCCCAGAGAGTTCACGTTCTCAAGGACGGCAAGCTCGTGGCTTCTGGCGGTGTGGAGCTGGTAAAAATCATCGAAGAAAAGGGCTTCACGGCGGTGGAAGAATATGGAACAGTCTAAACTTCAAGAAATCCTCAAGGCTGGTTCACTCGAGGAAATACTTGGGACTGCAGTGCCCTATCCAAAAGAGATAGAGCTCAAGGGAGAGCTGACAAAAGACATGGTTGAGGAGCTCTCAAGGATAAAAGGCGAGCCGGAGTGGATGCTCAGACACAGGCTCAAGGCTTTAGAGCTCTTCTACAAGCTGCCGATGCCTAAATGGATTGTTGGAGTAGAAGAGCTTGATCTTGAGAGTTTAGTCCTTTATTCCAAGCCAGAGATAGGGAACGAGGTAAAGGACTGGGATGATTTGCCAGAGAACATCAGGAGAACATTCGAGAGACTTAACATTCCAGAGATTGAAAAGAAGTTCCTCTCAGGCTTAACTGCTGTATTCGACAGCGAGAGCGTATATTCGAAGCTCAAGGAGGAGTTTGAGAAGAAGGGCATAATTATGATTCCAATGGAGGAGGCAGTAAAGAGATACCCGGATTTAGTGAAGAAGTACTTCGGCAGAGTCTTTCCAGCTGGAGAGCACAAGTTTTCTGCTTTACATCACGCCCTCTGGAGCGGGGGAGTTTTTGTTTATGTGCCTAAGGGAGTGAGAATTCCCTTCCCCGTTGAGGCTTTCTTCGTCATAGGCTCTGCATTGGAGGGACAGTTCGAGCACACTCTTTTGGTTGCCGACGAGGGGAGCTACATACACTTTATAGAGGGCTGTTCAGCTCCAATGTACAAGGGCTTCTCCTTCCACGACGGAATGGTCGAGATATACGCCCACAAGGGAGCGACCGTCAAGTTCACTACGATACAGAATTGGAGCCGCAATGTAATAAACTTCAATAACAAGCGAGCTATTATCGAGGAGAACGCCTACGTAGAGTGGATTGAGGGCAGCATAGGGAGTAGGATAACCTACACCTACCCCTCGAGCATTCTCAAAGGAGAAGGTGCCAGAACAGCCCAGTATGTCGTCTCCCTCAGCAATGGGCCGTTCCTTAAGGATACCGGAGCAAAGACAATACATTTAGCTCCGAACACCAGCTCAAAGATAGTCTCGAAGAGCATAAGCGCCAACGGTGGAATAAACATCTACCGCGGTCTTGTGAGGATCTTGAAGGGAGCTAAAAATTCGACGGCGACGGTATCTTGTGACTCACTCATACTCGACGAGGAGAGCAAGGCCTACACATATCCACACAACCAGAACGACGAGCCGAGCGCAAGCATAATCCACGAAGCCACCACTGGAAAGCTTAGTGAAGACAAGCTCTTCTATATGAACTCGCGCGGAATAAGTGAGGAGGAAGCGAAGAGCCTTATAGTGCTTGGTTTCATAAGTGAAATTCTCGAAGGTCTGCCCTTTGAGTACGTTGAGGTACTCAAGAAGGTCATAGAGCTTGAATTTAGCGAGGTCGGAGGTGTTGGCTGATGCGCCTTAACAGGCTCTCTAAAGAGCGTCCTAAAGGACTCTCTAACGGGATTACCCTAGAAAAGCTGCAAAAGCTTGAGTACCAGAAGTACGGCGACAGTCCGACCATAAAGAGCTACACCAAGTGGAGGCTCTTTGAGGAAAACTCACCACTTAGGCTCCCGACGGAGACAAAGGCCGGAGAAGTAAAGATTAAGGCACACGTCCTTCTCTCAGGAAGTGAGGCGAGCTTTAACCTTCCAAAGGGCATTGTGCTTGAAGAAGGGACGCTCGGCCTCTCAAGTCCAGAGGAGTCAAGAATCCTTGGCTTCCACTTTTATGCACTCAAGAAGTCCTACACGCTGAGGATAACTGAAGACCTTCTCGAGCCGCTTGTGGTAGTATCGCATCTATCGGAGAAGGCCTTCATCAGCCACCACATCAGCATAGAGGCTGAGGGCGTGAAGGCGCCAATAATCATCCACGATTTGAGCGAAGAAGGAGCAAAATCCCTGGTGATCGAGCTTAAAGCCAAAAACGCCGAGCTTGAGATACTCACTGTCGGAAAGCACAAAAGCTTGTCGCACTACCTCCTGAGGGCGAGCCTCGGAGAAGGAACCAGAGTCAAAGCCTTCACCGTTATCAGTGGCGGCAAGATGAGCCACCACCGCGAGGACTACTCTCTCGAAGGAGCAAAGAGCGAGCTTATCCTGAGGGGCATGCCTATAGCGGTGGGCTCTTCCGTTGACTATCTCACTAACGTCCTACAGTATGGCGAGAGAACCATTAGCGAGACTAGGGTTCATGGGTTCTCTTACCAGAACGGCTGGGCTATCCACAGGGGCGTTGCGAAGGTCTTCGAGAGTGCGAGAAACTCGGTGAGCGAGGTAATTTCGCAGATAACCATTATGGACGAGGGCTCCCTCGGTGTGAGCGTGCCGATGCTTGAGGTCGACACCGGAGAAATCGAAGCCGCTGCCCATTCATCCGCGGTGAGGCAGTTCGATGAGGATGCCCTCTTCTACCTCCGCTCGCGCGGACTTGAGAGTGAGGAGGCATTGAACCTCTTCATTCACGGCATCGGTGAGGCCTTGAGCGGCCACCTGAAGCGCCTCAGGGGCAAGGCCAGGGGCAACATATTGGAGCTCATCGAGGGCCTGCTTTGACTTTTTCTTCTCTTGTTCCGTGTTACATTGCCCTAAGTACTTAGCTCTCTGCACAAGCGTCTTATTGGCTTTAATACTTTTGCATGCTTCTCCAGGGTTTTGAAGAAGCTTTGGTATCCTTTTACCCATTTTTGTTCAACAACGTATAAAAAGGATGAGCCTGAGTTCAAATTAAGTGAATATTTTGGAAAGTCAAGGTGTTGAATATAGTTTTTACAGATGCATAATGGTGGGGACGGGGTGATGGTGGTGGAGTTCTACTACGTCAGGAGATTTGAGAGGGATTTGGAGGAGCTCTGGGAAGAGCTTAAAAGGAAAATCGAAGAGGAGGGCTTCCTCATAGTAGGAGAGAGAATTCCAGTAAGCATAGTGGAGAGGGAAGATGGAATCGTTGCGGACTATCATGTGCTTTTCATATGCGACCGTGAAGTGGTTGCAGAGCTCGTTAAGCTTGATCCCAACATTGGTGCTTTAATGCCTTGCACGGCTTTCGGCTATGTCAGAGAGGATGGAGTTTACATCGGCATTGGGCTTCCAAGTGTCGCTTGGAGAATAGCTGGTGAAGAGGTTGTCGAGCTTATGCGACCGATGGAGGAGAAACTCAAGGAGATAATCGACTCATTATAAATTTGCCAGTTTTTAAAGTTTCAATCTTTTTCTGTTCCCACTTTGTAAAGAATAAGAGCAATAAGCTTTCACGATTAGTCCATATTGGTGATTTGAATGGCAAAGGTTGTTTTGAAGATCAACAATATGAGTTGTCAGCACTGTGTAATGACAATTAAGAGGGCTTTGGAAAAAATTGGTGCCAAAGCAGAGGTTAGCCTCGAGAACAAGACCGCGGTCGTCGAGTACGATGAGTCAAAGCTCAAGATCGAGGATCTAATCAGCGCGGTTGCAAAGTTTGGATACGAAGCGGAGGTGGCTTGAAATGCCCATAGACCCAGTCTGCGGAATGGAAGTTAGTGAAGAAACCGAGTTCAAAGTGGAGTACGGTGAAAAGACTTACTACTTCTGCTCTCCACACTGCAAAGCTCAATTTGAAGCAAATCCTGAGAAATACGTCAAGGAAGAGGGAATGAAGCACGAGCACGGCATGCATTCTCATACTCATAAACATGGCAGAGGGCACGGCTGTTGCTGCCATTAATCTTCTTTACTTTTCCTTTATGGATTACTGCCGATGAATGAGCATGCATTTTAATATTAATGCTTTTTCTTTCTGCCGACTCTAGTTTGTATGGAGTTCTTCACGCATTAGCGTGACACTTTGGCTGAAAGAGTGCAATTTTGTATTACCTTCCTCTTTTTCGTGTGAACTAAACTTATAAGGGCTTTATTTTAGAGTTACTACCATGACTCACCATTATGGCTATGTGAGCGCTCTCTTAGCAGCACTGCTCTTTGGAATAAGCTCAACGCTGAACAAAATCGCCCTTAGAGATGCCCATCCAATGATTGTAGCAGGGAGCATTTATCTAACGGCTGGAATAGTTCTAATGCTTCTCCGTTTCACACCACTTAAGGATAAAATCCTCGAAAGGTTTGAATTTAAAGTTAAAACCCAAGAACACTTCTCAAGGCGAGACCTCCTGCTATTAGCTTTTATAGTGCTATTTGGCTCTTTTTTGGCACCACTCTCCTTTATGTTTGGACTTGATAAAACAACAGCGGTCAATGCATCCCTTCTACTCAATACTGAAACATTGTTCACAGTTTTAATCGCTCTCTTAATCTTTAAAGAAAAAGCCTCAAGAAGAAGCATTCTCGGAATTCTCCTAATCTTGATTGGAGCCGTTGTTATCTCGACGGAAAACTTTAGGGAAGTAGAGCTGAGCAAAGGCATCCTTGGGAATATTTTAATAATCTTGGCAGGTCTTTCATGGGCAATAGACAATAATTTGAGCAAGTTGCTAAGCGTTAAGCGGGATCTGCTCTTGGTAACTTCACTAAAAGGACTGTTTGGAGGGAGTGCGCTATTAATTTTGGCTTCTCTAATTGGGATTCCCTTCTACATTCCGCTTCAAAGCCTCCCATACATTTTAACGGTTGGAGCTTTTAGCATAGGCTTTTCCATTATCTTGTTTCTCTTTGCATTGAGGGAAATCGGAGCCATGAAAACAGGAGCAATCTTCTCGACCTCCTCTTTAATTGGAGCTATCTTTGCTTTCTTGATCTTGGGGGAAAATTTTACAGTTATTAAAGCATTATTTGGCATTTTGATGTTTTTTGGAGTGTACCTTCTCTCTTTGGAGTGATTCCCCCTATACACTTTTGTCCAAAAACATTTATAAGAATATTTGCACAATTGCTCAAATGAGAAGGTGATGAAAATGGTAGAAGTGTGTAAGGTTTATGAGGAACATGAAGAAAAGATTGCTAAAGTTAAAGAAAAGCTTCCAAATGATGAGTTGATAGTAGAAATGGCAAACTTCTTTGATTCATTTGGCGATGCAACGAGGCTTAAGATTTTGTTAGCCCTAATGGAAGAAGAACTCTGCACCTGCGATTTATCAAACATTACTGGTCTATCAGTTTCAGCGATTTCCCATCAGCTTAGAGTTTTAAAGGATAGGAGAATTGTTAGTTATAGAAGAGAAGGAAAGAATGTCTTCTACCGTTTGGATGACGAGCATATAAGGGAGATTTTGAAGATCGCACTCAAGCACTTGGGTGAATAAAATGCCAAAGAAGCTTAAGCTTGAGGGCCTTGACTGTGCTAGCTGTGCCTATGAAATTGAGGAAGCATTGAAAAAAGAAGGCTTTGAGTTTGCGTTGGTTAATTTCACAACAAGCGAGCTAGTTATTGAAGGAGATACTGAGAAGGCCAAAGAGATAGTGAAAAAGGTCGAGCCAGGTGTTAAGATAATTGAGAAGAAAGAGCACCACGATCACGACGAGGATCTAAGGAAAAGGCTTTACTTTATAATACCTTCGCTTGTGCTCTTCACAGCAGGAATGCTATTGAGATATTATTACAACTACGACAATGCTTTTGTGCTTGGAATATTTGTCGCGAGCTACCTTCTTGTGGGCTGGAAAGTGCTGAGGAACGCTTTTATCAACTCAGTCCATGGGAACGTCTTTGATGAGAACTTTCTCATAGCTATAGCCACACTGGGAGCATTTGCAATCCAGGAATATCCAGAAGCTGTGGGTGTTATGCTGTTTTACATTATTGGTGAGTTCTTCCAAGATTTGGCCGTTAATAAGTCAAGGCGCTCAATTAAGGCTTTGTTATCATTAAAAGCCGAATATGCAAACTTGAAAGTTGGGGATAATCTAATTAAAGTCAAGCCGGAGGAGCTCAAGGTAGGGGACATTATAATTGTCAAGCCCGGTGAGAGAGTTCCAGTTGATGGCGTTGTTATTGAGGGAAGCTCGAGCGTCGATACTTCAGCTTTGACCGGTGAAAGTGTGCCAAGGACCATTAAGGAAGGGGATGAGATCCTTTCTGGAATGGTGAACTTAACCGGTCTTTTGACGGTCAAAGTTACGAAAGAGCTTAGAGAGTCAACTATTTCGAGGATTCTAGAGCTTGTTGAAAATGCAAGTGCAAGGAAAGCTAAAACAGAAAAGTTCATCACGAAGTTCGCTCACTACTATACTCCGGCAGTGGTCGGACTAGCTGCACTCGTTGCCTTAATTCCCCCATTAGCTTTTGGAGAACCCTTTTCTAAATGGGTTTATAGGGCTTTAGTGCTTTTGGTAATCTCATGCCCTTGCGCTTTAGTGCTTTCAATACCGCTCGGCTACTTCGGAGGGATTGGAAGAGCAGCGAGGGAGGGCATACTCGTCAAGGGCTCGAACTTTCTCGATGCCCTCAGCAAAGCCACAATCGTAGCTTTTGACAAGACGGGTACACTGACGAAGGGTGTCTTCAAGGTCACGAAGATAGAGACGAGAAACGGCTTCAGCAAGGAAGAAATCATTAAGTTCGCCGCTTTGGCAGAGGCACACTCAAACCACCCGATTGCAAAGGCGATAAAGGAGGCCTATGGGAAAGAAATCAATGAAGCTGAGATTAAAGAGCATGAAGAAATAGCTGGACATGGCGTTAGAGCAAGAATAGATAGCATTGAAGTAATGGTTGGAAATGATAGGTTGCTGCACAAATTCAATATAGATCACGATACATGCCATGTAAAAGGGACTGTTGCTCATGTGGTCGTTAATGGGAAATACGCGGGCTATATAGTGATTTCGGATGAAATAAAGGAAGATGCTCCAAAAGCCGTGAGAGAGCTAAAGCGTTTGGGAGTTAAAAAGGTTGTAATGGTGACTGGAGACAGCAAAGATGTTGCAGAAGCAATAGCAAAACAAATTGGCTTGGATGAGTTCTATGCTGAGCTTCTGCCAGAGGATAAAGTGGAAATCATTGAAAAACTCGAAAAAGAGAAGAAAGATGATGAAAAGATAGTCTTTGTAGGCGACGGAATAAATGATGCTCCAGTTATCGCAAGGGCAGATATAGGAGTGGCAATGGGTGCTTTGGGAAGTGATGCCGCTATAGAGACAGCAGATGTAGTTATAATGGATGATAAACCCTCAAAATTGCCCATAGGAATTAAAATTGCAAGGAGAACACAGAGGATAGTGTGGGAGAACATAATCTTTGCCCTTGGGGTCAAGCTGGCCTTTATAAGCCTTGGAATCCTTGGAGAGGCTACAATGTGGGAGGCTGTCTTTGCGGATGTTGGTGTTGCTCTCATAGCGGTGTTTAATGCGATGAGGATTCTGAGGTGATGTAAATGTTCTATGCGCTTAGCGTTCTTTTCGTTCTCCTTCTATCTCTACTCATGGTTTGGGATAGAGAGGGCTTATGAAAAGGGAAAACCTACCTGTCAACGTTTCAGCTGTGATATTTTTGGAACGTTAAAGGAAGTTCTTCTAAGCTACATTTCTGAAAATCTAATCTTATTATATTTTCAACTTGGCAGAGATTAATTATATTAACTTCCATTGTGTTATATCTATGAGGGAGTTTAATGAATAATGATGAAAAAGAAATGCATAAAGAGCACATGCATGAGGAGCATGAAATGCATAGACACAAGATGGAGGAAGAAAAGCATGAACACATAAATCATGAGCATGAAGAACACAAGCATTCGCATGCGGATCACCATAGAATGATGATGGAGGACTTTAAGAAGAGATTTATAATCTCCACTATACTTACGATTCCGATACTGCTCCTATCTCCGCTGATTCAAAAGTTCTTTGGCTTTACATTCACGTTCACGGGCGATAGATATGTTCTCTTTGCGCTATCGACAGTGGTCTACTTCTACGGTGGGAAACCGTTTCTGACAGGGATGAGGGACGAGCTCAAAAAGAGAACGCCGGGAATGATGACACTAATAGCTTTGGCAATCACGGTTGCCTTTTTCTACAGCGCTGCAGTAACCTTTGGTTTGCCTGGAAAGACCTTCTACTGGGAGCTTGCGACGCTTATTGACATCATGCTTTTGGGGCACTACATAGAGATGCGTTCTGTTCTCGGCGCTTCGAGGGCTTTGGAAGAACTGATAAAGCTCATGCCAACTGATGCCCACTTAATAACTCCTGAGGGAATAAAAGACGTTCCAGTGAGCGAGCTCAAGAAGGGGGATATAGTTTTAGTCAAGCCCGGCGAGAAGATACCCTCAGATGGCATCATAATCGAAGGCGAGACGAGTATAAACGAAGCAATGCTCACCGGTGAGTCAAAGCCTGTCTATAAGAAACCTGGTGACATTGTTATTGGTGGTTCAATAAACTTGGAAGGCTCAATTAAAGTAAGGATTGAGAAGACTGGGAAAGAGACCTACTTGATGCAGGTGGTTGAGCTTGTAAAACAGGCCCAAGAGACGAGGTCAAGAACTCAAGACTTAGCTAATAGAGCAGCGTTTTGGCTCACACTCATTGCAATAACTGCGGGAAGCGCAACTCTGGGAGCTTGGCTCTACTTAGGAAAGCCGTTTGTGTTCGCTTTGGAGAGAATGGTCACCGTGATGGTGATTACATGCCCCCACGCTTTGGGATTGGCTGTTCCTTTAGTGGTCTCAGTTTCAACATCAATATCAGCGAGGAAAGGAATACTCATTAGGAACAGAGAAGCCTTTGAGAGGGCAAAGGATGTTCAGGTGGTTGTCTTTGACAAGACAGGAACACTAACGAAAGGAAAGTTTGAGGTAACGGATGTAATTCCATTGGATGATCTCAGCGAGGAGGAAATCTTAAGGTATGTAGCAACATTAGAAAGCCACTCATCACACCCGATAGCACAGGGGATAGTCGAGAAGGCGGAGGAGCTCGGCCTTGAGATTTACGAGGTTAGAGAATCAAGGGTTCTACCGGGTAAAGGTGTACAGGGTGTCATCAACGGAAAAGAAGTTCTCGTGGTCAGTCCAGGATTTCTCAAAGAGAGAAATCTGTGGAGGGAGGACGAGCGCGTTAATAAAGTCCTGGAGCAGGGCAAAACTGTGGTGTTCTTAGTCATTGGTGGAAAGCTGGTCGGTGCCTTAGCTTTAGCCGATAAGATAAGACCTGAGTCAAAAGAGGCGATAAAAAAACTGCACGAGATGGGAATTAGGGCTTATATGCTCACAGGAGACAATGAAAAAGTTGCCAAGTGGGTTGCTGAGGAGCTTGGCTTAGATGGCTACTTTGCAGAGGTTTTGCCCCATCAGAAGTCAGAGAAGATTAAGGAGCTCCAAGAAAAAGGCTTTGTCGTGGCAATGGTTGGAGATGGGATAAACGATGCTCCAGCCTTGATTCAATCGGACGTTGGAATAGCAATTGGAGCTGGAACCGATGTGGCAATAGAAAGCGCGGACATAATCCTTGTCAAGAATGATCCAAGAGACGTTATAACAGCGATACACCTTGCAAGAGCAACCTATCGGAAGATGGTGCAAAACTTAGCGTGGGCAACTGGTTATAACACATTTGCAATTCCTTTGGCAGCTGGGGTACTCTATAATTACGGAATACTATTAAGCCCCGCAGTGGGTGCTCTTCTGATGAGCCTGAGCACGGTTATAGTTGCCATAAACGCGAGGTTTTTAAAGGTTTGAGGCAACTCTTCTTTTTCTTTTTCGAAATTTTTAGGTATTATATTTCGCATTTTGCAAAGAATAAGGGATATAACTCTTTCAGCTGAATAACATATGAGGCGAGCAAAATGATGTTTGAAAGTATTAATGCTGGGAGATTTTTAGTTCACGTTGGAGAAGGTGAATGGGGGTGGCACGATATGATGGGATTTGGTTACTTTGGAATCTTTGGAGCAATATTCATGCTCCTGTTTTGGGTTGCAATAATAGTTGCAGTAGTGTGGTTCATTAAGTGGATAATCGAGCAGAGCCCAAGTGGCACATCAAAAAAGAGAGCACTTGAAATTCTGGACGAGAAGTATGCAAGGGGAGAAATAGATGACGAAGAGTACGAAAGAAGGAAGAGAAAGCTGTTGGAAAGCTGATATCTTTTTTACTTTTTATAGAGCACGGCTTTGTAGAGCCCTACAATGATGCCATCAACTTCACAGTAGGCATCTATGTACTTTGCTTTCACTTTTGGAAATATCCTTGAGGCGAGCCCGCCTATTTCTTCCAGTGAAAACCCAAGGTGAATGTCTTTTAGAGTTTCTTTGAACTCCTCGTGTTCGTGCTTGAGGACGTCAACTATTATCACCTTACCGCTTTCTTTTAAAACACTCTTCATGCTCTTTAGCACTCTCTCAGGCTTCAGGAAGTGGTGGAACGCCAGGGTGGAGAGCACGACGTCGAATTCTTTTGGAGCATTTATGCCGTAGTGCTCGTTGGCAATCTCAATGGATTCCCTAATTTTCTCGGCAACTCCCCAAATGGGTGTTACTCCCTTTTCATTAAGCCTTTTCAGCATGCTTGGTGTTATATCCAAACCATATACGTCTGCTTTGACTCCCCTCTCTTCGAGCTTCCTCTTGATTCTCTCTGTGAAAAACCCTGAGCCAGCTGCAACGTCTAAGAGCTTAATGTTTTCCTTGTTTAGCTTTAGGATTTCTTCAACGATGTCGTTAACTATCGTTTCTATGCACTCCTCCCTAAAGTAGTCCCTCACGATATCATCCCTCTGGGGTGCTTCTCCTTCAAAGTACTCTATCTGCTCTATAAGCTCATTAACTGAGCTTTCATCAAAGCCGAGCTTTTTCAAGAATTCTTTAATCTCACTGATGCTTGGTATCATCTTCTCACCGCCTCAAAGCCTCTCTCCAAGTCTTCAATCAAGTCCTCAACGTCTTCTATTCCAACTGAAACTCTGATAAGGGAGTCTTTTATGCCAACTTTCTCCCTTTCCTCTTTTGGAAGAGAGGCGTGGGTCATTAAAGCTGGGAGCTCGATTAACGACTCCACGCCTCCTAAGCTCTCCGCTAATGCAAAAATTTCTAAGCTCTCTACGAACTTTATCGCTTCTTTCAATCCTCCTTTAAGCTCGAATGAGAGCATCCCTCCGAAGCCGCGCATTTGCCTCCTTGCGAGCTCGTGCTGCGGATGTGAAGGCAAGCCTGGATAATAAACTCTTTCAACCAATGGGTGCTCTTCCAGATACTTTGCAATCCTTATGGCGTTCTTCTCGTGCCTCTCCATCCTAACAGCAAGCGTTTTAATGCCCCTCATAACGAGCCAGGAGTCAAAGGGTGATAAAATTGCACCGACTGCATTTTGATGGAACTTTAACTTCTCATAGATCTCATCGTCATTTACCATCACGGCTCCTCCGACAACATCGGAGTGTCCTCCAATGTATTTAGTAACGCTGTGGAGGACTATGTCAGCACCCAAATCCAGCGGATTTTGGAAATATGGACTCGCAAATGTGTTGTCCACCACCACGATTAAATCTCTCTCATGAGCAATCTCAGAAATTGCTTTAATATCAGCTAGCTTTAGGAGAGGGTTTGTAGGAGTTTCGAGCCAAATCATCTTTGTGTTTTCTTTTATCACACTTCTAACGTTCTCGGGCTCTCTTGCATCCACATAAGTAAACTCAATCCCAAAGCGCTCCATAACTTGGTTGAACAGTCTTTTAGTCCCTCCGTAGAGGTCATCAAAAGCAATTACATGGTCGCCCTTCTTGAGCAGGGCTAGGAGTATTGTTGACTCAGCAGCCAATCCGGAGGAAAAGGCCAACCCGTACTTTGCATTTTCAAGGGCAGCTAGCTTTCTCTCAAGCCTATCTCTTGTTGGATTGCCGCTTCTTGAGTAAACATAGCCTTCCTCAACTTCTCTCACGCTTTTCTTTGCGAAAGTTGTTGTGAGGTGAATTGGAGAGACGACATCTCCATGCTGCATCTCTCTTGGGTCTTCACCAACGTGGATAGCCTTAGTTGAAAAACCCCTCATCTCAATCCCTCCAGAACTTTTTCATCATAAATCTCAAAGCCGTTTTCGAGAAGCCATTTATCGTTGAAAATCTTTGTCATGTAGTTCCTTCCAGTGTCTGGGAAGATTACAACAACTTTCTTTCCCTTTACTCCGTTTTCCTTGAGATATTTTATTGTTCCATAGAGGGCTGCCCCCGAAGAGCCACCGGCTAAGATGCCCTCTCTTCTTGCCAAGAAGCGCGTCATTGAAAAGGCCTCTTGGTCATTGACAACAACTATATCATCAACTAGGCTCAAATCAACAGTCTCTGGGAGCAAATCCTCCCCAATTCCTTCAACTAAATAAGGATGGGCTTTTTTCACAGCTTCTTCTAAGCTCATTCCCTTCTTTACGAGATTGTAGATTGAGCCCACTGGATCAATGCCTATTATCTTGACGTCTTTTCTCTCTTTTAGATAGCGCCCGATTCCAGTTATAGTTCCTCCAGTGCCAATCCCTGCGAAAAGATAATCTATTTCTCCCTTAGTCTGCTTCCAAATTTCTTTGGCAGTTGTTTCATAATGTGCTATTGGGTTGTACTTGTTGAAGTACTGATTCGGAATATATGCGTAAGGAGTTTCCTCAACTTCCTCCTCAAGAATAGCTTTTAGTTCGTCTAACCTGTTCTCATCAACGAGCTTTTGCACATAATCGACTATTTCTTTAAGTTCATCTCTGCTCACTGGCTTCTTCTTTTTCCAAATGAGATTCCTCACGGCTTCAGCTACTTTGTAGTAGGAGTTTGGATCGCTTGGAGCTACTGCAGTAGGGGTTCTAATTACAAAAGCACCTAAAGCTTTAAGGAGAAGCTCCTTCTCTAAGCTCATTTTTGTTGGCATTGTAAACACTGTCTTGTATCCCTCAACTGCTGCAACTAAGGCTAAGCCAACTCCCGTGTTCCCTGATGTGGGCTCGATTATTACTGCTCCCTCAGTTATTTTCTCTTCTCTTTTGGCCCCTTCGATCATATACTTTCCAATCCTATCCTTTATGCTCCCTCCTGGGTTGAAGAACTCTATTTTAGCATAGAGCTCGTTTTGAACGTTGAAGTACTCCTCAATCCTTTTGAGTCTAACTATCGGTGTTCTCCCTATAGTTTGACTTATGTCATCATAAATACCCAATTTTGTATAATTTTCTACCATTTAGCCCTCACCTACCCAAGGATAAGTAAGAATGTATATAAGATTTTTGATTAAGGCAATATTCTCAAGCTTGCTTTTTAGAAAATCGAAAATAATTTGGTTCTATTTTAACAAAAAGTTTAGAATAAAGAATTTCCAACCTTTCATTGCCTTTACACACTTTTGTCCTCAAGCTTATTTTGTTGCAATGATAAGCCTCACGATGTCAAAGAATAGATTTTCAACTTTCTCTATCTTAAAACCAGCCTTTTCAATATTCTTCTGCGTTTCTCTCACCATTGAAGTTCCTACTAATGCTTTTGTTATTGGATCCATTAAGTAAAGCGGGATATTCAAAAGCTTTGATTCGCTTTTCATGTGCTCCAAAAATATTGCTTTTCCTCCAGGTTTTAGGACTCTATAAACTTCCTTTAATCCTTTGATAGGATCAGGCACCGTACAAAACACGAAAGTGCTCACAACCGTGTCAAAAGTGTTGTCTTCAAACTCTAAATTTTGGGCGTCCATGAGCATTAGCTTAACGTTCTCCAGACCAAGCTCTTTTCTCCTTCTATCTGCTTTCTCAAGCATTCCTTTGCTGAAGTCTATCCCAATAACTTCAACACCTTTTGGGTAGTAGGGCAAATTTTTGCCTGTTCCAACACCTACTTCAAGAACTTTGCCTTTAGCTAATCTTAAAGCTTTCTTTCTGTATTTTGAGAAAGCTCTCCTTTCCATTAAACTCTCAAAGGAATCATAAATCTTCGAAAACCTATCATACTTTTTGGCAGTCTCAGCCATTTCTATCACAATTTATAATTGTGTAAACTTTGAATTAATTTTATTCTTTCATCTTGTGAAATCTTGTCAGTTGCAATTTACACATTGAAAATGATAAGCCTATTAGCGTTTAGCTCATAGGTATATTCGAAACAACAAAAAGAGGTGGTTGAAATGGAGTGGAAATCAATATTAGTTGGGTTTATACTAGGAGCGCTCATAGCAATTCCTATCGGTTTGGCTCATTCAGGGGCTGACTTTAACGATGAGAAAGTTTTCAGAGGCCCAACATGGGGCTGGGGAATGCATGGTGGAATGATGGGCTATGGAATGATGTATGAACAGCACGAAGAGATGGAGAAGTTCATGGAAAGCGGGAACTTCACGGAGGTGCATGAAGAAATGGAAAAAGAAATGGAGCCAATAATGGAGAAGTACATGGGCGAAGGCTGGAAGGAAATGCACGAATTCTGCGAAAGAGCGATGGGCATTGAAGAAGATGAAGAGTGAATGAACCTCGCTCTAAATCATTTCTTTTTTGCTAATGTTCATGGTGTTCATGAGTATGCTCTACCTCGTGCTCTTTTAGCTTGAACTTCTCTATGTTTTCCCTCGTTCTCTTGAATTCTCTCAAACAGGTAGGACAGCAGAAGAAGTAAACTCTATTGTGGTACTTGTAAACTATCGGCTCTCCGACAATTTCTTTTCCACAGTAGTCGCACTTGAATGGCACCTTAACCTTGGGAGGGTGCTCTTTCTCGATACTCTCGAGAATAGGCATTATCTCGAGCACCTCAAAATTTGCTCCTTCTATGACGTTTCTCAGTCCTTCCATGTCCTCGACAGCTACTTTTATGAGGTACTTTTTGCTCGTGAAGCGGTTGATCTCGATGATTTCCTCAAACTCCTGTAACTTCTCGGGCTCGTCCGTTTTGATTATCAGGGCAACGACGTTGTGAGCCCTCTGGAGTTCAGGGTTAAGTTTGATTGTATAACGCTGAATAACCCCCTCCTTCTCAAGACGTTCCAGTCTAGCTTTTACCGTCGGTCTGCTAACGCCTAGTCTCTCTGCAAGCTCAGAGATGCTTAATCTGGAGTTGTCCATAAGAAGGTATATTAACTTCAAATCCAGTTCGTCCAACTTTACCATGATAAACACCGACAGTTATTTGTTTTCAAAATATAAAAATTCTTCGGTTAATATTTACACTTTGATAAAAATAATCTCCTTAAGACCTACTGTTGAGTAAATATTGGTGGTAGTTATGAAGCTCACGCTTAAAGTCAACGGTATGACCTGTGCCATGTGCGTTAAAACTATAGAAACAGCTCTAAAAGAGCTTGATGGCGTTAAAGACGCCAGAGTCAATTTAAACTCTGAAAATGTTTACGTTGACTTCGATGAGTCAAAGGTCAGCCTAAATCAGATTATAAAGACGATTGAAGAGCTTGGTTACCAGGTGGTCAGGGAAAAGAGAGACGCGATAATAAAAATCGGTGGAATGACCTGTGCAATGTGTGTTAAAACCATTGAAGTAGCTCTTAAAGAGCTCCCTGGGGTTTTAGATGCCCAAGTCAATTTAGCAACTGAGAAGGCTAAAGTAAGCTATGATCCAAGTTTAGTAAGCATGGAAGACATTAAGAGAGCAATTGAAGAGGTTGGCTACCAATTCTTGGGAGTTGAAGGTGAAGAAAGCCATGACGTAGAAAAAGAAGTTCGAGAGAAGCACATAAGGGAAATGAAGAAAAAACTTGCCGTTGCTTGGGGAATAGGAATACCTCTCTTCGCCTCAATGCAGCTTCACAGATTCGGGATTGAAATTCCCAACTTAATTTACATTCAATTCCTGCTGGCAACTCTGGCAATAATCTACGCTGGAAGGGATATCTTTGGAAAGGCTCTCAATTCATTAAAGCACAAAAGCTTAAACATGGAAGTCATGTACTCCATGGGAATTGGTTCTGCTTATTTTGCAAGCGTTTTAGCTACAATAGGAATTATTCCAAGGGAGTTCAACTTTTATGAGGCAAGCGTTTTGCTAATGGCCTTTCTCCTGCTTGGACGCTACTTAGAGACCTTGGCCAAAGGAAGAACGAGTGAGGCAATTAAAAAGCTCATGGGCCTTCAAGCTAAAAAGGCAACCGTAATTAGGGATGGAAAAGAGATTGAAGTTCCAATAAGCGAAGTTAAAGTTGGCGATATTGTCATAGTCAAACCTGGAGAGAGGATTCCAGTCGATGGAATTGTAATTGAGGGAGAAAGCTACGTCGATGAATCGATGATCACTGGAGAACCAATTCCAAATTTGAAGAAGAAGGGCGACGAGGTTATCGGCGGAACGATTAACAAGAACTCCGTGCTTAAAATTGAGGCAAAGAGGGTCGGAAGAGACACAGTTTTGGCACAAATAATTAAGCTCGTTGAGGAGGCACAAAATACAAGACCACCGATTCAGAGATTAGCAGACAAAGTCGTTACATACTTCATTCCAACCGTTTTGACAATAGCACTAATCTCCTTTGGATACTGGTACTTCATAGCTGACCAGCCTCTGCTCTTCGCCTTCACAACACTGCTCAGCGTTTTGGTGATTGCCTGCCCATGTGCCTTTGGCTTGGCAACTCCAACGGCTTTAACCGTTGGAATGGGTAAAGGTGCCGAAATGGGGATTTTAATCAAGAATGGTGAAGTACTGGAAATAGCGAGGAAAGCCACAATAGTTCTCTTCGATAAGACGGGGACGCTAACAAAGGGGACGCCTGAAGTTACAGATGTAGTGACTTTTGGCATGGATGAGAAAGAGCTTTTGAGCTTAGTAGCTTCAGCTGAAAAGCGCTCAGAGCACCCACTAGGAGAGGCCATAGTTAGGAAAGCTCAAGAGCTCGGATTAGAGGGTAAAGAGCCCCAAAGCTTTGAGGCAATAACCGGCAAGGGAGTAAAAGCCGTAGTGGATGGGAAGGAAATCTTGGCCGGAAATAGAAAGCTGTTCAAAGAGAATGGTTATTCAATAGAAGGAGAGGTTGAAAAAGCTCTCCTTAAGCTTGAAGATGAAGCTAAAACGGCAATAATAGTGGCAATTGACGGAAAAATAGTAGGAGTTATTGGAATAGCGGACACAATCAAAGAAGGTGCGAGAGAAGCAATAGAAGAGCTTCACAAAATGGGCAAGAAAGTTGGAATGATTACCGGCGACAATAGAAGAACTGCAGAAGCAATAGCTAGACAGCTCAACATAGATTACGTTTTAGCGGAAGTTTTGCCCCAGGATAAAGCAAATGAAGTGAAAAAGCTTCAGGAGAAGGGAGAAGTGGTCATTTTTGTCGGGGATGGTATAAACGATGCTCCCGCTTTGGCTCAAGCTGACATAGGCATAGCAGTAAGCTCTGGAACCGACATAGCAATGGAGAGCGGAGACATCGTCTTGATTAAAAACGACTTAAGAGATGTGGTTAGGGCAATAAAGCTCAGCCAAAAGACGCTCTCAAAGATTAAGCAGAACATCTTCTGGGCGATGTTCTACAACACCATCCTAATACCCTTCGCCGCTGGACTGGCCTATGTTCTCTTTGGAATCCAGTTCAGACCAGAATGGGCTGCTGGAGCTATGTCATTGAGCAGCGTAAGTGTCGTTACAAACTCCTTGCTTTTGAAAAAAGCTAAGATTTGAGGTGGTTAAGATGATTAGAGAGTTTGATGGAGACTTTGGAAAAGTTGAGAGGGCAAAATATGCCCTCCTTTGGTTTTCTTCTCCTGGCTGTCCGCCGTGTAGGATGATTGAACCGTTTATGCACGAGCTGAGCGAGGAGTATAAGGAAGTGGAGTTCTGGGAGGTCGACGTGGGAAAACATCTCTGGCTTGCGGAAAAGTTCGATGTCATGAATGTGCCCACACTGATTTATCTCAAAGAAGGAAATGAAATCACAAGGCAGAATCTGGTGAGAAGGAGAGAAGATGTTGAGAATATTTTGAAGGATATTATTGAAAGTTAGTTAAAACTTCTTGGGCTTTAGTTCTATGGAAAAGTTTTAAGAGCAATCAGAGTTATATACAAGAATATCCGATGATGAGTGTCATCCCAGCCGAGCCTCAAAGAGCCATGACGACGTTTTATCCCCACCTGAGGTGATCAAATGTTTGGATTTCTGAAAAGAAAGAAAAAAGAAAAATTTGGGCCCTTAATCTATCTAAGCGAGCCCACTATAATTTATCATACCCAGACAGAAAAGGTCATTCTTGAAATTCTTGAAGAAAAGCTTGGTTCAAATAATGTTATTCTTCCTTCAGACTATGGGCTTAAAGGAACAAGCCACATGATAAAAGATGCAGAACTTTTTGTTGCAGTTGCAATAATTGGTAAATTCACCTCTTTGGTTGTAAACGAAATTAAAATTGCTCAGGAGCTTGGGAAGAAAATATACACGCTCAACATTGCTAGAAAAGGAGATGAAATTGAATATATATTTACAGAGGGAATACCTGAAGACATTGAATGGTTAACCTCCGAAGAGACAAACCAGCTCTATGAAGACTTTAGAGGAGAGGAGTTCTCAGGCTTTATGAAATTTTTCTTCGGTGATAGGAGGAGAGAGTGGTAAATCCTTATTAACTTCTTACTGGTCACTTTCTACTAGGTGATACAATGGCTGAATTCAAAGTGCCCAAATCCCATCCCAGATATTGGAGCCTTTATTATCGGCACAAGCTTGAAGAAGCTTTGGAAAAAGGGATTTTAGCAACAGCTGGATTAATAGCTCATGGTAGAGGAGAGGCTTTTGACTATCTCATTGGCGAAAAAACCATTGAACCAGCAGAAAAAGCCATGAGAGCAGCGGTTGCTAAGCTTTTACTAGCTAAGTATCCTGTTCTCTCTGTAAACGGTAATGTGGCTGCGTTAGTTCCTAAAGAAACTATTGAATTGGCAAAGGTTCTCAATGCAAAGATTGAGATAAATCTCTTCTACCGCACAGAAGGGAGAGTTAAAGCGATAGCAGAAGCGTTGAGAGAAGTTGACCCAGAGGTTGAGCTTTTGGGCATAAATCCAACCAAGAGAATTCCAAATCTTGAAAGCGAGAGAGGAAAAGTTGATGAGAATGGTATATGGAAAGCTGACGTTGTTGTTGTACCATTGGAGGATGGTGACAGAACTGAGGCATTGGTTGCAATGGGCAAGTTCGTCATCACGATTGACCTAAATCCCCTTTCGAGGAGCGCCAGAATGGCCGATATCACAATTGTAGACAACATAATAAGAGCATATCCACGAATGATTGAAATAGCAAAAGAGCTGAAGAAAAAACCAAAGGAAGAGCTTAAAGCGATTGTGGACAATTATGACAACGGGAAAATCCTCAGCGAAGTTCTGCTTCATATGAAGAACAGATTAGAAAGGTTGGCTAACCAAAACATATGGAGAATGAAGGAGCTACCTTTTTGATTCAGAGTTCTTTTTCCCTCTTTTCTACAAGCTTTCTGAGGTTCATTATTAGCTCACTTTCACTTTCCACTTTTGAGACCACTAATGGAACCCTCTCCTTCTCAGCTATTTTAACTGCCAGCTCATCAAGTCTCTTAACTCCATGTAGCACTACAACAGCTGGCTTTAGTCCCTGGACTCTAATAGCAATCATAGGACTTCTCCCAGTTGTTACCTTTGTGAAAACCAAAGCCCTCTCCGTTGTCCAGCCATACAGCTTGAGGAATTCTTCACTGCTCATTTCGAGAATTGCCTGGATGCTGTCCACAACAGTGTATCCATAAATCCGTCTATCAAGTAGGTCAATGTTGGCAGCAACTTCTCCTTTAACAGCGTCAACTATGTCTTTTACGGTCACAGGGAGAGCAAATTCCCTAATGTCAAGAATGGCGCTTGTTGGAAACTCACTTCCAAGTGTTTTGCTGAAAGCCTTGATTACGTTTCCTCCTCTTTTTTCGTCGATTTCAAGTAAAGCCTCGACGAACTTTCTTATTGTGGAAGCACCGGGACTTTTTCTTCTACCGCCCTCATAATCGCTAATAACCGAAGAAGAAACTCCTAAATACTCGGCTAGTTCTGTCTGGCTAATTCCGAAAATCTCTCTCCACTTGCGCATGGTTTTTCCGGGGTCTGAAGAAAGTGTAATCTCCCCTGCAATTCTCTTAGCCAAAGCTTCCTTTTCCTTCTCAAGCATGGTATGTTTTTCTCCTTTTGTGATTATAAATGTTTCGGCAATTGCCTAAGAAGAGTCAAATAGGAAGTAAAGCAAAGAAAAGCAAAAATGGAAAGGTCAAGTAGTTGAAGCCTCTTCGTCATTGTAAATGTCTTCATCTTTAATTTCTTCTTCGTACCCTTTTGAACCCTCAAGAGTCTGAATTCTAAACATGTAGCTCTTGTACCAGTTGTATGTAGGTTTAACCTTCATTGGAAGCAATTTCCAAGCCCTTGTCTCCTCTTCATAGCCCCAGTTTACATATTCATTAAAGTTTCTGATTATGTCGGTTATGACAACGTTGAACTCATTTAAGAGGAGCTTTTGAATCTCTCTCCACTTATCAAGAGAGCTTTCTCTTCTTGTTATTCCAAAGTAGCCAGCACAGCCTGGACCTTTGAGCGTTGCAATTCCTCTACCAACGAAAGCTCTTATGGCATCAACTGTCTCTGGTGGGTCTGTTATGAATGTATCAAACTTTCTAAGTGCATAATCTGGTAGGGGCTTTCTTAAATCGAATGTGAAAATCTCAATATTGCTGTAGCCAAGTTCATCCGCAGTTTTCTCGATGAACTTGGTTAACCTGTCGTCAATGTCTAAAACGGCTATTCTCTTTGGCAAGCCTGAAAGCATTAGAGCAATGCTAGTTAAATCATCATCTCCGAGAACGAAAACTTCCTTGTTCTCTAAATCTCCTCTCGTGTGCATGAGAATGATTCTCGCTACCGTAGTTTCGGGAGTCACATATGCCTGATCAAATTCATGTTTTGGCTGTGGTCTGTCTTTAACTATCTCCTTAAACTGCTCAAGAAGCTCGCTAAAGGCATCAATATTAACAGTTTTTCCTTCACAGTGAGGGCATGTGTAGTCCTCTCTTTTACCGATTCCATACTCATCAGCAAATTTCTTGCCTTTCTCTGTCAAAAATACTCCATCTCTGAACTCCACATAGCCAAACTCCTTCAGCGTCTCAAGAACTGTAACGACTAAAGGTAAAGGCTCCTCACTTAAATCTACAATTCTCCATATGTCACTGCTCGCTTGAACTGCGCTCACAACGTTCTCTATCGTTCTCTCATAAACAGGGATATTTGTTTTCTCCTTTACTTTGCCTATAATCTCTCTCACTTTAAGCACCTCCTAAGTTTTTAAGGCTCTTAAAAAGCTCGTAAAGAAAGTTGAGTATGCCTATTTTAAAGTTTTTTGGATAAAATTTTGGAGAAAAGAAGTTAAAACTTCAACTCTTGAGCCAGAATTTCAACCAATTTTTCTGCACTCTTCCTTACTTCCTCACTCATCTCTACAAAAAGACCCAGCTGCTTTGGCTGACATCCAATTAAGATGAACTTTGCGTTTATGTTTTGCTTTAAGTAGCCAACTAAAAGCTTGAGCGGAAGTCTATGAGTTGAAAAACTTTCTCCCAAAGTCCCCTCTGGGTCTGCAATTACAATCTCTCCAGGTTTGCCTCCAAAGTCAACAGCATCTATAAAGATAACGTGTGTAGGGTTTTCGTTGATTATTTTGCCGAGATAGCTCTCTGGGACTTCTCCACAGTTAAGGATGATAACTTTATCGCTTTTTATTCTGTTTTTCAGCTCCTCGACAACTATAACCCCAAAAGCGTCATCTCCTCTGACATCGTTGCCGATGCCACAGACTACAACTTTTTCTGCACCTTTAAGGAAGTCCTCAAGCATTTTTATCACCAAAAATAAAATGAAGTCAGAGCTTTCCAGCGACTTCTCTTATCTTTTCTGCAAATTCACTATTTAAAAGCTCTCCAACATTGCCAATTTTTCCATCTAAATCCCTGTAAAGCGGAATGCCAACCAGGTATGGAACTCCAAACTCTTCGGCAAGATTTTGGATGTCTTTTTCGTCGTCTAGCTTCATATTTTCAACGATGCCAATTATCTTAAGATTCTGTTCTTTGAGAAGTTCAAGTAGCTTTCTGACAACATTCACAGCAAGCTTTGAGGGTGTAGCAACAACCAGAAATTCTCCTCTTTTTAGGAACCTAAGGACATCTAAGAATTGGTCGCCCATTCCAGGGGGCATGTCTATGATTAGGAAATCCAAATCTTCCCATCTTGTGATTGCCAGAAGCTCTATTAAAGCATCGCTAATCTCGTGTCCCCTTAAAGGTGTTGGTTTATCCTCTGAATAAAAAACGATGCTCATGAACTTTATCCCATGAACTTCTGGGGGAACTATTCCTCTATCCTCCTCTGGAAACTCTTTTGCCTCAAATCCTAAAATCACGTGGTCGCTTGCTCCATGAAAGTCCAAATCAAGAAGACCAACTTTATATCCTTTTTCAGCTAGGACTAATGCTAAAGTTGTTGATGTCAATGACTTTCCCACTCCTCCCTTGCCACTTACGACTGGGATTACTCTTTTAACCTTCTCAAGCCTCGCTTCAATGGCCTTTATTCTTGGGTCAATCATTGTTCCTCACCTTCGACCTTTATAGCCTCAACGTAAACTCCCCTTCCCTTCACAACTTCAAAGTCTCTGCTTCCACATTTAGGACAGCTTACAAATACATGAACGACTTCTGGAATAAAGTGAATGTCTTCCTTTATCCTTTCATCAAATCTGTCTTTAATTTCCTTAAGTTTCCATACATGATCGCAGTTTCTGCATTTGAACTCGGCCTCTTCGACCACAAACTCGATCTCCGCTTCCTCAGCTATTGTTCCTTTTTTAATTTCATCAATTGCGAACTTTAGAATTTCTTCATTAACGTCCTGCAATTCACCAAGAACAACTCTAATACCAAGAATCTTGTCTTTTCCATGCTGTCTAGCGAATTCGATAGCAGTTCTTACAATTCCATCAGCTAAAGCCCATTCGTGCATTT